>NZ_GG665960.1:0-31427 GCF_000156555.1 Acinetobacter sp. ATCC 27244
CTTACCCAATGCAACACCCTCATCTATTTTTTATTATCAAGTGAACGTTTTTAGATCAAATTTACATTTCTTCTTATATTTTGTTAGTGAATTTGCTTTAATAAAGAGTGAATAATTAAATCGTATTCCTTTTACATAGCTATTGCGTTGAGTGACGCAATCACTTTATGACAGTATTTCGCTCAAAGCGATTAAGGATTTATATGCATTACTCCAATTTTATCTTGCTTGGGTTGTTAACTGCTGGAGCATGTTCATCCGTATTTGCTCAAAATGAAGTAGCAAACGCAACGAGCTCAGCTACAGAAGCAACTGCAAGCCCAACAGCTCAAAGAATAACCACAATTCAAGCAATCAAAGATTTAAAACACTTAACCAAAGATGATCTAAAAGTAAATGCAAATGCAGCCCAACCAGATGAGGTAAAAGATCCTTTGCAGGGATTAAATCGAAAAATTTTTACTTTTAACGATGCTCTAGATCGTAATTTACTCAAACCTGTCGCTATACAATACGCAGCTAAAGTTCCAGAACCTGTTCGCAGCCCTTATCGCCAATTTAGAAAAAATTTAGGCGAACCTTGGAATGCTGTAAACCAAATTATTCAAGGCAAACCTAGTCGTGCTGCAAAAACATTAGGCCGCTTTACCATCAACACATTAACAACTTTAGGCTTTGCCGATCCGGCACGCCGCTTAGGTTTACAAACTGAAGAAGAAAGTTTTGGTGTGACATTAGGCTATTATGGAGTCCCTTCTGGTCCTTATGTCATGTTGCCTTTTTTTGGTCCAAGTACTTTTCGTGATGGCGCTGGCCTAGCAGCTGATAGTTTTGGTCGTCCCCAAAAATATCTACTTGATGATCAAGACGGCATTTATTGGTCAACTAATGTATTACAAGCCATTGATACGCGGTCACAAATTCTAGATATTGAAGAAACGCTTAGAGGCGATAAATATTCCATGATTCGTGATTTTTATTTACAGCGTAAAGCATTCCAAATCGCTGAGAAACGAGGTGATGCGAATGATATTTCCTTTGTAAATGGAGAAGATGATTTTGATGACGATACTTCACTCGATAGTGATACTGAATAATTGATTAATAATATTGTCTTACAAACTTCAGTGTTACTATGTCATTTCGACTATAGTAACACTATGTTTTAGGTCATCTTTCATCTATGATGAATTAAAAAATGATCACCCAAAGGATTGACTATTCGTCTATGTATTTCATCCAACCTACGCGCTCAATACCTTTCTTAGATCAAGCTTTAACAGAGTTACCGACTCTACAAATCATTCAAGTTCATGATTTAGATTTATACGATCAAACGATTATTGCGATTGCTGATGTACAAGATTTTTTAAAATATCAGTGGAAACTCCCAACGATTGTGCTCGCTTTCGAGCATGAAGGCGCTGCCTTGGCTCAAGCTTGGGAAATGGGAGCTTTAGCTGGTTGGATGTGGGACAATTTGCCTAAAAATCCTAAACACGCTTTATTTAAAATTGATGCCCAATACAAACGCAATCAAGATAGTCGAGATTTGCCTTCAGCAGCTGAACTACAAAAACGCTTATTGCCAAACCCAATCACACTGCCAAATTATCAATTTGAATCTTTTTTCCAACCCTCTGCCTATTTGTCAGGTGATTGGTATGATTATTGGCGTTTGAATGATAAAGAAGTCTTATTTTATCTTGCGGATGTTTCTGGGCATGGTGTGACGAGTAGTTTATTGACTTCATGGATGGCTGCCTTTCATGGTCGTTCAAAAACACCAAGTCAACTGATAAAAAAACTGAATGCCATGTTGATGCAAGAAAATATTGAAAAACATATTACAATGGTTGCTGCTATTCTAAATTTAGAAACCAATGAAGTACGTTGGTCTAGTGCGGGGCACTACCCCCCTCCAATTATTTTTGAACCAAACCAACCACCACAAATTTTAACCACAAGTAGTTTTCCTTTAGGTCTTACAGAAGAACTAGACGTGGAAGAACATCATTGCATCCTCAACCCTCAAGCACGGTTTATTTTATGCTCAGATGGCGCATTAGAACCTTTTGATGGCAGGCTCAATGATCAGTTCAACCAATTAGTTGAACATCTTCAGAACAATGCTTTCCAAGCTCCTGAACATGTTGCTGACGATATAGCAATCCTAAGCCTCTGTCGATTGAATTAACTTTAAAATCAATATTTTAAGCAAGTCACACCATCCAAGCACTTGTGTCTAGAATATCACTATGGGATAATTTTATATCCTTTCTCTGAAAATGGCATTTATATGTCAACAGGTCATGTTGAATATGCAAGTTTGAACGGAACGCATATTTTCAAGCTTATTGGCGAAGTGCGTGCTCACTCTTGTATAAGTCTAGACAAACTACTCAACCGAATTGAACAGCAGCAAAATGTTGTTGGTGCAATCGTTGACTTAACCCAAACCACATTTATTGACAGTACTGTTTTAGGCATACTGGCAAAATTAGGTTTAAAGCTTAAGCAAGCTCACAACATACAAGCTGTCATGCTTTCAACGAATCCAGATATTACAACCTTGGCCAATAGTATGGGCTTAGGGCAAGTATTTGTGATTTTAAATTATTGTGGCGATCCAAATGTATGTACTTTAGAGCTTACAGAAGAACATGTCACACATAGTGCTATGTTAAATACTGTACTTGATGCGCACAAAACGCTGATGCGCTTAAATGAAAACAACCAGAATATGTTTGAACCACTGGTTAAACAGTTGCAAAAAGAACAAGACTGCTTGAGTAATGATGATCACAAGCAAAATGCTTAATCATTAAATTATATATTTCGGCTAGCTTATGACCTTACTTTCCGTTGTGCAAATGAACTCCCAAGATGATATTGAATTAAATTTCTCTATTATCGAATCATTGATTCAACAAAGTAAGGATCAAGCTGCTGAGCTAATCGTTTTTCCTGAAAACTTTGTTTGTTTTGCCGCAGGTAAACAACGTCAGACTGCAGAACAATTTGAAAGTATTCAAAAACGTTTAGAAGATTTAGCACATCGTCATCAGATCTGGATTATCGCTGGCACACTTCCTTGTCCATACCGCCCTAATGGCTCAATCATTTCTGACGGTCGGGTTCGTACGGTAAGTTTATGCATTAGTCCTGAAGGTACTGAAGCACGTTATGACAAAATTCACTTATTTGATGTTCAAGTCGGTGATGCTGTAGGCGGTTATCAAGAATCAAAGTTTTTTGAACCAGGTGATAAAACCGTTATTGCCAAAACGCCTTTTTGCAATATTGGTCTTATGGTCTGCTATGATCTGCGCTTCCCTGAGCTAGCTCTAACACTGCGCCAACAAGGAGCCAATATTCTAACAGCACCTGCAGCATTTACTTACACGACAGGTCAGTTGCATTGGCAACTACTGCTTCAAGCACGTGCGATGGACAGCCAATGCTATGTTCTTGGTGCAGCACAACAAGGATGGCATGGGCAACAACGCCAAACATGGGGACATGCAGCTATAACAGATAGCCGTGGACAGCTCCTGCAAATGGTGAACACTGAAGGTCATGCTTTAATTACCAGTGCAATTGATCTAACAGAACAAAAGACTATTCGTCTCTCAATGCCATTGATGCAACATCGTCGATTATTGAACTATTAATTTTTATCCCAAATACTTGTGATCCGCATAATTGAAAAATTTAAATCTGACTGAACTGGTCAATTTTCAGCTATATGCTGGGATTAAATCGTGATTTAATACAAATGATTAAATGACTTAAAACCAAAGCAAAATTGTGCTTTGATTTAATCACCACTCACGACCATTTTTATTTTAAGCTTTAATTCATGTTTAGATTGATTGCAGCATTTTTACTTCTTGGGGCTACTACACAGCTATACGCAACATCAGTAGATGAAAATACACACGAGTCAACACCGACATCCACTCATTCAATGACACCACAAAATTTATCTTTAAATGCATTTGGTCAGTGGGTTATTGGCTGGGGTACAGGTCCAGAAGGTGCGAGACAGCGTCTAGATTATATTCAACGTGAAGATGTGGTGATTATTAAACAAAAAGGCACAACACTGGAAATGATTCGTGCATGGCAACAATATTATGAAAACGAAGTCCAGAATAATGCCAACAATCCAACAGCACGCTATCGTGCTCGCCTGATGAAAAAAATTGCAGACTTATGGTAATTTTTTCTTGTAATCTTTCTTTCAGTATTCGCATAAGTCTCAGCACTTATGCTTTTTTATTTTAAGGGTATAGCAACGTTTGCTGACTTGTATTTTAATTTAGATCAAGTACGATCAAATGGCATTGAATAGTATTATTAGGAATAAGAATTATGTCTCTTGAACAAGTTGTTTATCGCGCAAAAGCAAAAGCGACTGGTGGTCGTGATGGTCGTGCCACCTCTTCTGATGGTGTATTGGATGTCAAATTAGGTGTACCAAAAGAAATGGGCGGTGCTGGTGGTGAAGTAACCAATCCTGAACAGCTTTTCGCTGCCGGTTATTCAGCATGTTTCTTAGGTGCTATGAAGTTTGTCGCAAACCGAGATAAATTGAAAATTACCCAAGATGCTTATGTCGAAGGTGAAGTTGGGATTGGCCCCATTCCGAATGGTTTTGGGATCGAAGTCACATTGAATGTGTATCTAATTGGCTTGGAACAGGCTGAGGCTGAACAACTTGTAGCAGCAGCGCATATCGTCTGCCCTTATTCAAATGCGACACGCAATAATATCGATGTGAATTTTAATGTCGTAACTGCTTAACTACATGATAAAAAAACAAGCATGCATTAGCATGCTGTTTTTTTATAATCTTAATTAAAGCTTACTCTTCAGCAGCTTCATTGGTAACTCGTAAGACTTCCTCTAAAGTGGTCTTACCTGCCAATACCTTTAATAAGCCATCATCACGAATAGACGCAGCTTGACGACGTGCATGATTTTCCAACTCGTATTCAGCAGCATTACCATGAATCAAACGGCGCATTGACTCATCGACAGGAACAATTTCATAAATCGCAGTTCGTCCACTAAAACCTACATGTGAACATTTATCGCAACCATGAGGTTCTGGCAGCTCCATATGCTCATCTACTTTTAGATGTTGAAAGACTTGCCGCTCAAAAGCATCAGCTTTACGCCAAGTCACACAATGTGGACATAAGGTACGCACAAGACGCTGTGCAATCACACCAATCAATGAGCTTGCCAGCAAGAAGGGTTCAATTCCCATATCTTTTAAGCGTGTCACCGCACCAATTGCAGTATTGGTATGTAGCGTTGATAACACCAAGTGACCCGTTAAAGAGGCTTGTACTGCAATTTCCGCAGTTTCTAAATCACGGATCTCCCCCACCATCACCACATCAGGATCTTGACGTAACATCGCTTTGAGTGCACGTGCAAAGGTCATATCCACTTTGGTATTCACTTGCGTTTGCCCAATGCCTTCCAATTGATATTCGATTGGGTCTTCAGCCGTCAGAATATTGCGCGTATTGTCATTCAGATCAGAGAGGGCGGCATATAAAGTAGTGGTTTTACCCGAACCTGTTGGTCCAGTTACCAAGATAATGCCATGAGGACGATGCACCAACTGAGTCAAACGATCATAATCATTTTGCATTAAGCCTAAATGGGTCATATTTAAACGCCCAGCTTGCTTATCCAACAAACGCATTACCACACGTTCACCATGCGATGATGGCAATGTTGAAACACGCACATCGACTTCACGCCCAGCAAGACGTAATGAAATACGACCATCCTGAGGGATACGCTTTTCAGCAATATCCAACTTTGCCATGACTTTGATACGTGAAACCAATAACGGTGCTAATTCACGGCGTGGTTGTACGATTTCTCGAAGCTGACCATCCACTCGTAAACGTACTGAAAGTTTTTTCTCGAAAGCTTCGATATGAATATCAGATGCGCTTACTCGAATCGCTTCGGACAATAAGGCATTGATCAACCTGACGATTGGCGCATCATCTTCTTGATCCATTAAATCTTCAGCCTCAGGTACTTGATCAGCGAGACTCAATAAATCAGGATGAGCTTCCAAGCCCGCCGCAACTTGCTGCGACTCACCTGTATCCCCTGCATAGCTCGAACTTAATAAGGCATGAAACTCTTGATCGGTACACAATTGATCATGTCCCGACTTCCCCAAAATTCGTCGAGCTTCCTGCAAAGCAATTCGCGCAGTATCCTTACGCCGCACAATAAAAACTTGATCGCCTTCGTAACGGAACAAAACACCATGACGTTTGGCAAAACTATAAGGAATTTGTATTTGTTTAAGTATTTGCATCACACAAATAATGATAAGAGAAAGTATTGAGTGTACTCTAAGCAGATTACAGCGTGAAGTCTGTTTAGCATACTCACAAAGGAATTTTGCATCTTGTCTCAAAATAATCAATACGAAACTCCACATTCAAACAGTTTGAAGTGGTGGGGCGAACAAAAATTCGATATTCAGCAAGCCAAAGCTTGGCAATTCGGTTCATTGCTATTCCGCCTTACCCGTGGAATCAAAGAATGGCGTCTAGAGTATCATCGCCCTCAATCTCAGCATGACTATGAGCAGCAATGGCAAGCGTTGCTGGATACAGAGTTTGCAATGCCACACCCTGCAAAAATTGAACGCTATATGTTTCACAAAACCAATGATAGCTTTCATTTAATGCCTCGCTTAGCAGATCGATCTGTGGTAATTAAGCCCGTCGATCCGATTTATATCCCCGCAGGTCAACGTGGTACGCTCTATATCAGTACACCGTTATGGATTGCAGGCTTGGTGGATGGCTTAACCGAACCGTTATTCGACATTCCTGTCATTCAACCTAAAGACACTTGGTTTGGTAAAAGCCCTCAACAAGGTGAAGTTTGTTATGCCACTTCTGTTGATGGTCGAACTGATCTCAACTTATTACCACCCCGTGCCTTTCGAGCCGTTACACCGATTGAATTTCACAACACCAGTCATCACCAATTACGTTTTGATCGAATGAATGTCCCCGTTCCTGCACTGCCGCTATTCTATAGTGAAGGCACTGGACGACTATGGACCTCGAAAATTAAAGTTTATTATGATGGTGAAGAGTTAGTTCGTATTCGAATTGAAAATCGAACACCACATCAGGCAGGTGAAGTCACTTATATTCATCCTCCACGCTCACCCAATAGTACTTTTTTAAATATGTTTGATTCATTCTTTTAAGAGGTTGCTATGCCAGATACTAATATTCCAAAAGATGTTGCTAGCAACCTCACCAGTATTTTCACCAATATTAATTTTGAACGGCTCAGTGAAATCGCAGTCGCGATTATTTTGTGTTTTATCGGGTTTGTGATCGCTCGATTAGTATCCAATGCTTTTATCCGCACGATTGGCAGCCGTTTCAATGCACACCAACGCTTACTGTGGCGTCGGGGTATTTTTTACTTTATTTTCTTGTTATTCATTATGACCAGCTTGAGAGAAGCTGGCTTTAAACTTAGCGTCTTCTTAGGTGCAGCGGGTATCTTAACTGTAGCTTTGGGTTTTGCTTCACAGACTTCTGCCACCAACTTGATTAGCGGTCTATTCTTGATTGGTGAAGGCTCATTTGAAGTAGGTGATACCATTCAAATCACGCTCATTCGTGGTCAGACTATTGAAGGTGAAGTCATCTCAATCGACCTCTTATCAGTCAAACTCCTGACTTTGGATAATGTCTATATTCGCCTCCCCAATGAACAACTGATTCGAACTCCAGTAATGAATTTATCAAAGTATCCGATACGAAGGATTCCCATCACATTGGCGATTAATTTCCATGAAGATATTATTAAAGTCAGACAAGTTCTATTGGAAGTTGCTACAAAATATCCACTAGTCATGGATGATCCAAAACCCGCAGTCGCTGTTACAGCATTTAGAGAATCAACCATTGAACTTTTATTTTCTGTGTGGTGTCGTCAAGAAAATGCATTGAAAGTACGCGATGAAATGCAAGAACGTGTCCGCAATGGATTCTTGGAAAACTCAATCGAAATCCCAGTGCCTAAAATGGGCTTAATTGACCGACCTCTACCATTAGAAAATGATGAAATCGATCAATATGCAAATCAGAAAGCACTCAAAAAAGAACCGAAAGAGAGTTAATCAGCTCTCTTTCTCAATCTGATCAAGTGCAGGTGGCAATGGCGCTAAATAGGCAATCACCAACATAATTGCCCCTGAACCAATAAATGAAATAACACGCGTCAACGTACCACTTTGAGATAAGTCCAGTAATAACAGCTTAGCAACTACAATTGCCAATAATGCCGCCCCAACAAACCAAATCTGACGAAGATGGCGGCGACTAGAAAAAGTCATCAAAATAAATGCCAAAATAACCCAAAGCAACGTTAAGCTTAATTGCACATCACCATTCAACCAAATTTCAACACTCCATAGTGGTGTGTTGAAATAATGATGCATTGCTCGCACCACCACACTACTCAAAACCAATAATCCCATCAAAATCGTCGAGACTTTGAAGCTCCATTCAATTGAACGTTCAGTACTGAAGTCATGGTGATAAATAATCCAAAGCAGACCAGCAAACATCAACAATGAGAAAATATCAGTAAAATTTAACAGTGGGAAAAAGTAATATTGCTCAGCAGAATAAGGATCTAAACTAATCAACAACAACCAGAACAAGGTTAAGCACCAAACAGGTAATTGTTGAAGTAACTGCATTCGTTTTGAGCTAAATGACCACAACCCATAGAGAAGTGGAACAATTGCAAGTGCGACAATCGGCATCGCTGGAAATAGAGCTAAACCAATAATCGCCAGACTTAACCACAACAAGGTTGACCAAATATCTGTATATACTTTGGAATTAGAAAATTTGAGACGAAGTAGCATCAGACTGAGAAGCACTGCCGCCAGCGCAAAAGTGGCCTGACTTAAAGCACTTGGCCAATGCCATACTGCATATACGTTTGCTGCAAAACTTGCTGCATAAAGTAAAAATAACAGACCCGCCAATAAGATCAACTGAATACGATCCCAACGGACTTGGCCTTTGTAATCAACAAGCAAGCTATAAATTACGAGTAATCCAGTTGCAATCGCTAAATATGGACTCAAACCATGTTGTTGCCATTGCATGAATTCTACACCTGCAATCGCTCCTGCATACATACCCAAAATGACAAATATGCCACTTAGCATACGTGCACTGAAATATTTCTCCACATCCTGATAATGTAGTAAATAAAATGCTGAAATGAATTGAGCCAATGCATAAATCATAGTACTCAAAATTGGAAATTGCTCAGTTGACCAAACCTGAAAAATCAATGCCACTGAGCTTAACAACACTAAGGCAACCCCAATATAACGGCTAAGACGATAACGTTCCGTTACCCCCCAAACAATTAAAGCAGTTCCTTGAATTACCCACCCCGTTGAAGTCCAATGTGCACCTTTGGCCAATGGAAAAATCAGTGCCAAAAATACTACGGCAAGAATAAAAAAGCTTTTTGCCAAAATCGAAAGCTGTGGATATTGGCGCTTAATCCAGATATTTAAACCTAAATAAATTAAGGCAAGCGCAACAGCTCCCCAAGTCAATGCTTGAGTCGAGTTATGCATCAGATAAGCATGCAGAGAAAAACCCAATACCGGCACACTAAAAATCAATCCGATATCTAAAATCGGCTGTAAACGAGGCATATCTAGTTTTACATCATCATGCTGCTTTTGAGCACGTAACATCAACTGGCTATAGCGAACACTCAACCAAATAAATAGTGCAATATGCAACCAGAGGATGATATCCAGCGTATTAAACTGTTGACGATCAGCATAAATGCCAATCACAGCACCGCCGATTAACATCGTGGCAAAAAAAGCAATTTGATGCAGAATTTTCCAAGGCTGAATAAAATTAACAACAGCAACGGCTAGGTTAATAAGGAAGTAATAAGAAAACAGAAAAACTACATCTGGATGGTGTTGCGGAATCACCAACGGCGCAAGATAAGCCATGGTCAATGCCAACAGTGCCAAATACAACGCTTGTTGCTTTAGACTGAGATAAACAGTCAGCGAGAGCAAAATCACAAATAAAATGCTTGCACTCGTTAGACTTGCAATCACACTAAAATGATGTGAGAAGATCAATGTCAGAAAAACGACTGCCAATCCTAGGCCTTGTAAAGCAACTGCAAATAACTGATTTTTCTTTTGTAATATATATCCTACAAATGTCGTTATACCTCCAGCAGCGGCAATAAAGCCAAGCTTAGCACCCAAACTTAACTGCCAATGTTCGCTTGCAAATCGAAGCAATAAGACAACCCCAACCATAAGTACAGCCACGGCAACACGCAAAATAGGATTACCATGCATCATCCAATCAACAGCAGGTCGCCACCATGTTGGTTGTTCGATTTGTTTTGAACTCATCTCATCTATAGAGGATTGTGTGGTTTGATCATGCACAGGTGGTTGATCAGCACGCATCCATGCTGGCTGCTCTGATTGTGAACCGGAAGCGGATAATGACGATTGTGGTAATGGGGCTTGAGTCAAGGAATCTGGATTTTGGAACTGTGGAAGCGTCTTTGTAAAGGTTTCGGTTTTAGATTGGACCTGATGATATTGTTCTAAATGCAAAAGACGTGTTTGAAATGCACTTATAGTGTGAATCAAACACAAAGTAAGTACCAATAATGCCCCACCCGCTAACCACATCCACGTATTGGCATAAGCAAAAAGCGCAATCAATGAAGCGCTATATACAATGATTCGTTGTACAGTGATACTCGAAGTTTGCGCAAAATAACTCGGTGCAGCTTGTTCCAATTGGCGTAAACGCTGATGAATCTCAGAAAGAATGTGCACAATAACGACAGTTAGACCAATTGCCGCGGCAACAATTGTTGCTTGCCACTGGAAAGCAACAGCAAAACCCAACAAAACAGTCAATGCAATTAAAACAATAATAATTCCCTGTTTATCTTTTTTATACATAGGCTTAGATCAATAATGACAAATTTATTAAATCTATCTTACTGGATCACTGGGTAAGCAGCTATTTTTACATACAAAATTCTGCAATTTTTAAACGACACCAGCCGCCGCCTGATCACACCACAACAGGGACAACCCAGACTTTTTCACGTAAAATACCCGTCAGTTCATAATAAGGATTTGCACAATGCCACCTTTTGTCTTGGTTGACGGGTCTTATTTTTTATTTCGTGCTTTTCACGCATTACCACCATTAACCACATCTACTGGCTTACATACCAATGCAATACGTGGTGCAAGTTCTGCGATTCAAAAACTTATGCGTCGCACTCAACCGACGCACATGGCAGTTATTTTTGATACACCAGAGCCCACCTTTAGGCATAAATTATCACCAATTTATAAAGGTGATCGCCCAAGCATGCCTGAGGAGTTGTCACAACAAATTCCTTATTTACATGCACTGATCAAAGCACTAGGCATTCCCCTTTACAGCCTTCCTGGTGCTGAAGCCGATGACATTATTGGCACATTAACCAAACGTGCGCTTTCAGAAGGTCACCATGTTCTTATCTCAACAGGAGATAAAGATATGGCGCAACTTGTAAATCCACATGTAAAGCTAGAGGATAGTTTCAAAGAGCGTGTTCTTGATGAAGCAGGTGTTTTAGAAAAGTTTGGGGTACATCCTCATCAAATTATTGATTATCTTACGTTGATGGGCGACGCCTCTGATGGCATCATGGGAGTTCCTGGCGTAGGTGCTAAAACAGCAGCAAAGCTACTCACCGAATATGGCTCACTCGACAATATCATTGCCAATGTAGATCAACTCAAAGGCAAAATTAGCCAGAATATCAAAGATAATTTGGACAATATTAAAATTGACCATCAGCTTGCGAGTATAGTCTGTGATCTTGATTTAGCCTTAGATTGGCATGATCTTAAACTCAGCAATCCGAATATTAATCAATTACGTGATCTCTATACTGAATTAGAATTTCGTAATCAATTACAGTCTTTGGATCATCCTAACAACCCAAATACGCCTGCATATCAACAGACCTCGCAAAGTATTGTTAAATCAGAACAGAAAACTGAGCAAGTCATCGCCGAGGATCATGCCAATCTCTCTAGTCAAGATGATCAATTAGGTGATGCAACTTATCATACGGTGCTCACGCAAGCAGATTGGGCGACATTGTTGCAACGCATGCAACAAGCAGATCATTTTGCGATTGATACAGAAACAACCAATTTAGATTATCGTATTGCTGAACTTGTTGGTTTCTCAGTCGCATTTGATGCACATGATGCCTATTATGTTCCTGTTGCTCATGATTATGAAGGAGCACCTGAACAACTCAATCGTGAACATGTTCTGGAACAGATCAAACCGATTCTCGAAAATGAACAAGTAAAGAAAATCGGACACCATTTAAAATATGATGCTCACATCTTTGCCAATCATGGTATTACGATCCAAGGTTGGTACTTCGACACCATGCTCGCTTCTTATGTATTGAATGCAGCAGCGACACGACATGGTATGGATGATGTAGCACGCGTTTATCTCAGCCATTTAACAACCACTTTCGAGCAAATTGCAGGCAAAGGTGCGAAACAAAAATCCTTTAACCAAATTGAACTCGAAGTTGCTGCACACTATGCTGCTGAAGATGCTCATGTAACCTACCGTCTATATGAAGTGTTATCCGCCAAACTTAAACACCATCCTGAACTTGTCAATATTCTACATAATATCGAAATGCCTGTTGCACGCGTACTAACAGGTATGGAAGAAGATGGGATTAAGCTTGACCACGCATTCCTAGATCAACTCAGCGTTGAATTCTCTGAAACTATGCAAACTTTAGAGAATCAAGCCACCGAATTAGCAGGCGAAGCATTTAACATCGCCTCTCCAAAACAAGTTGGTGAGGTGCTATTTGATCGTTTAGGTCTCAAAGGTGGTAAAAAAACAGCTACTGGTCAATACAGCACCAGTGAAAGTATTCTAGAAAAAATCGAGCATCCTTTAGCAGAAGTAATTTTAGAGCATCGTGGTTTAGCTAAACTTAAAAATACTTATACAGATCGCTTGGTTGAACAATCGCATGATTCTACACACCGTGTACACACAAGCTATCATCAAGCTTTGACAGCGACTGGACGCTTATCTTCAACCGATCCAAACCTACAAAATATCCCAATTCGTACACCGATTGGTCGTCAAATCCGCAGAGCTTTTATTGCACCTGAAGGTCGCGTCTTGTTGGCAGCCGATTATTCACAAATTGAACTTCGTCTCATGGCGCATTTTTCTCAAGATGATGCGCTTGTACATGCATTCCAACAAGGTCAGGATGTACATCGTCGTACTGCTGCGGAAGTGCTTGGTATTGATATTGAAGATGTTACCAATGACCAACGCCGTCAAGCGAAAGCCGTCAATTTCGGTTTGCTTTATGGGATGTCTGAATTTGGTTTAACCCGCCAATTAGGGTTTACACGGGAAGAATCTCGTAGCTATATTGCACGATATTTCCAGCGTTATCCGGGCGTTTTGGATTATATGGAACGCACCCGTCAAATTGCTCGTGAACAAGGCTTTGTAGAAACCATTCTAGGTCGTCGTCTGTATACACCTGATATTTTGGCAAACAATAAAATGATCAAACAAGCTGCTGAACGTGCTGCGATTAATGCACCACTGCAAGGTAGTGCCGCCGACATCATTAAACTTGCCATGATCGCAGTCGATAAAATTTTACCAAAAGACCAAGCAAAACTTTTACTTCAAGTACATGATGAATTGGTATTTGAAGCAGATGAAACGATTGCAGATGAGCTGTCTAAACAAATTGCGGAGGTAATGCAATCTGTCTTAGATATTTCAGTTCCTTTCGTGGTAGAAGTGGGCCAAGGTCAAAATTGGGACGCTGCACACTAATCCCTTGAAATAAAAAAGAGATGCTCAGCATCTCTTTTTTATTGACTCATATTCTAAAATCAAGCTTAGATAATCGCTCTAAGCATGGTTTCAGCAACAAACAATACCAAAAATGCAAGAATCGGTGATAAATCAATCATCCCCATATTCGGCATTACTTTACGGAATGGCGCAAGAATTGGCTCAACCAGTTCCTGAATAACCTCAATATATGGCGATCTGAATTGTGAAAGCATCATAATCCAGCTACAAATAATAAAAGCAAAAATCATATATTTAAGTAAGGTCACCAAAGACAATAACATTTCTTTGATCGTCGAAACGATAAAGTAAATGGTGCTTCCTGTGCCAATACCCGATAAATGCTTTTCTCCCCACATTTTCAAGAAATAAAGCAAAACCACCAAAATTAATGCTGCTAAATTTACTCGCCCTTTGCCAACGGTTGGAAAAATACGACCAAATATATCTACAATCTTGGTTGCTTTCGCAGTGGAAAGCACCACAGGATTATAAGGACTGACTGCCGCCAATTGCATTAAAAAACGGAAAAAGACCAATAAAATTGCAACATTGATCAAAACACCAAAAATTAGCGCAGAACTTGCACCCATAATTGTCTTATCCTACTTAAACCGATTTAGTCTTGTCACTCAACTCTTGCGCTAGCTCTTGGCTACGCTTTTGAGCCGCTGCAAGTGCTGCTTGAATATTCTGTGAAATCTGGGCACGATCAAACACCTCTAATGCTGCCTGCGTCGTACCATTTGGAGAGGTCACATTTTTACGTAACTCTGCTGGAGAATTAGAGCTGGTTATTGCCATTTGCGCCGCGCCTAAAGCTGTCTGCAAAGTCAATGCTGTTGCTACTTTTTCATCCAAACCAAGATTCTTTCCTGCGCGAATCATACTTTCCATTAAATAGAAAAAGTAAGCTGGGCCAGAACCTGATACCGCTGTCACTGCATCTATTTGGGCCTCATTATCCACCCAAATCGTCAAACCAGTCGCCGCTAAAATTTGACTGGTTAATTCACGATCTTGCGTCCCTACTGCCGCTGGAGCATAGATCCCATGCGCACCCGTTTGAACCAATGCTGGTGTATTTGGCATCACTCGAACAACTCGTTGACTTCCACCAATTAAGTCTGAAATGGTTTGAATCTCTGCGCCAGCAATAATTGAGATCACAAGTTTATCTGACAACAGCCCTTTTAATGGTTGTAATACCGTTGCCAACACTTGTGGTTTAACTGCCAAAACAACCACATCCGCATTTTTAATCGCTTCGAGATTATCTGTGGTGGTCTGAACGCCTTTTTCTTCTAATATTTGACGAATCTGCTCAACAGGATCTGAAACTGTAATGCGTGTTACGGGTAAACCGCGTGAAAGTAGCCCACCAATCAAGGCCTGCGCCATGTTACCGCCGCCAATAAAACAGATATTTTGATTCAATGAAGTCGCCATGTCCTACTCGTGATATGAAAAAGACTGATCAGAAAAACCATTACAGTCAGAAATTAAACTTGGTTGCCAACCGCTCTGTACCACATACTCAGATTGCGCCAACCAAAAACCCTTTGGGCTAAAAACCCCAAGCATAACATTATCTACGACTAATATTTGAATTGTATGACGTAACCAAGGCAAAATCTGTGCTTCTTGTATCGCTTTTTTTAGCGGCCAATGCCCCACTCGACCATAGAGATGAATTTTTTCCCCACCTTGTCGCTTGAGCAACTTTAATTCTCGTCCAAGTAATTCTGGCGCAAGCCCAACTGTTTGAGAAATAATTTCAAATTTTCCAGCAGCAACCTGTATAGATTGCCCTGCAAAAAAACAGAGGGGGGATATATTGGGGATCGTCGATACTTTTTCAGCATAAAGCTCATCATGCCTAAGACGATATAATCTTTTCTGATAGCGCAGGTAATAATATGGATGAATATGCAAACTAGCCTGTGCGTCTGGCTTAGAAAAAATAACTTCATTTTGTAGACGCTTGACCATCTCATAACTTGGACGATATTGCTCATCACCCTTAATCCAAGCTGAAAGTAATTGGCGTTGCCGTGCAGCGGAAAGCTGAGCTAACTGCTCTAAATCAAGCTGATGATCGACAACACATTGCTGATAATCTGCCTTTAACACATCATCCAAGATTTCAGCAGCATCCTGCATTAAATAACTTGTCCGTGCCACAGCCGACTGCATCTTGGGAAAGCGTTTCTCTAAAACGCCCCATAACTCCTCTCTACACCACGCTCGATCATAATGAATATCCGAATTGGTCGGATCAATCACATATTCAAAGCCGAGTTGATTTGACCATTGTTCAATCTGTTCTCGGCTTAAATCTAAGAAAGGTCGCCAAATGGTAAAATCTTTTCGATTGTCAATTTGCTGCATTGCAGCCAACCCATTAACACCAGCCCCAGAAAATAACCGAAGTAATAAAGTTTCAGCTTGATCCTGTTGATGATGTGCCAGCACAAGAATTTCATGGCCATCTAAATGTTGTTGATACGCTTGATAACGGGCATGCCGTGCTTGTTGTTCTAAATTGCCTGCATCAACAGATACTTTTTGAATAATACAAGGGATATTCAAAGCTTCAGACTGCTGTTGTACAAGTATTCCCCATTCAGCACTCATCTGCTGTAGCTGATGATCAATATAAATCGCACGGATTTGCTTGGGGAAAATTTCAGACATTAGATACAGCAACAGCATGGAATCCATGCCGCCGCTACACCCAATTAAGAATTGAGTTTTTTCTGTAAAATGCTGTGCTTGAGTTAAGACGCGATGCCTAAATTGCTGCTGCCAAACTTCATTAAACGTTGATAACGTGCGTCGCATCGTGCTTGTGCATCCATTGGTTGCAATTCATCTAAAGCTTGTTTTAACACATCTTTTAGGTCATGCATGACTTTTTCAGGATTTAAATGTGCACCTTCACCTTCATCCACAACGTATTCAACAATACCTAAAGCCTTTAATTTATCAGCAGTTAATGCTAATGCTTCACTAGCTTGTGCTGCCTTTTCAGCTGTTTTCCATAAAATAGATGCACAACCTTCAGGAGAAATCACTGAATAAATACTATGTGACAACATAATCACACGATCAGCAACACCAATACCAAGCGCACCACCCGAACCACCTTCACCCAATACAGTGGCAATTACAGGAACTTTTAAACTAGAAAGTTGTGCCAAACTGGTCGCGATCGCTTCTGCTTGACCACGCTCCTCAGCACCTACGCCAGGATAAGCACCCATAGTATCAACAAAGGTAAATACTGGTAAATTAAACCGTTCAGCCATATCCAGTAAACGTTGCGATTTACGGTATCCTTCAGGATTACACATACCGAAGTTGTGCTGTAACTTTTCACGAGTACTTCGTCCACGATGTTGACCAACCACCATGACTGGACGACCGTCAAAACGAGCCAAGCCACCAATCATTGCACCATCATCACCAAATAAACGATCACCATGTAGTGCATCAAACTCGGTAAAAATTTCACTTACATAATCAAGAAATTGCGGACGCTCAGGATGGCGTGCAATTTGAACCGTAGTCCAAGCCTTGGACTGAGTCGCTTTATTTTTCATACGTCGTAGAAAATCCCTAACAAGGATATAAGGTATATTGACACTTTATAAGCCGCGTATAATTAACTCAAAGGTCAACAATCCTTATGTTAATCAACAAATTTGTCTGACTGAATATTTAACTCAATGTCCCAATTTTTAAATTGCACTTGCTCATCATGCAAGTCAGCAACTAACAAAGGCCATTGTTTAGCATCGCCAGATACGCTCAATTGCCATTGTTGATCATTTACCACACTCAGTTCAATGGCAGGAAGCATCTGATCGCTACGACTATGGTTAAGTAAAACAGCTAGGCGAAGTAATAGACAAAGATAGACTAAATGCTTTCCTCCCACCTTAAAAACATCATTTTTTGCATCAGCACGTAACTTACGTCGATGATGCGAAACGAGATGTGAAAGATGATTTTGATCAATTTGAGAGAAGCCTGGAATATCCGAATGTTGCAATAAATATGCTCCATGTCGATGATATCCGCCATGACTAATTGCTAAACCAATTTCATGTAAATAAGCGGCACGACGCAGTAAGTCACTGTCTTCAGTCGTTAAATTTAAGGCATCAGCAACACGATCAAATAAATGTTGCGCAGTTTTGACGACACGTTCTGCTTGCTTAGGATCAGCGTTGTAACGTCCCATCAATGCTTGAACACTACGATCACGAATATCTTCATGTTGGAAACGACCCAGTAAGTCATACATGACACCTTCGCGTAATGCACCATCCGAATAAGCAAGTTTATCAATATCTAATACATCAAAAATTGCATACAAAATCGCCACCCCAGCTGGCAAAACTGCTCGACGATCTTCGCGTAGACCTTCAAAGTCAATTTCAGATGTATGCTTAAATTTGAGTAAACGATCTTTTAATTTATAAAGTCCTTCTCGGGTGAGATTTTCTTGCTCATCACTCCATCCAAGGTGCACTAAAATCTGGCGACAAGCTTTAATGGTACCACTCGAACCGACCACGGTATCCCAACCAACGGATTTATAAGTATTGGCAATACCTGACATTTCTTTGCGTGCAGCAACTACTGCCTTGTCAAAAGCTTTGGTTGAAATCTCACCATCAGCGAAGTAGGCTTTGCTATATGCCACACAGCCCATTTGCAAGGACTCAGTATGTAGCGGTTCAAATTTCTCACCGATGATAAACTCAGTTGAACCACCACCAATATCGACCACCAAACGACGTCCACCATTGGCCATGGTATGGGAAACCCCAAGATAGATCAGACGCGCTTCTTCACGACCTGCAATGATTTCAATGGGTTTAGGTAAAATTTCAGCAGCCTTCTGGATAAATTCATGTCCATTTTTCGCTTGTCTAAGTGCATTCGTTGCTACGATCCTCAAACGATTCGGCTGAACTGAACTCAAACGCCCAACAAAACGCGCCAAACAAGCTAAGCCTCTTTGCTGTGCAGCTTCAGTTAAATTTTTATTTTCATCGAGTCCAGCAGCTAACTGTACTTTTTCTGACATTGAAGCAACTTTTTTCACTTCACCGTGATCAACACGAGCTATTGCGAGATGGAAACTATTTGATCCCATATCAATCGCAGCAAGTAATTCCTCATCAATCAGAAAATCAGACATTATTTATATAAACCCATGCTCAATTCACGCATTAGAGTAATTCACACGCTTAGAATTTTAAAGTCATTTTCATCAATAAAAACCAGGTATTTCACTTTTCTTGCATAAATCATTGTATAAGTCGATGATCGGCATCGTGAGCAACCATTAGACTTTTTACTTCGAAACTTGAATAATCGTAATCAACCCTTACATAAATAGGGTCTGTTGATACTTCAGGTATGCTTTGCGTTATAGGCTAAAACAACACGAATGAGGCATACATTCATGAAATATCGACAGACCCTCACGTAGCAATGTAATATTCACTCTGAAATTGAATTGATACTTTTTTTAAAAAATTTGGAGCAATCCCATGTCTGCGACTATTGTTAATACATCTGATGAAAACTTCCAAGCAGATGTTTTAGATGCTGAAACTCCCGTTCTTGTTGATTTCTGGGCTGGCTGGTGTGCGCCTTGTAAAGCAATCGCACCTGTACTTGAAGATCTATCAAATGAGTACGAAGGCAAAGTCAAAATCGTCAAAGTTGATGTTACTGCTTGCGAAGAAACAGCTGTGAAATACAACATCCGTAATATCCCAGCATTACTTATGTTTAAAAACGGTGAAGTCGTTGCTCAACAAGTTGGTGCAGCACCGCGTTCTAAACTTGCAGCATTTATCGATCAAAACATCTAATTTATAGATGTTTTTATGTCTATCTGCGGAACTACGTTTTTATTGAACAGCGTAGTCCGCGGTAAACATTGACAACACAGCCAATTAGGTCTATATTTCTCGATCAAGAAGCTTTGAATGGAATCTACTTCATTGCGCTTCTTACAAGACACAAAACATAAGATCGCCGCTCGGCAATAACAATTGTTTTCACATTTCTCTCTGAAACAATGAACCAGACTACTGAATCGTGGTTGTTTAAATACAATTACCTCAGCATGTATGTACGCGGTCGATTTTTTATTCTTCCCTTAACGTAGTCCTCCACTTATTCCATTCTGTCTGACCACTTATGAACTTAACTGAACTCAAGAAAAAACCCATTGGCGAACTCATTAAAATTGCGGAGTTTATGGGCCTTGAAGGCATGGCACGTAACCGCAAACAAGATATTATTTTTGCTATTTTAAAACGCCATGCGATGAATGGCGAAGAAATTTTTGGTGATGGCGTTCTCGAAATCCTTTCTGATGGTTTTGGTTTTTTACGCTCCGCTGCTGGTTCATATTTAGCTGGACCAGATGACATTTATGTCAGTCCATCCCAAATTCGTCGTTTTAACTTACGTACAGGTGACACGATTACTGGTACGATTCGCCCACCAAAAGAAGGTGAGCGTTACTTTGCCTTATTAAAAGTCAACCAAATTAATTACGACACACCTGAAAACTCACGTAATAAAATTTTATTCGAAAACTTAACGCCTCTATTCCCAACTGAACAACTTGTTATGGAGTTGGGGAATGGTACAACTGAAGATTTAACAGCACGTGTTGTCGATTTAGTTGCTCCAATCGGTAAAGGTCAACGTTCAATCATTGTTGCACCGCCTAAAGCGGGTAAAACCATGTTATTACAGAACATCGCTCAATCGATCGTCCGTAATAATCCAGAAGTTTTTCTTATCGTACTTTTAATCGACGAACGTCCTGAAGAAGTAACAGAAATGGAACGTACTGTCCGTGGTGAAGTGGTTGCATCTACATTTGATGAAGCACCTGCTCGTCACGTACAAGTTGCAGAAATGGTCATCGAAAAAGCAAAACGTTTAGTCGAGCATAAAAAAGATGTCGTGATTCTGCTTGACTCGATTACACGTCTAGCTCGTGCATACAACACCGTGATTCCATCTTCAGGTAAAGTCTTGACGGGTGGTGTAGATGCACACGCATTAGAACGACCAAAACGTTTCTTTGGTGCAGCCCGTAATATCGAAGAAGGTGGTTCACTCACCATCATCTCTACTGCTTTGATCGAAACTGGCAGTAAAATGGATGATGTGATCTATGAGGAATTCAAAGGTACAGGTAACCAAGAGATCACACTTGATCGCCGTATTGCTGAAAAACGCGTTTTCCCTGCAATGAATATCAAAAAATCAGGAACACGTCGTGAAGAACGCCTCATGGACGAAGATAACCTTCGTAAAGTATGGATTCTCCGTAAACTGCTTCATCCAATGGATGAGTTAGCAGCAATGGAGTTCTTACTAGATCGCATGAAAGAAACCAAAACCAATGATGACTTTTTTGATCAGATGAAACGCAAAGCAGCAAACTAATCTACTGTGCGACCCAAAGCAGCCACCTTTATGGTGGCTGTTGTTATTTGGTTGACATGGTTACATAATGGTTACAATTTACCTTGTTTTTATCAAAATCCACTATCCAATTGATTTAAATATAAATAAATATACCCTCAAAAGCATTTTGTTCAATATCTCCGATTTATAAACACTAATCCATAGTTATTTTCTATCAAAAAATAACCAATTTTTGTCCATTTTTGACGTTTTGCCAGACAGAATAGTAGTAATTCATGATGCGCTTTGATAGGATAGCAACTGACTAGTTAGGCTGCTCCCTGCGTTATTTCCTAAAAATTTTAGGAAAAATAAAAGCACAAACAGACTAACTCAGGTTCTTTTTAATCTCACAATTTTATGAGAGTGATGCCATGTTATTCAAAAAATTTGCTGTTATTGCTGCTGTTGCAACTACTTTAGCTTTCGTTGGTTGCTCTAAGAAAGAAGAAGCACCTGCTACTGACGCAACTGCTGCTGCTTCTGAAGCTGTAGCTGCTGCTTCTGAAGCTCAAACTGAAGTTGCTGCTGCTGCTTCTGAAGTTGCTGTTGCTGCATCTGAAGCTGCTCCAGCTTCTGCTGCTCAATAATCTATTTATAGATTATAAAAAAGAGAACCTTTGGTTCTCTTTTTTTACGCCTATACTTTCTGAGATTCAAAAAGTTAAGATGAAAAAGCAGATCAATCGACCTGCTCGTTCCCCACACGCTGTCTAAATTTTTGACCTGCTCTGAACGTTACTACACGGCGCGCAGAAATTGGAATCTCCTCACCCGTTTTAGGATTACGTCCAGGACGCTCACGCTTATCACGTAGCTCAAAATTACCGAATCCAGAAAGTTTGACTTGTTCGCCAGAAATTAATGCCTGACTAATTTCGTCAAAAAACAACTCGACCATTTGTTTTGCTTCACGACGATTTAAACTCGTTAGCTCACTTAAATGGTCCGCCATATCTGCTTTTGTTAATGCTGTCATGAGGCCCTCAATGTCGCTTGATAAGTGTTTTCCAACACTTGAATAATGTTATCCATACCAGATTTGATTTCAGCATCTTCAAGCGTACGAGCCGGATGTTGCCACAACAATGCAAAAGCTAAAGAGCGCTTGCCTTGTTCAACCCCTTGCCCCGTATACACATCGAACAACCATGTGGAGTCAAGTAACTCACCACCTGTTTGTTCAATCATGCGCTGAATATCTTTCACTTCAATATTATCAGAGATTAAAAGCGCAATATCACGTCTAACCGATGGAAAACGTGATAATTCTGTAAAATTAGATACATAAGATTGCAAAACTGCTTGCTGATCTAGCTCAGCAACCCATGTTGTACCCAAATCTAAATCATTTTCCAAAGAAGGATGCAAACGTCCCAAGTAACCAATTGACTGTCCATTTACCAAAATTTCAGCTGATTGTCCTGGGTGTAGCCATGCTCTCTGCGTACGAGCAAACTCTGCCTTCACTCGACCTGCTGCCAAAATTTCTTCAATTTCACCTTTAAAATCAAAGAAATCCATTGCTTGAGGTTTTACATGCCATGATTCAGGTGCAAGTGAACCCACAGCAATCAATGCCAACGTTGGAATCTGCTTAAGATCATGGATATCTTTTGCACCTTGATAGTCAAAACGTAAGCCTAACTCAAAGAAGCGGACACGATGTTGTTGACGATTCAAGTTATATTGCACACAAGGAATCAAGCTTGAAAGTAACGTACTACGCATCGCAGCTAGATCACTTGAAATCGGATTAGCCAACATCAAGGGCTGTACAGCTGGATTCAGTTGTTTTTCCAATTTTGCATCAGCAAAACTAAAACTAATCGCTTCTTGATAGCCTAAAGTTGCTACGGTTTGACGTAGTTGTGCAATTTCAAAACGATCTTGATACTTCTCTAACTTCACATCAATCTTTGGCAAACTGATTTGGATGTTGTCATAGCCATGAATACGTGCAACTTCTTCAACTAAGTCTTGATAGATTGCGATATCATAACGATGCGATGGAGGAATCACATTCCACTCACCTTGTGCTGTCGTTTCAACCACACAACCTAAACGCATC
The DNA here is from genome assembly GCF_000156555.1 of Acinetobacter sp. ATCC 27244. Taxonomy (NCBI): domain Bacteria; kingdom Pseudomonadati; phylum Pseudomonadota; class Gammaproteobacteria; order Moraxellales; family Moraxellaceae; genus Acinetobacter; species Acinetobacter sp. ATCC 27244. The sequence goes on from NZ_GG665960.1 coordinate 23,635, forward strand.
AACGCATCTGCGATAAAATCACCCGCGACCTCATAACCCAGTAGTTGATCCACTTGAGCCTGCTTTAACTGAATCGCTTCACGCGTTGGCAATAAAGCCACTTGTTCAGCAACCGTAATTGGACCAAACTCACCACCAGCAAATGTCTGAATCAACTCACATGCACGATGCATCGCGATGATTGGCAATTCAAAATCAACGCCACGTTCATAACGCTGTGATGAATCAGTATGTAAGCCAAAACGACGCGCACGACCAGCTATTGCTAAAGGTGCAAAAAATGCACTTTCTAAGAAAATATCTTGTGTTTCATCCGTAACAGAAGAGTCTAAGCCTCCCATGATGCCAGCAATCGCCAATGCTTTTTGATCATCCGCAATGACCATGATGTCATCTTGCAATTCAACTTCTTGATCATTTAGCAGCATCAATTTTTCTTTTGGCTGAGCTTGACGGACTTGAATCGAACCTTTTATCTTCGTCAAATCAAAAGCATGCATTGGTTGACCCAACTCAAGTAACACATAGTTGGTAATATCAACCAAAATACTATGGGTACGAATACCTGAGTGAGCTAGAGCTTGTTCCATCCACTCTGGTGTAGGGGCTTTCACATTCACATTTTTGATAATACGACCTAAATAACGCGGCGTACCTTCAGTCGTGATGATGACTGCTTTTTCATCAGTGATGGTTGCAGGAACAGGTTGAATATCAGGTTCATTCATCTTCAACTGATTGATTACTGCGATTTCTCGTGCAATACCACGAATACTAAAACAGTCACCACGGTTTGGCGTGATACTGATGTCAATCACATTGTCATCAAGTTTTAAATATTCACGGATATTCATGCCAACAGGTGCATCAGCAGGAAGCTCTAACAAGCCATCAATCTTGTCTTCTAAATCAATTTCAGAAGCACCACATAGCATGCCTTGTGATTCAATACCACGAAGCTTGCCTTTTTTAATTTTGAAATCGCCTGGTAACACTGCACCAATGGTGGCAACAGGTGCTTTCATCCCCACACGAACATTTGGCGCCCCACAAACAATCTGTAATGGCTCACCCGAACCAACATTTACAGTCGTGACACGCAAACGATCTGCATCTGGATGCTGCTCAACCGTCAGAACTTCACCAACAACCACGCCTGTAAATGGCTTTGCCACAGGCGCTAACTCATCAACTTCTAAGCCAAGCATGGTCAATTGATCAGACAATGTATTGCTATCAATTGCTGGATTAACCCACGTGCGTAACCAATTTTCACTAATTTTCATGTGTATAAACCTTATTTAATCCTGAAAAACTGTTTAGGCAAACTGGCGTAAGAAACGCACATCATTTTGGTAGAACATACGTAAGTCATTAATGCCATAACGTAACATTGCAAAACGCTCTACCCCTAAACCAAAAGCAAAGCCTTTGTACTTATCAGGATCAATACCTGCAGCACGTAATACATTTGGATGTACCATGCCACAGCCCAAAACTTCTAACCAACGACCACGCTCATCCATAATATCCACTTCAGCACTTGGCTCAGTGAATGGGAAATAGGATGGACGGAAACGTACTTTTAAATCTTTTTCAAAAAATTCAGTGAGCAAATTAATCAACAGACCTTTTAATTCTGCAAAACTGGTGTTTTCGGCAACGTACAAACCTTCGATCTGATGAAACATCGGTGAATGCGTTTGATCTGAGTCACAACGATAAACACGGCCAGGACACACAATACGGATTGGTGGCTGATTGGTTTCCATCGTACGGATTTGCACACCCGAAGTATGAGTACGGAGTAAATGAGTTGCATCAAAATAGAAAGTATCGTGCATTGCACGTGCTGGGTGATGCCCCGGAATATTCAATGCCTCAAAGTTGTGATAATCATCTTCAACTTCTGGACCATGTGCCACTTGGAAACCTGCTTTGGTAAAGAACTGACAAATACGCTCTTGAACTTGGGTCACCGGGTGGATACTTCCCATACGTTGACCGCGGCCAGGTAAAGTAATATCAATGGTCTCACTCGCTAATTTTTTAGCAAGCTCAGCTTGTTGTAATGTTTGTTGACGCTCAGTCAATGCAGCGTTGATCGCTTCACGAACAGCATGAATAGCAGCACCTTGTACTTTACGCTCTTCAGGATCCATTTTTCCAAGTGCTTTCGATTGCTCTGCAAGCTGGCTTTTTTCCCTGTAAATTGCACACGTACTTGATCGAGTGCAGCAAGGTCTTGAGCCGCTGCAATGGCAGCAAGCGCTTCAGTGGTCAGGGCTTCCAGTGACATAGTAACTCTCAAAGCAACAAATTATAGAAATATAATAAAACGCTATAGTTTATCAGCTTTTTACCTATTTTTTGAAGATTAAGCCTATTGAAAAAACATATGTCGCAACAATTTGCTAAAATCTTTCTTATCGCTAAAAGTCAAAGAGTAAAAACAATGGCGCTCGATCAAATTTGGAAAGTTCAATTGACGCTTGTCAGCTATGGCAATGAGTTTTTACAACAAAATCTTCCCTTCAGTGTCTGGGTTGATCACCCCATCTTTGCTCAACATCATTTCGAGTTCCGTGACCTCCAGTCACAACATCTTTTAGCACAACACTTTCAAGTTTGGTTGGAAGGTTTAAAACGTCAAGGCGTTGATCGATTAAGCTTGCACAATGCACAGCTCTTACAAGACCACCAAAACCCTAACGCCAATGTTGAATTACTTCCCTATGCTCACTTCATCGTGAGCCATGAAGGTAAAAATAAAACTGCATGGATTTGTGGGCATGAACTTGCTGAGTGGTATCAACATGACAATCCTTTCGAAGCACCCACCTCACAACAAATTTCACTAAGACAGGATGTATTTTGGCGTTACCCACTTCCAGACTCAATTGCTAAAAAAGTGACCCAAGAATTAAAAAATAATGACTGGCACGAAATTGAAAAGTTTATTAACCAAGAGCTTTTTAGCCATAAATGCGCAGAAAACTTCTTAGAACCAGAACAAGTAGAGCTACCTTTTTATGGTTATGAACTAGAACACAGCCATTTAGATCATGCTGACTTGGCTATTATTCCAACCACCTATCAAGCAGATTCAGCTCATCAACTCATGTATCGTATGTCAGCATTGACAGATTTTATCGAGAATCAACGTCGCCATCCTTATAACACCGATGGAGAAATGTTAAGTCCTGAACAACAAATTGTCTTACGCAACTTCGGACAAAAAACAGATGACTTATTTGCGAAACTGATTTCAAGAATTGCTAACCACTATAAAAATATTGATTTTGAAATGCCGATGGAACCCTATGACCGTACTATGGATGTAGCGAAAACGCCAACTCAGGCAGCAGCCCAACATAAAATGAATCATATCAGTGTGATAAAATTAGTCTTCATCACGATCATCATTTGTGGATTGGCTTATTATTTCGGATTATAAATATCCGTGTAATCAAGCTCATCTTCATCAATATTCATAAAATCAGGCTCAGGTGTTTGCTCAAATTGCACTGCAAGAATATCGGAATGCTTGAGTAAACTTGCCTTTGCTACACGATGCATACCGTCCATCACTCGACCCTGCGCACAGAGAATAATGGGATAATTGAGGTCTGCATCCTGAATCAAGTGAATATGCTCAATGATTTGCTGAGTTGTTGGATATTCATCTGGAAACCAATAAGCTTCGTTGAGTTCTTGAATATCAGTAAGCATAACTTTCTTGACTATGAAATTTTGGGCCAGCTTCACTAAACGATGAACATCCCAAATACAAGTATCGTCCCCCACTTGTCTAAAGTGATATTGTCTGCGCATGTTTTCACCGAAGATAGTTTAGTTTACTAAAAGGTGAGATCAGACTTGCATTAATGCAACCCCAAAGAGATTTAAACCATTCCATAATCTAGGGTCTTGAATATTTTCATGAGCTTTAGCCATACCCACTCCTTAGGTCTTATTCACTGGTGATGCCTCAACTAAGATACGATTATTTGTTGAAATTAGGAAATCTTTAATTCTTGATGTTGGGAAAGCTTTGCAAGAGTTGCTTGTATTAAATCAGTTAAAAATTTTGTATCACTCATATTATTTCCTTTTATTTATTTTATATGTTTAAAACACATTTGCTTAAAAATAAAAAAGACCGCTAAAAAGCGGCCTTCTTTGAATCTCTAAGCTTATGCAGCTAATGCGCCTTTAGCTTTTTCAGCTAAAGCAGCAAATGCTACTGCATCATGCATAGCGATGTCAGCTAATACGCGACGGTCGATGATCACTTGAGCTTTTTTCAAGCCATCGATCATGCGGCTGTAAGACAAACCGTTTTGACGAGCACCAGCATTGATACGCGCAATCCATAAAGCACGGAATTGACGTTTCTTTTGACGGCGGTCACGGTAAGCGTATTGACCAGCTTTGATTACCGCTTGGAACGCTACGCGATAAACACGTGAACGAGCACCATAGTAACCTTTAGCGCGAGCAAGAATTTTTTTGTGACGGCGATGAGCCACTACACCACGTTTTACACGAGCCATTTATAATCTCCTTAGATGTATGGGCACATAGCACGAACTGATGCAACGTCACTTACGTGAACCATTACACAACCGCGCAATTGACGGATACGCTTAGCAGATTTTTTGGTCAAAATGTGGCGCTTGAATGCTTGTTTGCGCTTGAAACCGTTTGCAGTCGCTTTAAAGCGTTTAGCTGCACCACGGCGAGTTTTTAACTTAGCCATAGTAACCTCTTTTAGTCACCTGTTCGGCTCGTTTGCACTATTGCAAATCGACCTGCAGGTAAGGAAGGCAGTATCATATAGCATCTTCGTTTAAATTTAAAGCAAAATTTCTGATCACAAAATACAATCGATTTGAGCCACATCAACAATGTCGAACTTACCTGGAGCTAACGAGAATCTACAACATAAACAGAAAGTAAATTAAGAAAATAATCCGAGATATAAGCCATACATAAACAAATAGCGTCCTGCTTTAGCAATTGTGACAATCAATAAGAACCGCCCAAAATGCTCTTTCATCAATCCAGCAATCAACGTAATCGGATCACCAATGATCGGCACCCAACTCAACAATAACGAGTAAAAACCATATTTATGATAGATCTGTTGTGCTTGCTGCAAACGTGGTTCTGAGACAGGAAACCACTTTTTATCTTTATAATGCTCTATTTTCAATCCCAACCACCAGTTAACACAAGAGCCCAAAACATTTCCAACTGTCGCAACAAGCAACAAATAAAATGGATTGGACATCCCCTGCACCAATAAAGTCATAAGCACAGCTTCAGACTGTAAAGGTAGTAATGTTGCAGCACCAAAAGCAGAGAGAAATAATAGAAAATAGGACATCAGGGTGTGAAAGCACTTACATAGAGATCAAAGCAATGCCCAGACAATATCACTTAAACTGATTCAATCAAAGTAAGTTTATCCCATGCTTGTCTAAGTTTCTGTGGGTTCATTTGTATCTTAAAAACCGCTTGTATTATTTCCCCAAACTCATGCGGGGTTGATAAAACCTTTTTATCAGATTTTTCTTTACCATGAATTCTCAATACCTGATCTTTCAATGTCATTCTGGCTTCCGTGGTCGCTGTAAATAACATTAAATGTTGAGTAAATAATGATTCAGGTGACGTTGATATATACCAATTGGCAATTTCCGCATCCGCCATCGCGATCTGTTGATCAGGATTAATTGCATACACATTGATCCATTCATTATGTAAAAAAACCTGAAGCATATACTTCACATCTGTCAGCACAGCCATGTCCAATCCACACTGTGCGACATCCACAAATCGAAACTGTTCCAAAGGTGTTGACTGCGCCTCTCCGATACAATCTAAAGATAGAATTGTTGTTGGTGTCATCCCCCCAAAGCCGGGATCATATAAAAATAATTGCTGATCGATTCGCACCAACGTGACTAAATGAGTACGGATAGGTGCTGTGGTATGTGCACTTTGATAATAGACACGACCTAATACGTTATAAGCGTCATACCCCAACTCAGTTAATGCAATTCTGCTCAGGGTGCTGTGCTCTAAGCAATACCCTTCCCGATTTTCATATAATAGTTTTTGAGCAAGTTGTTCGGGTACTAATGAGACTTCCTCCCCAAGAAAAGAGGATAGATTACCAAAAGGAATGTGCTCAACATGGAAACTTAGCAGAGTCTTTAAGTTCTCTAGCGTAGGTAAACAGTGCCCTTGAAAATCAAGTTTTTTTAAATAGTCTGTCGCGATTGTAGAGTTCATAACGCTTTATACTTGTTTTAAAATTACATTATCCTATACCGATCATAGAGCTTTAAGTCTAAAAATTACACAACTATAAAATAGTCACGCTGATAGGGCTAAATGCATGGTTTTAACACAGATTATTTCTTCATTTTGGCGACCTTAGATCGCACAAAAAAATTCGCGACGGAAAAAATGAATGGAAAAGCAAATGCGACCCAAAATGTAAGGTCTGACGTTACAACTCGTTGATATAAACTAAGTTGGATAGCATCATCTGAAACTGCCGCCCAGTCAATGGATACCGTATGATAAAGATAAGTGCTTAACAATAACGACAGGCTTAAAAAGCTCACGAAAAGCCAAGTGCTACCATATGAGTTTCTAGTTTCCACCTGCAGCCAAGCAAATAACGTAGAAAATAAAAGCCCCAACACTCCGATCAAAGCAAAGACCAAAATCCCCAAATGATCTTCGGAATAGCGATTGTGTAGCAGAGCGCAGACGATTGCTGTAAGTATCAACAATCCCATCGCAATCGCCCAATGTCTCAGATAAAGTTGTTGTTTCACAACACGTATTATCCTACTTTGATCGATAAAGCTCTTTGTATGGCAGGACGTGCAGTTAAGCGATCGATATAATCTTTCACATAAGGATAATCTTCGAGTTGAATACTTTGCCACTCATAGCGTAATGCCCAAGGTAAAATCGCCATATCTGCGATTGAGTATTCACCAGCTACAAACTTCTGACCAACCAGCTGTTTATTCAAAACACCATACAGCCGTTTGGTTTCATTGATATAGCGCTCCGTCGCATAAGGAATACGCTCAGGTGCAAACTTGTTGAAATGATGGTTTTGCCCAAGCATCGGACCAAAACCACCCATTTGCCACATCAACCATTGCTCTACCTCAACTCGCTCTTGCTCATCAACGGGATAGAACAATCCAGTTTTGCGACCTAAATATTGCAAGATTGCGCCAGATTCAAATACAGAAATTGGTTCACCACGTGGACCATTTTGATCAACGATTGCTGGAATTTTATTGTTTGGAGAAATCCTTAAAAAGTCTGGCTGAAACTGATCATTTTCTAAAATATTAATCGGGAAGATTTGATATTCAAGCCCCATTTCTTCTAAAGCAATCGTTATTTTATGGCCATTGGGAGTACCCCAATAATATAAGTCAATCATTTAGTTATCCTATTCATCTTTATCTTGATTATTGTTGCGTTATATCACATTTTTCAGAATTTGATCAGCACCGTAGCACGAAAAAGAAACAATAAAATTATGTTTGCAAAGAGGATATTAGGGAGTTTATCCAGTCTATCGATTCGCTAAAAACTCTTTCGCCTTTTCACCAACAAATCGACGACCTAAATTATTTCCATTAATCCATTCTTCAACCGAGAATAAATCAAACAAACCTACTTTCACTAAGGTTGGGATAGCACACTCTAACTCAGTCTCGACTTCACCACGTACACCTGCATTATAT
>NZ_GG665960.1:32418-45308 GCF_000156555.1 Acinetobacter sp. ATCC 27244
ATATTGTGCAACATAGTCGCCACGGTACCCGTTTGTACTTTACTACCATCTTTTAAACGAACTTGTGGTAATACCTCACCCTCTTGCACCACTTTTTGATTTATTTCAGACAACTCATGTGTACCATTAACGATAGTCATCTTTTGATTCTCCAATAGTCATATACTTTACTTTTCAACTAAAATTAACATAAATATGCTCAAAAATTAAGCCTTGTTTCCACATTTGTGGAAACAAAAAAACACCGCAATAGCGGTGTTTTTTTATCAAGAAAAAATTACTTTTTCTTTTTCGGACCAAGCAGCATACCCATTTGGCGACCTTCCATTTTTGGAGGTTGCTCAACAACGCCAAACTCAGCCACATCAGCTTCAATTTTTTGTAATTGAGCAAGACCAAGCTGTTGGTGTGCCATTTCACGACCACGGAAACGTAAAGTAATTTTCACCTTATTTCCTTCTTCAAGGAAACGTAAAATTGCACGCAATTTTACTTGGTAATCACCTACGTCCGTCGCTGGGCGTAACTTGATTTCTTTCACTTGCACTTGATGCTGTTTTTTCTTCGCATCTTTTTGCTTTTGCTTTAAGTCAAATAAGTGCTTGTTGTAGTCCATGATTTTACAAACAGGAGGTTCTGCATTAGCAACGATCTCAACAAGGTCAAGATCAGCTTCTTCAGCAGCACGTAATGCTTCATTTAATGAAACGACACCTTTCTGTTCCCCATCAGCAGCAACGAGACGTACTTCTTTCGCACGAATCTCATCATTAATGGCTGGACGGTTACTTTTAGCACCTTGTTGTTGGTTACGATCAGGCTGTTTAATCTTTATTACTCCACAATGTACCGGCCGCGTTCGGCAACGGCAGATTTCACTAAATCAATGAATGCATCAATTGACATAGTACCTAAATTTTTTCCTGAGCGTGTACGTACATTTACGGTACCCTCTTCGACTTCTCGATCACCGAGAACCAAAAGATAAGGAATACGCTCTAGGGTACGCTCACGAATCTTAAATCCGATTTTTTCATTTCTCAAGTCAGAAATAGCACGAAGACCACTTTCTTTGAGTTTTGCAACCACTTGCTCACACGCATCTGCTTGTGAATCGGTAATATTCATCACACAAGCTTGAATTGGTGCAAGCCAAGGTGGCATGAAACCAGCGTAATGTTCAATTAGTATACCAATAAAACGCTCAAAACTGCCAAGAATTGCACGATGCAACATAACTGGTTGATCACGCTCATTGTCTTCAGTCACGTACGAAGCATCTAAACGGATTGGTAAGTTGAAGTCACACTGGATTGTACCGCACTGCCATACACGACCTAAGCAGTCTTTCAATGAAAATTCAATTTTCGGACCATAGAATGCACCTTCACCAGGTTGTAGATCCCATGCTAAGCCCGCGTCATCTAAAGCATCAGCCAAAGATTTTTCAGCAATATCCCAAAGTGCATCGTCACCCACACGCTTTTCAGGGCGTGTTGAAAGCTTCATTTGTACTTCTTCAAAACCGAAGTCTTTATAAACATCTAAAGTCAGTTTAATAAAGTCTGCAACTTCTTGACCAATTTGCTCTTTGGTACAGAAAATATGCGCATCATCTTGGGTAAAACCACGTACACGCATGATACCGTGTAAAGAACCTGATGGTTCGTTACGATGACATGAACCGAACTCCGCTAAACGGATTGGTAAATCACGGTAAGATTTTAATCCTTGGTTGAACACTTGCACGTGACAAGGGCAGTTCATTGGCTTTACTGCATAATTACGACTTTCTGAGTGAGTCGTAAACATGTTTTCAGCATAGTTTGCCGCATGTCCTGATTTTTCCCAAAGCGTAAAGTCTACGATCTGTGGTGTCTTAATTTCTTGGTAACCATTGTCCTGCTGAACTTTACGCATGTATTGTTCAAGCACTTGGTAAATCGTCCAACCATTGGCATGCCAGAACACCATACCTGGTGCTTCTTCTTGCATGTGGAATAAGTCTAAAGCTTTACCAATTTTACGATGGTCACGTTTTTCAGCTTCTTCAATACGTTTGATATACGCAGCCAACTGTTTCTTGTCTGCCCAAGCTGTACCATAAATACGCTGTAACTGTTCATTCTTGGCATCACCACGCCAGTAAGCACCAGAGATTTTAGTGAGCTTGAATGATTTTAAGAATTTAGTATTCGGTACGTGCGGACCACGGCACATATCCAAATAATCTTGATGGTAGTACAAGCCCATTTGAGTTTCTTCTGGCATGTCTGCAATCAAGCGTAATTTATATTCTTCACCACGTGCTGTGAATTCTGCAATCACATCTTCACGCGGTGTCATCTTTTTAATAACGTCATAATCTTGATCGATGAGCTTTTTCATACGCTCTTCAATCGCAGCCATATCATCCAAAGTAAATGGACGTGGCATCCAGATGTCGTAATAGAAACCTTCTTCGATCACTGGACCGATTACCATTTTCGCTTCAGGGAACAATTGCTTAACCGCATGTCCGACTAAGTGCGCACATGAGTGACGAATGATTTCTAAACCTTCTTCATCTTTCGGGGTAATAATCTGAACTGTTGCATCTTCTGTGATTAAATCACAAGCATCCACCAAACGATCATTGATACGACCAGCAACGGTATTTTTCGCTAGGCCCGGACCAATGCTCTGAGCAAGTTCCATCACGGAAATCGGTTGATCAAATTGCTTTTGATCACCATTTGGTAAAGTAATGATTGGCATAATAAAATCCTTAAGGAGTGATGCCCCGCACAATGGAGCATATCACCGCGAGATTATGTATTGAGGCGGACCTCAAAAAATAAAAAACGGCGGATAAAAAAGTACCCGAGATTTTACACAGGTTTAGACAAGGAAGAAACCTTTGATTCGAGAAAAACCCAAGTCAAAAATATATCTCAGACTAAAGCCTTAGTGATTTCGTGTCAGCAGCCTACTATGGTGATATAGATATATGCGGACTGCGGTCATTTTTAACACCCCAGTAAATTTCCTCATAAAATAAACATGGAGCAATACACATGGTTAGTGCATACGACGAATTACCCAAAAACCCTGCGAATTTTGTTGCGTTATCACCATTACGCTATTTAGAGCGTGCAGCTTATATTTACCCGAATCAGGCCGCAATTATTCATGGTAAACGTCAGATTACATGGCAACAAAGCTATCAACGCTGTCGTCAATTTGCACACCAACTGACACGTTTAGGTATTCAAAAGAACGATACCGTTTCTGTACTTTTACCGAATGTTCCAGCAATGATTGAAGCTCATTTTGCCGTTCCCATGGCAGGTGCCGTTCTAAATACGCTAAATACGCGCCTAGATGCCAAAACCATTGCCTTTATGCTAGAACATGCTGAAGCAAAAGTGCTTTTAGTTGACCCAGAGTTTAGACCGATTGCAGAAGAAGCACTCACACATCTTCATCAAGATATGATTGTAATTGACGTTTTTGATAATGAGTATGAAGGTGAACAACTGCCCCTTGGTCAATATGAATATGAGTCTTGGATAGCTCAAGGCGATCCTGAGTTTGAATGGTTACTTCCACAAGATGAATGGGATGCGATCAGCCTGAATTACACCTCGGGAACAACAGGAAATCCAAAAGGTGTGGTTTATCATCATCGTGGTGCTTACCTCAATGCAGCAAGTAATATTTTGGCATGTGGCATGAAACCTCGTGCTGTGTATCTTTGGACCTTACCCCTGTTTCATTGCAATGGCTGGTGTTTTGCATGGTCTATTGCCGCCAGTGGCGGAACCAATATTTGTTTACGTCGCGTCGATCCAACACTAATCTTTCAATATATTGCCGAACACAAAGTAGATTATTTCTGTGGCGCACCGATTGTTTTATCGATGCTGATCAATACGCCTCAGGAACAAAGAACCGCATTTGACCATCATGTGGAGGTGATGGTTGCTGGTGCTGCACCGCCAGTTGCGATTATTGAAGGGATGCGTAATATCGGCATCAATGTCAATCACGTCTATGGTTTAACCGAAACCTACGGTCCTTCAGCGCTATGTGCCTCACAAGCAGGTTGGAGTGAGTTATCTATCCAAGAACAAGCTCAATTGCATTCACGTCAAGGCGTTCCATACCCTCTACAAGACAGTATGCGAGTACTTGATCCTGAAACCATGCAACCTGTGCCAAATGATGGCGAAACCATGGGCGAAATCATGTTCCGTGGCAATATCGTCATGAAAGGCTATCTCAAAAACCCACAGGCCACTGAAGAAGCATTTCAAGGGGGTTGGTTCCATACCGGGGATTTAGCCGTATGCCATCCCGATGGCTATGCCAAAATCACGGACCGCTCCAAAGACATTATTATTTCAGGTGGGGAAAATATTTCTTCATTAGAAGTCGAAGATGTTTTATATCGACATCCAGCAGTCATGACTGCAGCCGTAGTCGCAAAGCCTGATCCACGTTGGCAAGAGGTGCCTTGTGCTTTTATTGAATTAAAACAAGGTAGCACAACTTCAGCAGAAGAAATTATTCTGCACTGTCAAAAAGAACTTGCACGCTTTAAAGTTCCTAAAGATGTAGTAATTACTGAGATCCCTAAAACATCAACAGGGAAATTACAAAAATTTATTTTAAGAGAATGGGCAAAAGAACGAGCTACAAGTGAGTTTGGAAATTAATTGCCTAAATGCAAAAGAAGTTTCCTTAGAAACTTCTTTTTTTCAAGTTAACCTTGATCAGATAACAGCGCGACTTGTTGTACATAGTTTACAAACTTACGTTTAGAAGCTTCGAGCTCTTCCTCACTCACCTGTTGTTTGATGTCACGATGAATACGAAGAACATGCTGACGTAAAGTATGGCGTTCTGATGCATTAAATACTTTGCTGAATTCATTAATGATCGGATCACCTTGCTCAATCATACGATCAACCCAACGCATCAATTGCATTTGTTTCTTTGCACCTTGTTGCGGTGTGAGATAAGACAAAATTATGCTTTCATCTTCATTACGCAACAATTTGCCAATTCGCTGAAACTGACGACGACGTGCTTCAAATGAACTAATTTTTTGAACTTCAAGCAACGCATCTATCAGACGTTCATCCACAGGAAGTTTTTGAATTTGTTTTACATTCAATTGAGCCAATTGCTCACCTAAAGCAGCCATACGTTGTACAGCTTTCTTTTGCTCTGTTCTACTCGCACGCCCTTCTAATGACTCAAAATCTTCATCGGTATAACGTTGGGTACCACGTGCCACTATTACTCTGCCTCATAAAATTTTGCTGCGAACAGCGTTTGAATTTCTTCCAGTGCTTTGTCTTCATCAGCACCATCAATCACTAACCTTAATGTCGTGCCCTTACCCGCACCCAACATCAACAATGACATAATATTTTTTGCATCTACCAGCTTATCACCCTTACCAATTTGAATAGAAGAGCGAAATTTGGTCGTCACCTCAATCAGTTTACCTGATGCGCGTGCATGTAAGCCAAGTTTATTAATTACATCAATTGTTGTGTCTATCATGACCAGTGCTTCATTTCTCTATGTAAGATTTGGACAGCCCATTTTGCCTCAAGGGCTTGCTTGAGTCTATCCACGATATAAACTGAACGATGTTGTCCACCCGTGCAACCCACAGAAATGGTCATATAATGGCGATGTCCCTCTGCAAAAGCAGGTAGCCACTTTTCCAAGAAAGCATAAATATCAGCAAACATTTCATTGGTTTGCTGACTGCTCTCTAAAAATCGACGTACAGGTTCATCTAAACCAGATAAACGACGTAAATCTAAATCCCAATGTGGGTTAGGCAAATGACGGACATCAAATACATAATCAGCATCTAAAGGAATGCCATGCTTATAACCAAACGATTGCAAAATAACAATTAAGTTATCAGACTGCCCTAGTTTGGACAGTAAAATATGTTTTAAATCATGTACACTTTTATCTGTCGTATCAATATGCACTGTAGAGCGAAATTGTATCGGAATCAGCAGTTGCTTTTCTTCTTGTATACACTGCAATAAACTATTAAAACGGCTCGCTAAAGGATGCGGGCGTCTAGATGCACTAAAACGAGCAATCAAATCTTGATCTTGGGTAGTCAAATAAATGACATCAACTGAACCATGTCTTTTTAATTGCTCAAACACATGATCAAACTCTTGCATATCAGCGCGTGTGCTTCGAATATCAACACCTAACGCCAATTGCTCCAGATTATTTTCATGATCAAGTTTCGCCACTATTTCAGGCAACAGTGCCAAAGGTAAGTTATCTATACAATAGTAGCCTAAATCTTCAAGCACTTGTAACGCTGAAGATTTTCCTGAACCAGATTGTCCTGTGACGATAAGAATACGCTTCATGGCATGTTGCCCTTTTTATTCTGAAGTTCTAAGTTTTAAAATTTACTTGTAAATTATCGATTAAACGCGTCGTACCTAATTTTGCCGCAACAAATAAAACCAAATCTTGATCAAATTGCGTAATCGGCTGTAAATTGGTTTGACGAGCTTCCACATAATCCACAACAAAACCTGCTTGTGTCAATTCAGTTGAGATATTTGCTAACACTTGCTCCAACACTTGACCATCATGCAATTGCTGTTCCGCTTTCTTTAACAACTGGTAAATTTTAGGGGCAATTTCACGTTGCTCTTGAGATAAATAACCATTGCGAGAACTTAAAGCCAAGCCATCCTCAGCACGCACGATGGGCACACCAATCACTTCCAAAGGCATATTTAAATCTTGTACCAACTGACGAATCACCGCGAGTTGCTGATAATCCTTTTGACCAAAGAAAGCATAGTCCGGCTGTACCATATTAAATAATTTGGTAACAACGACTGCCACGCCATCAAAATGACCAGGGCGAGACTTCCCACACAAATCATCGGTAATTTGCCCAACACTAATATTGGTCAAGCGTGGTTGTGTTCCATACATTTGCTCAACAGAAGGCGCAAAAATAATATCGCAACCCACATCCGCCAACAAACGACTATCTTGCTCTAAAGTACGTGGATAGTTATCAAAATCTTCACCCGCACCGAATTGAATTGGGTTGACAAAGATGCTCACCACAACCACATCACAAATCTTTTTAGCAGCACGAACCAAGGTCAAATGACCTTCATGCAAATTTCCCATCGTCGGGACAAAACCAATCATTTTTTTGTTGCTGCGTGCTGTTGCAAGTGACGCAGTTAAGCCTTGTATCGTTGTTTCAGTTTTCATGAATTAAAGCTCAACTTGGAAAGTATGTTCTTTAGCTGGGAAAGATTGGTCTTGAACAGCAGCATGATAGGCTTTAAATGCATCTAAAATTGCTGTTTCACCCGCCTGTTCTTTCATAAAATTACGGACAAAACGTGCAACTCGACCAAAAGTAAGCCCCAACATGTCTTGTGCAACCAATACCTGCCCATCTGTTTCATTACCTGCACCGATTCCAATCACAGGCGTATTTGGAAATAACTCAGCGATCTCTTTACCCAACTGAGCAGGAACGCATTCTAGCAATAATACTGATGCACCTGCGTCAACCACAGCTTGACAATCTGCAATTAATTGATCGGCCGCTTCGCGTGTTCTTGCCTGCAATTTATAACCGCCAAACACATGTACTGATTGCGGCGTCAAACCTAAATGGACACAGACGGGAATACCATTGCGGGTCAACACTGTAACTAACTCACTGAGCCAAGCACCACCTTCAATTTTGACCATTTGAGCACCAACTTGCATCACGGCTTTAGCACTTTTCAAGCCATCTTCAAGTGTTGCATAACTCATAAATGGCAAATCAGTCATGATTAAGGCATGTGTATTTCCACGGCGGACTGCCGCAGTATGATAAGCCATATCTTCAACTGTAACAGGAAGCGTTGAATCTCTTCCTTGAATCGCCATCCCCAGAGAATCACCGATTAAAATCGTATCAATTTGAGCCAATTCCATTGCTTTCGCCATACTTGCATCATAGCAAGTCAGGCAAGAAAACTTGCGTCCGTCAGCTTTAAACTTTCTTAAGTCACTTAGACTAATCATGATGATGTCCTCTACAGGCGTTTTCAGAACGAAACAATCTTAAGCAGCCGCCCAAGATTGATCGGCTATTACAGTCAAGTTTGCTTGCTGTACCAGTTCTAAGTCTTTTAATGAATGACCATTTAATTGTAAATGAGCATCTAAATCTAATAAGGGAAGAATTACAAAATCACGTTGTAAAATACCAATATGGGGCACAGTTAAACGTTCATTTTGAATTTGTTCTTGACCATAGATTAACAGATCAAGATCTAGGGTTCGCTCTCCCCAACGTCGCAAACGAACACGCCCCGCATCTTGTTCTAACTGTTGCAATTGGTCTAACAAGTCAAGTGGTGTCAATGTCGTGTCCAGTTGAACAACAGCATTTAAATAATGTGGTTGATCTTGAGGTCCCATCGGTGGACTTTGGTAAAGGCGAGAAACCTGTACTTCACCCAACATTGATAATTTCGCAACAGCTTCACGAAGAATTTGTTGCGAATCACCTAAGTTACTACCTAAACCGATATAAGTACGAATCGTCATTGAGTCGGTCCAAAAACGACTTGCTTTAAATCACGTTGCACACGTTTTCGCTTTAAAATCGGATGATCTGAATTGATTTGACCTGTATCTGCCGCCTTTTCAAGAAAACGATTTGCTGAATCACCAGCCCGCACACGCTCTTTTTTCGCACGACGATTTCTTGGTTCTGGAACATCAACCAATGGTTCAATTTCAGTATGCTTCAACTCTTCGGTGTCAGCAGCTTTACGTCGGGTCTTCGTACGTTGACGGTTATACTGACGAATAGCGGCTTCTTTTTGGTCAGTGGTCATTTCTTGGTAATTTTCCCACCAAACGCCCATACCTTCAGTGCTGGCATCACCTGATTTCTCACGTAGCAACAAGAAATCGAATCCTGCACGGAAACGCGCATGCCCAGCTAATGCTTCTATTTGTTGAGGTTTTGGATTGAGCAATCGACTTTGCATCTCCCACACTTCACGAATAAAAGTTTCAGCAAAACGAGGAATAATCGTACGAGTTGCTTGACGCTTAAGCACATCAAGACCTGCTTGAGCACGCGCTTCGGCTGGCACGACGCCTTTATTGAGATAAAAGTCACAGCGCTCTAAAAAGGGTTTCCATAACAAGACCGCATAGAAAAAAGCAGGATTGATGGTTTTACCGATTTGAATTCGCTGATCAGTATTCTTGGCTGCACGCTCGATAAATGAGGTGATGTTTGGCGGAATTTCAGCAAACAATTGTTTCCAAACACCAAACTCGATCAACATCGGCAAAACCTGAGTGAGATGCCCCATAGTAAAGAGCTTTTGTGACTCATCATAAAGTCGATGTGGTGAAACATCACGCAATAATTGCGTCATCTCAACATCAAAAACGTCAAGAATGGATTGATCGATTTGAAAGTTCAGTTTCGCCGCAAAACGCAATGCACGCAACATGCGTACAGGATCTTCCTCAAAACGCTGAGCTGGCTCACCCAAAAACCGTAAAGTACGGGTTTTGATATCTTCAACACCTTGGCAGAAGTCCAGCACAACCCCCTTACGAGGTTGATAATAAAGCGTATTGATCGAAAAATCTCGACGAGCAAAATCCTGCTCAATTGTTCCCCAATTATTATCACGAAGAATCATACCAGAAGCACTGGTGACTGCTTTTTTCGGAGGGGCACGGAAGGTCGCGACTTCGATCAGTTCACGACCAGAATACACATGAGCTAACTCAAAACGTCGCCCAATAATACGACAGCGCCGCCCAAACACTTCTTTTACTTGGGCTGGAGTAGCATTGGTTACCGCGTCAAAATCCTTTGGATTAAGACCTAACATCATATCGCGAACACCACCACCTACAATATATGCCTCATAACCTGCTTTAGTCAGACTATCGATCACATCTAATATTGAGGAAGGGAGTTGAGTTGTGGACAAACCACATTTTGACGCACGCAAAGTTTGCAAAAGACACTGTCTCCTACGTCAGGACGTAAATAACAATTTGTCGCTAATCATAGCTCTAACACACACAAAGGGCAATTTATTCTGCTGAAGTTTCAAGATATCAGCACGCATTTTTTACCACCAACACTTTAACCAACCTATAAAATAAGTCTCGACCTATTCTTTTCAAGCAGTTTCGGCCCAATTCCTTTGACATTCATGAGTTCATCTAATGCTTTAAATGCACCATGTTTTTGTCGATATTCAATAATCGCTTGGGCTTTTTTCTCACCTACACCACTTAAACTTTGCAACTGCTGTAAGTTCGCTTGATTTAAGCTAATTTTATCGCCTGAAATATTTACAGAAGATGAAACAGGTTTCACATTTTGTTGCTGGGTCGGTCTAGATAAATAATATTGGTCATCTTGTCTAGCCAATTGCTGATCATGTTTTTGTTGCTGTGTTTTCCATTGTATATAGGATTGATCAAACTGTTTAGCATTGAGCTGGGGAATTACCCCCAACCATAAAATAATCAATAATAAAAAGTTAGTTTTGCTGCGTAACTGCGGCAATTTCATCAGAGCTCCCCTCAAATTTTAAATGTCTTTTTGCTTGCTCCCATAGCTGGTCCATTTCCGCCAAACTCATTTCTTGCAAGTCTTTCTGTTGTCGATGTGCTTGTTGTTCGATATAGGCAAAGCGACTTCTAAATTTATGAATTGTCGCCAGTAATGCCGTTTCACTCGACAGCCCAAGTTTACGACCTACATTGATCAAAGAAAATAGACAATCTCCAAATTCTTCTTGTATTTCATCGGTTTTTCCCGTTTTAAGCGCTTGTTGTAATTCTGCTAGCTCTTCGTCTAATTTTCCGTAAGCATCGTCTACCGTTTCAAAATCAAAACCAAGTTGTGCTGCTTTTTTTTGGATTTCATCCGCTTGAACTAAAGCAGGTGCATGCTTCACCTCATCTAATCGAGATCTTGGCTTACCCTGTTTCTCTTGCTGCTTAATTTGTTTCCATAGCTCGCTTACCTGTTCAGGGTTCAAGTTCTGAAACTGTTCAGCTTGAAATACATGCGGATGACGTCGAATCAGTTTCTCACTAATTGCATCAACCACATCATGAAAATCAAAAGCCCCTTGCTCACTGAACATTTGTGATTGAAAAACCACTTGCAACAATAGATCTCCAAGCTCTTGACGAATTTCATCCAAATCACCAACACGAATCGCAGCTTCGACTTCATAAGCCTCTTCAATCGCATAACGCGTTAAGCTCTCAGGTGTTTGTTGTTGATCCCATGGACATTTTTGTCTTAGCTCACGCATGATTTCTAATAGCTTTTCCATGATTATCTCCTCACCCCTTACGCTGTTGCAGTTTTAACCAGCTTCTGTCTAATATACGCTGGTCCGAAAAGTATCAATATAAAGTAAGGAAAAGCAATGCAACATAGTGTTTTTATTAGTGGTGCAGCTCAAGGTATAGGTGCCGAAATCGCCCGTCTGTTTCATCAAAAAGGCTATAAAGTAGGCATCTACGATATCAACTTAGAACAAGCGCAAGCTTTAGCTACGGAACTGGGTGCAAATACGAAAGCGGGTTATTTAGACGTTAGCGATTATCCACAATGGCAAATCGCATTACAGGAATTTCAAAACTGGGCAGGCGAACTCAATATTCTAATTAACAATGCTGGAATCTTATATTCTGGTGCTTTTGAAAATACAACCATCCCCTCTCATCACCGCACAATTGATATCAATGTAAAAGGTGTTCTTAATGGTTGCCACGCGGCTTTAAATTATTTACAAAAAGCAAGTTTTGCTCGGGTCATCAACCTCTCTTCTGCTTCAGCTATTTATGGACAAGCCGATCTAGCCTCATACTCTGCCAGTAAATTTGCCGTGCGTGGTTTAACTGAAGCTCTAGATGTGGAATGGCAAAAATATAATATTCGTGTGCTCGATGTTATGCCATTATTTGTGCAAACCAGTATGGTAAAAAATATGGATGCTGGGAGTATTCAAAATATCGGTGTAGATCTAACCCCAGCAGATGTTGCACAACAGGTTTTAGCTTTAACACAACAAAGAAATCACTTCCTTATTCCTACCCACACTCCTATTGGCATTAAAACCAAACTAATGTTTCAATTATCACGTATTAGCCCACAGTTTTTAAACCGAATCACCAATATATTATTATCCAAGCAAGCATAAAAAAAGAAAAGTGCTTTATATTTTAAACAATATAAAGCCTAACAACCCTATATTAATTCACTTTTCACACAAATATAAAAATCATTAAAAATAAAACCATCACATTAATCAATAAAAATTAAAAATAGCGCACAAAATCGCAAACCCAAAAATAAAAACATTATAATTCATCAAATTACATACAAAATTAAATTATAAATAAAACCTGATCAAATACCACAAAAACAATAGACAGACAAGTCTTTAAAATATTCAAAAAAATAGTGACTTTAAAATTTATTTTAAATAGAATCCGCCTGCTACAAAAATAGCAACTTAATCTAAAATCTTTTAAAGTGTTTATAATATGAAAAAATTATTAGTTTTAACTGCTGCTGCAACGTTTTCTTTCTCTACTTTTGCAGCGACCGAGGGTAAACCATTTTCAACTGCTGAATTAAAGGCAATGGATTGCGCAACACTTTCTGTTGAGCAATCAAATGCAAAACGTGAGTTAGCAAGCGCAGAGAAAAATATTGCGAATATTAATGCAAATGCTCAATCACCAAACAAGGCAGTAAGCAAATGGGCTGGTCTTGCAAGTGGCGCATTAACTGCTTTCGGTGGCAACTC
>NZ_GG665960.1:45703-79543 GCF_000156555.1 Acinetobacter sp. ATCC 27244
GCCTGGCAACTCTGAAAAAACTGCCAAAGCCAGTCAAATTGCAAATAATCTTGCGGGCGAAGAAGATACATCTGACGTAAATAATTTGACTGTTCAAGAGTCAATTAAAGCGAAAGCCCAAGCAAATATTGAGAATATTGCAACATTCCAAAAAAGCAAAAAATGCAAAATCTAAAAATCACGGTAAAACCCATTTTGATTTTATGATGATGCCGTGTGCTTAAAATAATAAAACCCGCCTATTGAACGATCCCCCATGAAAGCAGTCAGTTCAAAAAAGCGGGTTTTATTCTAAATATAATTAACTACCTTGTACTAAACGTCTCGCACTAATGATGCCGGGTTGTTGCTCTAAACGAGCCAACAAACGAGAGAGCTGTGCTAAACCTTTCACTTCAATCAGCAACTTCATATTGGCAATCCCATCCGCCTCAGAAATCGTATTGACCTGACGAATATTGATTTGATCAGAGAAAATCACTTGAGTGAGATCTTTGAGTAAACCACGGCGATCATAGGCCTCAACCACAATCTGAACGCTTTGTCCGCGTGTTGGTTGCATTTCCCAATCGGCTTCAACAGCACGCTCTGGTTCATGTGTCGTCATACGCACATAATCTGGACATGCGACTTTATGGATGCTCACCCCTCGATTTAAAGTGATATAACCACCAATCGATTCACCATGCACGGGCTGACAACACTGTGCTATATGCAATTCCACATTGTCCAAACCATCAATCAAGATACCGTGTGCCGATAATGTATGGCTTGCACGTGGATTTAATGCTGGTTTTAACACCAGCTCTGGTTCATCTTGATCTAAATGCATTTGACGATTTACTTGGTTCATCAACGCATGCAGACTAATGTCACCACTCACCAATGCAACCAAAATATCATCACCTGACTTCAGGTTAAAATGAGATGAGTAATCGTTTAAATCAATACTTTTTGGATGAATAGCCAGACGAGCGAGCTCTTTATTGAGCAACTCACGTCCTACTTCGACGTTCTTGCTGCGATCTTGCTGTCTAAACCAATGACGCAATTTATCTCGCGCACGAGCTGTTTTGATATAACCTAAAGAGTTAACCAACCAATCTCGATTTGGCTCACGGTCTTTTTTGGTTAAGATCTCAACTTGCTCACCTGTTTTTAAAGTATAAGTCAGTGGCACATAACGCTGGTTTACACGTGCTGCATAGCATTTGTTTCCAACTTCAGTATGGACGTGATATGCAAAGTCAAGCACAGTCGAGCCGCGCGGTAACTCTTTAATGTCCCCATCACGACTAAACACATAAATCTTTTCAAAATTTTCAAAATCTTGAATTTGATCGATACCATTCGACTCATCATCTTCAGCATGTGGCGTAGTTTCAGTTCGCTCCTGATAATGCTCAAGTACAGCGCGAAGTGAATGCAATCGATCATTAAAAGAATGATCCGTATTTTTCGCACCTTCTTTGTAGTTGAAATGAGAACAAACTCCCAATTCAGCTTCTTCATGCATCTCAAAAGTACGAATTTGAACTTCGAGCGATTTGTTTTCAGCAATCACTGCAGTATGCAAAGACCGATAGCCATTGGCTTTCGGGTTAGTCACATAATCATCAAACTGGTTGGGAATGTGTCGCCATAACTGATGTACGATCCCTAAAGCATGGTAACAATCTGGTACCGTTTTTAATAATACCCGCACTGCACGAATATCGTAAAGCTGGTCAAAGCTAAGATTTTTGCTTTTCATTTTTCGATAAATCGAATAAATGTGCTTCACTCGCCCCGTGATTTCAGCATGAATATCATAAGCATCCAGTTCGGTTTTAAGCTTATCAATCACAAACTGAATATACTGTTCACGCTCTAAACGTTTTTCATTGAGCAAAGAAGCAATTTCTTTGTATCGTTCTGGCGCTAAATAGCGAAAAGCGAGATCTTCTAGTTCCCATTTTAGTTGGGCGATTCCTAAACGATGTGCAAGTGGAGAATAAATCGTTAAAATTTCACGTGCAACACGTTCTTGACGCTCTTTGCTTGCAGTTGCCAACTCACGTAAAGCATAAGTTCGCTCTGCCAGTTTAATCAGCACCACACGTACATCTTCTGTCACAGAAATCAACATTTTATAAATGCCGTTTAGATGTTCACGTTGATTATTATTAAAATGATCTTCTAGACGCTTATTTTTTTCAATCAGCTCCGATAGCTTACCCATTGCAAGCGTGCCTTTTACTAGACCCAGAACTTGCTCGCCAAACTCTCGCTGAATATCCTCTAAGGTGATCAGTCCTTCACGTACACTTCGATATAATACTGCCGCTGACAACGTATCTTCATCTACATGTAAATGCGCCAAAATATCCGCCATACCAATACCGATACTGAAGGTGTTGGTATGATGATTAACCGTGCTTTCAAACTCTTTTTGTAAGGTAAGCTCTGCAACCCGTTGTAGCTGCTTCAGCTCAGCCCCATCCAAGATATCACGCACTCGATCTAGCCAAGATACTAGACTACTTTGCGCTTCAGCGGCATGTTCTACAGTCGCTTCCTCAGACAACTCATGGAGTCGTCCAGGTAACTGTTCACGTACTGTGACCATACCATTCTCCTCTGGATATGTAACTCATGTTCTAATCGTTTATCTCTTAAATTTTATCAGACTCATTTTTTTCAAATAAGGCAATAGATTCAACATGTTCAGTATGGGTAAACATATCCATTACCGCAGCTTTTTTAAGCTGATAACCATGTTGTGCCAGTACACCTGCATCCCTTGCCAGTGTTGAAGGATTACATGAAACATAAACAATTCTATTTGCTCCGAAGCTCGGTACATATTGCATCACCTCAAAAGCACCCGATCGCGGAGGATCAATTAATAATGCATCAAATCCTTGTTTCGCCCAAGGATGATGTGAAAAGTCTTTTGTTAAATCTTGTGAAAAAAAGATAGCTTGGTTCAACGAATTTGCTTTCGCATTTTCAGTTGCACGCAATACCATTTCATCACTTGCCTCAACACCTATCACCTGACCAGTATCTCCTACACATCGTGCTAAAGGTAGAGAAAAGTTGCCTAATCCACAAAATAGATCAAGCACACGTTCCCCTTCCTTTAACTGTAGCAATTCACATGCCAACTGAATCATTCGTGCATTTACCGCACTATTCACTTGGGTAAAATCCAATGGTGAAAATGCAAAACGAATGTCGAAATCATCTAAATGATAGTGTAACCGCATTGGTGCTTGCACATCGTCGACCCGATGTAAACTATCAGCGCCTCTGGGTTGTAAATACAACTGCCACTGTCTTTGTAACGCAAATTGACGCAAATGGTTGACATCCGACACATTTAATTCTTCCAAGTGGCGAATTAATAACGCAACTTCGTGATCCCCCATCGCCAACTCAACATGACCAATGTGTGCTTTGGCCATCAAGCCTTCAAGACACTTTCTCAACTCAGGTATCGCATCAGATAAAGTCTGATCCAATACCTTGCACTGGTGAATGGTTGTTAAATGATTACTGTGATGCTCTCTAAACCCCATGACCAAACGATCTTGTCGCGGAATATACCGCACACCAATTCGGGCACGACGACGGTAATCTATTTTGCTAGAACGAATTGGTGTTAACCATTGTTCAGGTTGTAGACCAGCAAAATGCTGTAAATGCGATTGCAATACATTTTGCTTCAACAAAATTTGTTCGTCAGGATGAATATGTTGCAAGCTACAGCCACCACATATCCCAAAATGCGGGCAAATTGGTTCTACCCGCCCAGTAGCGGCCTCACCTTCTAGTTTCAGCATTTCTGCTTCTTCTAGACGCGTGGTTTGGTGGGTAATTTTCGCTTGAACCGTTTCACCCACCAAGGCATTGCGAATAAAAACTTTCTTACCCTGTTTTTCTTTAGGATGGTCAGGGTGAGTTCCATAGTGCGCAATACCACGACCTTCATGTGAAAAAGCTTCCACTTTGAAGGTATAAATTGGCTGATGAGCCTGGCGCTGTTTCGCTTTATGTTTCAAAAGATGAACCTAATTTTTGGGCGCAAACGTCGGTGCGGTAAATACAGTATATTGCGATGTTTGGCGCCATACTTGTAAAAAATCTGATTGTTGCGTTTGCGTTTGTAAATAATCAATGGTTGACTGAATAAACTGCTGATGATCTAGTTGATTTAACTGACCTTTTAGTAAAAGCCAACGCAAATAAACCAACCAAGTATTCAGTACATCACCCTCACAATAACTGGTTAATTTTAACCAATTATTGTTACGTACATATTCTGGCACACGATAACCAGACTCACCACGCTTTCCAGGAAAACCGAGCAAGCAAGCAATATCATCTAATTTCTGGAAATTTCGACCATTAAACATGGCCATCACATCCATCAAGTCGACATGTCGATGATGATATCGGTTTTGGTAGTTATTAAACCGCTTCTGATTGTCGATTTCGCCTTGATCAAACAAACTTGGGGCAGATAGTCCGTGATACATCGCTCGAAATAAAATGACAGGCAAATCAAACTGAGAACCGTTCCAACTCACAAGAGTTGGCTGTTTTTTATCAAAAATCGATAAGAATTTTGCCAGCATCTCAGCTTCAGTATTTTGCTCTTGGCTAAATGAAAATAAACGAAAGCCTTTTTCATCGATCCACAAACCAGAAATGCATACAATTTCGTGCAAAGGTAACCGTTGAAAATCCATCCCTGATTCTTGACGGCGAATCTTGGTCAAGGCCTGCTCGACATCAGACTCAGGTAAATCAAGATGATATAAATGAGCACCAGCTTTTAAATCAGTGAGCGTTTCAATATCAAACACTAAAATCGGAAAACGTAAGCTCATTTTCAAAACTTCCTCAGAAAACTGAAGAATTCTCTCTTTTTAATAGAGAGCTTGGGCGCAATTTTATTCATCATCTTTTACTGAGAATAAACCCGTTGATAAATAACGATCTCCACGATCACAAATAATGCAGACAATTACAGCATCTGGATTTTCTTCAGCAATTTTAATAGATGCCCAGACCGCACCACCAGACGATGTCCCTGCACTAATCCCTTCACTACGAGCCAGTTTACGCATGGTACGCTCTGCTTCAATTTGTGGAATATCAATAATACGATCGACTCGACTACGATCAAAAATCGTTGGTAAATATGCCTCTGGCCAACGACGAATCCCTGCAATACTTGAACCATCTGAAGGCTGTAAGCCCACAATTTGAATCTCAGGATTTTGTTCTTTTAAATATTTAGACACCCCCATGATGGTGCCCGTGGTTCCCATTGAGCTGACAAAATGGGTAATTTTCCCGCCCGTTTGTTTCCAAATCTCAGGCCCCGTAGTCAGATAATGTGCTTCCACATTATCTGGATTACCAAACTGATTTAAAACATAACCCTGACCATCAGCCTGCATTTGCAAAGCCAAATCTCGAGCTCCTTCCATGCCTTGTTGCTGAGTAACTTCGATTAACTCTGCTCCATAAGCTGACATAGCATCTTTACGCTCTTGGCTCATGTTATTCGGCATGATCAGTTTCATTTTATAACCACGCATAGCTGAAACCATCGCCAAAGCAATTCCTGTATTACCGCTGGTTGCTTCAATCAAGGTATCACCCGGTTTAATTTGACCGCGTTTTTCTGCCTGAATAATCATGTTATAGGCAGGTCGATCTTTCACTGAACCTGCTGGGTTATTGCCTTCTAACTTCGCTAACACCGTGGCTTGAGTATGACTTGCTAAACGCTGTAAACGCACCAATGGTGTTTTACCCACATATTCATCTAGTAAAAATTCATCTGCTAAAAAATCTGGTTGCGTATTGGTCATGATCGACACCGATATCAAGGTGGCGTCTATTGTATGAAAAAAAACACAAGACTGCATCTTTTCCCACTGCTTTTTATAGTGAGATAAATGCTAGCCTGTTTAAAGCATGCTAAGATATTTTGCAGAATGATAAGTCTGACCCAACTATGTCAAATTTCAATAAAACTCTTTCTAAACGTTTACGGCTCAATCATGCCTATGGACAGCTGATCGCGCTGATTCTGGTTCCGATTGCGATTTTGACAGGCGTAGGCATTTTGTGGGTTTTATCTGAAACAACCAATGCCGCGAAACAACAACAAAATGCAGAAGCATCTGCGATTTTGGCGCGTTATCATCAAACAGCAAACGAACTACTTCACTTGGTCGAAGAACAACCCGATCAATATGACCGTGCTCAAAACCTGTTTCAAAAAATGTTTGATGAAAAAAACCTACAACGTGCGGTTTTAATTGACAATAAAGGACAGACTTATTTAACCATTGGTTATCAGAATAATCGTTACTGGCCTAACTTTCCGAAAAACAGTGATTTTTTTGGCCCTATTTCCCACAATCACAATAGTATTTATGGCTCTAAGCTGGATAGTGAAAATCCAAATTCTGTTTGGTTGATGATTGAGTTAAATAATCATCCACTCGAACTTGCGCGTTATAAAATCTTATTATCACTCGTCGCAACGGGATTGATCACCTTATTAATACTGTTATTTTGTCTAAATGTTTTCTCTCGTCGCTGGCTAGCACCGCTATACGAAATTCGTATGCAAATGCAGCGTCTAAATGCAGACACTTTAGATCAACATATTGTGGTTAATAGCACAGGTGAATTGCGCTTACTGCAACGTGATATCGCCAATGTCGTCAAACGACTTCATTTTAGTTTTTTAGAGCTTAAAGAACATACTGAACAGACTGAAGAAGATCTACGTCGCACCTTAGATACTTTAGAAGTTCAGAATATTACTTATCGCCAAGCACGCGACCAAGCCATTTCATCTAACCAATCTAAATCCGTTTTCTTGGCCAATATCAGCCATGAATTACGCACACCGCTCAACAGTATCGATGGATTTATCCATTTATTGTTACGCCAACAAAATTTAAGTAACGAACAGAACCTCTACCTGCAAACGATTCGGAAATCTTCTGCTCATTTATTGGCGTTAATTAATGATGTACTCGATTTTTCTAAAATTGATGCCGGTAAACTTGAGCTCGAGACCGCACCCTTTGATCTCGAAGAAGCCATTTTCGATGTGATGGATATGTTGTCACCTTTGGCAGCACAAAAACACATTAATATGGCATTCTACTATGCAGAAAATATCCCGCAGCACGTGGTGGGTGATGCATTACGCTTTAAACAAATCCTGACCAATCTGATTTCCAACGCAATCAAGTTCACTCCTGACGGTGAGATTATTGTGCGTGTTCGCATGGAAGATGATGACATTGGTCAGTGTTTATTGCATTTCAGTGTGCAAGACAGTGGAATTGGTTTAAGTGGTACCGATCGCAAGAAATTATTTGAATCATTCTCACAAGGCGATGCATCGGTTACTCGCCAGTTTGGCGGTACTGGACTAGGTTTAGCGATCTCGAAACAATTAGTACATCTAATGCGTGGTCAAATCGGCTTTGAAGACAACCAAGAACGTGCGCCTACCGAAAAAGGTTCAACTTTCTGGTTCACCGCAGCATTTAAAGTTGAAGAAGAAGATGCTTTCGTTGAACATCCTCGTTTTGATCATCTACAAGTGGTTTCTTATTTAGCGCATCCAGCGACTGCAAGCGTACTGCGCCTCTATCTTGAAAACTATCATGTTGCACATATTGAAACACAGTCAATTTTAGATTTATTTAGCCGTCTCAATCATTTAAATCAACAAGAAAACACGTGGTTAATTGTGGATCATAGTGGTGATACCGAAGCCTTATTAAAAGAAATTCGTCAACGTTATCATGGCAATTTAGCGGTTTATGGTTATCAAATGAGCCTTGATCCAAGCATGCTCAATGAATATCGTGCTCGCCCAATCTATCAACCATTAAGCCGTCGCGAGCTTATTCAGCTCTTAGCAAATCAGCCAATTTTCGAACAAGAGCCTGAAGACTTCAATGGTCAAGGGTTGCATGTCTTAGCTGTCGATGATCATTTACCAAATTTGATTGTCTTAGAAGCATTACTAGGCGAACTCAATGTAACCACCACCAAAGCATTGAGCGGGCAAAAAGCGATTGATCTGATTCAAGAGCGAATTGAACAGAAGTCTCCCCCATTTGATCTAGTATTTATGGATATTCAAATGCCTGTGATGTCAGGCATTGATACCACGCGTGCCATTCGATCACTCGAATCAAAGCTGGATACGGGTATGCAACTTCCAATCATTGCCTTAACTGCGCACGCCTTGGCAGATGAGAAACAAAAGTTACTTAAAGTCGGCATGAATGATTATGTAACCAAACCAATTCAAATGGAACAAATCATTCAGATCCTCACCCAATGGACCAAGAATAATTTTAGTTCACAGCCAACCACCACCGAAACAAAACGCCCAATCGAGTCAATTGATCCTCAAATCTTAAATTGGCAACAAAGTATTCAACTCGCTGCTAACAAAGAAGATTTAGCGCAAGATTTATTAGGTATGTTGGTGGATAGTTTTGATACCGAGCTAAATGAAATGCAACAGCTGATTGAGGTCGAGGATTTTCCTCAACTTGAGCATGTTTTACATCGTCTCTATGGCGCGACGCGTTATGTAGGCACGCCAACCCTGCAAAGAATTGCCGGTGAGTTTGAACAATTTGTTTCTACCTTACGCAAAGAACGACGCAAGGCGGATGATGTATTTATTCGGGAAACCAATCATCGCTTTAATGAGCTTAATGCCGCTATTGAACAAGTTAGGCAAGCAGCAAATCTCGTCTTGAACGGACACGACAACTAAGATGACTGTCGTGTCATGTTTCATGACAAAAACTCATGCTATGCTGCCAATCATCAAACACAATAAGAGTATGACCAATGGCACTTTTACGCGTTGAAAAGAACAATGGAATCGCAACAGTTTCGTTAAATCGTCCAGACAAACGCAATGCGATGTGTTTTGCATTACTAAAAGAATTGGTCTCAACAGCTAAAAAAATTGAAAAGGATCGCTCTATTCGCTGTGTCATTTTAACAGGTGAAGCACAGGTCTTCAGTGCAGGTATCGATTTATCCGACCTAAACAACCCAAAAAACACCGCATTTGCGGCATGGGAACTGATCAAACCTGGACAAAGCCTATTCCAAAAAGCTTTTCTGATTTGGCAAAACCTACCTATCCCTGTTATTGCAGCAATTGAAGGATATTGCTTCGGTGCAGGCATGCAACTTGCGCTTGCGGCAGACATCCGGATCGCAACACCCAAAACACAAATGTCGATTATGGAAAGTCGCTGGGGACTTGTGCCCGACATGGGCTTAACACGTTCACTCAAAGGGCTTATTGGGGTTGACTTAGCCAAAGAGCTTACTCTCACTGCTCGGATTTTTGATGCTAAATATGCCAAAGAAATCGGCTTAGTGACGCACTTGGATACAGATCCTCTCGCCAAAGCCAATGTCATCGCTCAAGAGATGTTGCAACGCTCACCAGATGCATTGATGGCAGCAAAACGTGTTTTAGACGCGATGGAGCATCAACCAGAAAAGGCTCTCCGTTTAGAAAAACTTTGGCAACTCAAACTACTATTAGGCAAGAACAGTGCGCTTGCGCGTAAGAAAGATAAGAACCCTGAAATTGAGTTTTTACCAAGACAATATAAATAGACGTTGAGAAGCTTATGAGTGGGGGCATTCGGCACGCTCCCGCAAATAGACTCAAAACAGCACAGGCTATAAATATGATACTTGATCAAAGAACTCCCATCGCTTTCTTAGGTATGGGTTTAATGGGCACGCGTATGGCAGCCCGACTGCTTCAAGCAGGCTACTCAGTTGCTGTTTGGAATCGTAACCTACTTGCATGTGAAGCATTGATTCAACAAGGTGCAACCGCCTTAACTTTAGAAGAAATTGGCAACTACCCTGTCATTTTGACCTGTTTAGCGGATGATCAAGCCGTTCAAAGCGTTTTTAACCAGTTCCAGCCTCACCTAAAAGCTCAACAAATCATTGTCGACTTTTCGAGTTTATCTGTTGCAGCAACACACCACCTTGCAACTACAGCACAACAACAACACGTTATATGGATTGACTCCCCAGTATCTGGTGGAACCACAGGTGCAGAGCAAGGTACTTTAGTAATTTTTGCAGGTGGCGATGCCAAAACAATTCAGCAGCTCGAACCAATCTACTCAGTACTCTCCCAGCGTGTTACCCGAATGGGCGAATCTGGTACAGGGCAAGCCACGAAGATTTGCAATCAGTTGATTGTTGCAGCCAACAGTACGCTGATTGCGGAAGCAGTTGCACTTGCAGAGCAAGCAGGTGTAGATACCCGTTTGCTCGCCCCTGCGCTTGCAGGGGGGTTTGCTGATTCCAAACCCTTTCAGATTCTTGCACCGCGTATGGCAACACATGTGTTTGAACCTGTGCAATGGAAAGTCCAAACATTATCTAAAGACTTAAACAATGCGTTACAACTCGCGCAAAGTTTTAACCTAAAGATACCTGTTGCACAAAAAGCCTTAGCACAGTTACAAGCGCACCAACAAAATGGCTTTGCTGAGAAGGATTTAGCCACTATCATCAAACTTATAGAATAATAATTAATGCTTCATGGAGTTTGATATGAGCCATCTTGCAGTCAATTTATCGATGATTTTTACAGAAGTGCCACTCATCGAACGTTTTGCATTGGCACACGCACACGGATTTCAACATGTCGAAATCCAATTCCCTTATGAACTTGAAATATTTGATATACAAGCACAACTTAACCAATACAACCTATCACTTTGCCTGATCAATGCACCTGCAGGTGATCTAATGCAAGGGGGTAATGGCTTAGCAGGTGTGCCTGGTTTAGAAACCACATTTCACCAAGCGCTTGAGCTTGCAATCAGTTATGCAACCGCATTAAATGTTCCGCGTATCAATATCTTGGCTGGCAAACAACCTTTGGATGCAGATTTATTGCCATGCTTAAATACACTTGCCAGCAACTTAAAACTGGCTTGTCATATGTTGACTGAACATCATATTGAACCTGTTTTTGAAATGATTAATGGCACAGATATGCCACGTTTTTTAATTCAGAACATTGCTCAAGGTCAAGAAATGTTAGAAGCAGTAAATCACCCAGCGTTGAAAATGCAATATGATTGTTACCACATGGCAATGATGGGCGAAGATGTGTTGGCGGGGTTACAAGAAAATATTCATCAAATTGGACACATCCAATTTGCGGATTGTCCGAGTCGTCATGAGCCTGATACTGGAAATATCCCCTATAAACAAATCTTTGACTGGTTATTACAAAGTGATTATCAAGGAATAATTGCGGCTGAATACAGACCAAAAGAGCATTCAGATCAATCATTTGCATGGAAACAGAAGTATTTTTCCAATGATGTGAATACATAAACTGTTACGGCTAAAATTTGAGTTTTTTTGTTAAAAACGGTATATTTGAGGATGAGCAATTGTCAGGAAAATATACCCTCTATGAATTTAGAACCATCGCCCAGCGCTTCTAATTCTCACGACCTAAAAATCACAACATCAAACAAAGATGTACACGCTTGCTTAAAAGTGGTACATGAAGCCCTCACTGATGTAAAAGCCAAAGATATTTTAGAACTTGATGTAAGTTCTATTAGCAATGTCGCTGATGCAATTGTAATTGCTAGCGGTACTTCAACTCGTCATGTCAAAGCCCTTGCTGACAATGTTGCTGATGAAGCACGTAAAGCAGGTTTTCGTCCGATTGGTGTCGAAGGTGAACGAGATGCCGAATGGATCTTAATTGACTTAGGTCACGTTGTAGTTCACGTCATGTTACCTACTGCTCGTAAGTTTTATGACCTTGAAAGTTTATGGCGTACACCTGAATCTGTTGCCTAATCCCTGAGACACAAAAAAGCGATCTATTAAAGATCGCTTTTTTAATTTTTAAAGTTCAGATTTTCTTTTACATACATATTTTATTGCTCAATCGTGTCTCTTCTTCCCTCTCGAATAACTTCAAACATTATCCCAGACATATTTTTCCTCATTTTTTCTACTTCCATCCTTTTCAGCCCATCAATTAACTTTAGTTGCTCTTTACTTATATCTTTATAGTTTTCACCCGCCAAGTTCTTTATATCAAACGTGTCCATCAATTGCTGCTCTTCTTGTCTACACTCATAAAAAGTATATTCAACAATAGCTTTTTCATCCTTATTCATTTTTATTTGGGGCTCAACTTTTTGCATTAAACAATTTGCATATTTTTCACTAGCTTCTTCAAGAGGCTCTGCTAAGACCATAGAAGAAAAAGAAAAAGAAATAAATGAGATCACGAAAAATATTGTTCTTTTGATCACCCGAACCCCTTAAAATAATTTAAATATGTCCTTGAACACTATCATCCTTAGTATCTAATTAAAACAAAAAATATCTAAGGTAGCCTTCTCAAATTTTCAACGACTAACTTCGCACCACCCAAGCAGAAATCAATCCTACATAAATTTATTCACATCAAAAGAAAATCACCTCTCCTCACTCCAAAATTGACATGACAAATTGTCATATTTAAGACATTATAGAATCGCTTTAAACTCAATCGATAAAAAGTCATAACTGGAGTGAACGAAGTGAAAATTTTAATTACTGGTGCTAACACAGGAATTGGTTTTGCGACCGCTGAACAACTGATTAAACAAGATCAACATGTCATTTTAGCTTGTCGCAACCCACAAAAGGCTAAAGAAGCACAAGACAGATTACGTGCGTTAAACCAAGGTCAAGTTGACGTAGTATCACTTGACTTAAATAGCCTCGAAAATACAAGTAAAGCAGCCGATGAAATTGCAGATCGTTATGGCAATCTAGATATATTAATCAATAATGCTGGGCTTTTTTCCAAAACCAAACAGCTCACTCACGATGGCTTTGAGCAGCAATTTGGGGTGAACTACCTCGGACATTTTCTATTTACCCAAAAGCTACTTCCTGTACTAAAACAAGCACCCCAAGCACGAATTATCCATCTCGCATCCATTGCGCATTGGGCAGGGTCAATTAAGCCTAATAAATTTCGCGCTGAAGGTTTTTACAATCCTTTGTTTTATTATGGTCAATCTAAACTTGCCAATCTCCTATTTAGCAATGCACTAGCTGAGCAAATGGCCGGCACCAGCATTACCAATAATGCATTGCATCCTGGCGGTGTTGCATCTGATATCTATAGAGAACTGCCAAAACCTATTTATGAAGTCATGAAAATCGGTTTAGTCCCCACTTCTGTTCCTGCAAAGCTGATTACTCAAATGGCGATTGGAGATAGCTGGGCCAACCGTAATGGCGAATATGTTAGTGCACATATGCCAGACTGGAGATCTCCTCATGCTAAAAACCAACAGCTTGCCCGTGATCTCTATGCTCAATCTATGGATTTTGTAGAAAAGTATCTTTAAACGATTAGAACGAAATAAAAAAGCCACCCGAGGGTGGCTTTTACAATCCTGATAAGGTCAGATTAGTGACCACCACCATTGATTGCTTTCGTCATATCTTCAACAACTTTCTTCGCATCACCAAAGACCATCATGGTTTTTTCATTGTAGAACAAGTCGTTGTCTAGACCAGCATAACCTGTTGCCATAGAACGCTTGATCACCATGATCGTACGAGCTTTATGTGCTTCAAGGATCGGCATACCATAAATTGGTGAGCTTGGATCATCTTTCGCAGCTGGGTTTACAACGTCATTTGCACCGATTACAAGTACAACGTCAGTTGCCGGGAAGTCAGAGTTGATTTCATCCATTTCTAAAATGTCTTCATATGCAACATCAGCTTCAGCTAACAATACGTTCATGTGACCAGGCATACGACCAGCAACTGGGTGAATCGCAAAACGTACTTTCACACCTTGCTCTTTTAAGATTTCACACAGCTCTTTTACCGCATTTTGTGCACGGCCTTGCGCCATACCGTAACCCGGTACAATCACAACGCTATCAGCATTTGACATCAAGAAGCCAGCATCATCCGCAGAACCTGAACGATAGTTACGTTGCACTTGCTCACCTTTGTCAGCAGCAACCGCAGTACCACCCATCGCACCACCAAACAATACGTTGATGATCGAACGGTTCATTGCTTTACACATGATGTAAGACAGAATCGCACCAGAAGAACCTACAAGTGAACCCGCAACGATCAACATGTTGTTTTCAAGTGTGAAACCAATACCTGCTGCAGCCCAACCAGAGAATGAGTTTAAGAGTGATACCACAACTGGCATATCACCACCGCCCACTGGCGCAATCCACATCCAACCAAATGCAAGTGCAAATAGTGTCATGATATAGAATGCTGTTAAGCTATCCGTTGCGAAGTAGATACCACCAAATACAAGCATTGCAATAAATAATGCAGCTTGAACAGGCTTCACCCATGCACCAGAGATTGTTTTAGCCCATTTCTTCGCAGCCAATTTACCGTAAGCAAATACCGATGCAGTAAAGGTAATCGCACCAATGAAACAACCTACAAATAATTCAAAGCGATAAGTACTACTAAAACCAACGAAAGCTGAGTGACCTTGTGCCACCATTGCATCGTTCACCAATACAAGCTGTTCTGCATCATATTGACCGAAGTGTGCAGCTTTTAATACGGTTGCGATTGCAATCAATACTGCAGCCAAACCAACCAAGGAGTGCATCAATGCAACCATTTCTGGCATTTGTGTCATAGGAACTGCACGTGCTTTAGCGATACCGATTACCGCACCAGCAGCCATTGCAACACCGATCATCCATACCACTGGACCTTCAGCAACGAAGAATGTTGTCAATACGGCGATTGCCATGGCAACCATCCCGTAGCGGCTACCTGCAATTGCAGTCTTAGGGCCAGACAAACCACGTAAAGTTAGGATAAAGAGGACAGCACCTACTAGGTAGAACCAATCCGCATAATCTCGAATAAATTCCATCGCTTAGCCCTCTTTTTTCTTTTGCTTTGGTTTAAACATTTCCAGCATACGAGCTGTTACAGCAAAACCACCAAAAATGTTAATGCTTGCAAGGAATACAGCGATTGCACCTAAAATACTAATCGGGTTGATGGTCTGAAAATGCACAGAACCTTCAACACCAAGAAATGGCAAACCAACTGTTTGAATCATTGCACCAACAACAATAATTGAAGACAAAGCATTCGTTACGGCCATAAGTGGTGTATGTAACGCAGGCGTTACACCCCAAACAACGTAATAACCTACGAAGATGGCAAGGACGAAAATTGTAATCGTTTCAACCATGAGAAATCTCCTTAACCACGCTTGAGCAGTACTTGACCGCCATGTGTCACGAGTAACGCTTTTTGGATTTCATCTTCTTGATTGATCGCAAAGCCTTTTTCTTTATCGAACAATGTTTCAAGGAAGTTGAATACGTTACGTGCATACAATGCAGATGCCTCTGTCGCAACTGTGCCTGGAATGTTTGGAATACCCAAAATTTTCACGCCATTTTCAGTAACAACAGTTTCGCCTTCTTTAGAACCTTCAACGTTACCGCCAGTTTCAACCGCCATATCTAAGATGACTGAACCTGGTTTCATTTTGGCAACGGTTTCAGCTTTGATCAGACGTGGTGCATTACGACCTGGAATCAATGCAGTCGTGATTACGATGTCAGCATTTGATACAGCTTTATCTACGATTGCAGCTTGATCTTTGATGTATTGCTCACCAGGCTGCCAACCATATCCACTTTTCGCAGCTTCAGCAGCACGTTGTTTTTCTTCATCGGACATTGGTACGTCTAACCATTTACCACCTAAAGACTCAACCTGCTCTTTTGCTGTCGGACGTAAGTCAGTTGCTTCCACAACTGCACCTAAACGTTTTGCGGTCGCAATCGCTTGTAGACCTGCAACACCAACCCCCATGATCACAACACGCGCAGGTTTTACGGTACCCGCAGCTGTCATTAACATTGGGAACATGCGCTGATATTCAGCCGCTGCCAACAATACAGATTTATAACCTGCCAAGTTTGCTTGAGAAGAAAGTACATCCATGTTTTGTGCACGTGAAAGTGTACGTGGAAGTAATTCCAAAGCAAAAGCAGACACTTGCTGTGTAGCAAACTGATCTAATTCTGGATTGCGGTAAGGGTCAAACATTGCTACTACAGTGGTATTAGCCGCAAGTTTTTGAATTTCGTCACCTTTCGGAGCACGTACCTTCAAAATAATTTGGCTACCTGTATATGCATCGTCCGTAATGGTTGCGCCAACTTGTTCATAAGCACTGTCAATATAGGCTGCTTTAACACCAGCACCACGTTCAATGACAATACTATGACCTGCGTTAATCAACTTCTTAACTGTCTCTGGTGTAGCAGCTACACGACTTTCACCTGCGACAGTTTCGGTTGGGATTCCGATCTGCATGAGCGTTCCTCAAGCTAGTTTTTCTTAAGTAAACATCGCGACTCGCAATGTTTCCCCCAGGAGTATTCTTTGTAGAGATTTTGGATTTTAATGGAACTTTTTTAAAATTCCACCCAATATTTATTTAATAAATACCTATATTTTGAACTGATGATTCACATTCGAATTTAAAACTTGTATGCTCAGCACGTTTGACTTTTGATAAAGCAAATGCTGATTGAGATAAGTTTTATATTCGAATCACTTGTCTTCAAGTCAATAAAGCTGGCTTACATTACGCATGTTTTAAAACATGATCACCAACCAAACTCTATAGTATTTATTCGCCTCTTTCCTTTTAAGCCCACCATCAGAGCACCAAGTGCACATGATTGATATATCAATATGATGATTTACAAGCTTTACAAATTGAGGACTTGATTTGGCATCATAATCATGCAATTTCGTAGTGGGATTGGCTTATTTGAACTTTTATTGGTCTTTTCGGCGACTTGTTTTACTGATTTTTCACTGTACGTAAATTTATAACTATTGAAAACTCAATTATTTTCTCTGTATTTAGGTTTAATCTTTCCAACAGACCCTCAAAATGCAGCAAAAAGAAATGTAAAAAACCAATTCAGCATTTTTTCGAGTGATATTTATGACAGTTTTGCCAGACAATTTGATCTTATTGCACAATATTAGTGCGTTTATTCAACAGATCCTCTGTCTGCTAAGTCTTTTTGATTCAATAAAAATAAAATTTCCTGAAAATGAGCACCCATTGCTTGCTCTGCTAAGCAATCATCTGGATTTCGCAATGGACATTGTTCCAAAGACAAGCAACCACAACCAATACATTGATCTAACTGCTGGCGTAATTGCAATAACATCATAATTTGCTGATCAAGCTGTCCTTGCCATTGTTGTGACATGGTCTGCCAGTCCTTTTTACTTGCGATCTGTTGCTTAGGTAAGGTCGCAAACGTCTCTTTGATTTGTTTTAAGCTAATTCCAACTTGCTGCGCTGCTTTAATAATTGCAATCCGTCGTAACATTGCCCGTTGGTAGCGACGCTGATTTCCAGTCGTTCTTAGCCCCCAAATCAATTCTTTTTCTTCATAAAAGCGAATCGTCGGGACACTCACACCACTCCGTTTCGCCAACTCCCCAATACTGAGCCAAGTTTGTAATTGTTGTGATTTCAAAATTTACTTGACCTCTAGTTAACTTGAGCTTTGATACTAGCATAACTTCGTTTTCTTTATGGAATCTTGCTATGAATCTTATTAACCCACCAGCCTTTAAAATGATCAATCCAAGTGAGCTATACGACCCGATCAGCAATGGGTATAGCCATGTCACCGTGATTCAACCCAATATGCGAACTATTCATATTGCAGGACAAGGTGGCGAGAATAAAAATGGTGAACTTTCACAAGATTTTGACCAACAGGTACAACAAGTCTTTTATAATATCCAATACGCTTTAGCATCGGCACAAGCCAAACTTCAAGATATTGCTGTTTTACGTGTCCTCGTTGTCAATCATAATGAGGATAAACTTCACAGCTTCACACAAATCATGCAACGCTTATGGAAAGATCATCCATACCCTGTGTGCACGCTTATACCTGTGCCATGTTTAGCATTGAAAGGCATGCTGATCGAAGTTGAAGCAACAGCATATATCGCATAACCAGATCGAGAGAATCATGTCTGCACCTCAAGATATTAGTCAAAATAAGGCCCTGCTATGGTTTATGGCGACTGCATGTGGTTTGTGCGCAGGTGCGAACTATTATAGTCAGCCTCTGATTCACTCCATTCAACAATATTTTGCAGTGACGGAGGGACAAGCAGCGCTCACCGTTACTTTTGCTCAAGTGTCTTATGCTTTGGGCTTGCTTTTTATTGTACCTATGGGCGATGTCGTCAACAAAACCAAGTTCATTCCACTATTAATGTGTTTATGTGCGCTCGGTTTATTCGTGAGTGCCTTTTCGGTCAATTTACCCATGCTATGGCTTGGTACGATTATGGCTGGGATGTTCTCCGTTGCAGCACAAATCCTGATTCCACTGGCGACAATGACCGTCAATCCTGAAAAGACAGGTGAAGTGGTCGGATTTTTGATGAGTGGGTTATTGGTTGGGATTTTACTGTCGACCAGTTTGGCAGGATTATTTTCTAATTTATTCCACTGGAAAATGATCTACGTTGTTAGCGGTATTTTAATGCTTATCCTTGCATATGCTTTAAAAAGCCGTCTCCCTTATGTAATGCGCATGAAACTGAATTATGGGCAAGTCTTTGTTTCAATGGGACAACTGCTCAAACAAGAAAAGCGTTTAGTCTTACGTGCACTTTCAGGCGCTTTTGCCTTTGCCGCTGTTAGTATCTTATTTTCCACTATTGCATTATTACTCACAGCCGCACACCATCTTCCAGACCTTATGATCGGGATGGTCGGATTAGTTGGTATCTTTGGCGCCTTATCTACACAATATATTGGTAAATATGCAGATCAAGGCTATACCAAACAATTGACATGGATAGGCTGTGGCTTATTCATCATGAGTTGGATCTGTTTCTATTTCGGACAGATTTATTTATTGAGTTACATCCTTGGCTTTGCATTAATTCAGCTCGCTTTAGCCCTTGTCCATACCAGCAATCAGAGCATTATTTTCCGTTTACGTCCTGATGCCAAATCTCGGATTAATGCGATCTATATGACGGCATATTTTACTGGAGGTGCGTGTGGTTCAGCCTTAGGGATTTTTTCGTGGAATCACGGCGGATGGAGCATGACCTGT
The DNA here is from genome assembly GCF_000156555.1 of Acinetobacter sp. ATCC 27244. NCBI lineage: Bacteria > Pseudomonadati > Pseudomonadota > Gammaproteobacteria > Moraxellales > Moraxellaceae > Acinetobacter > Acinetobacter sp. ATCC 27244. The sequence continues at coordinate 64,987 of NZ_GG665960.1, forward strand.
TTAGTGGGGATCTGTTTAGTGTTTGCGTGTATGTTGTTTAGCTTTTTGGATAATCGTATTTCCGCTCAAAGTATTCAAGCATAAAGTCATAAGCCAAGAAGAATCAATACTCTTCTTGGCTTAATGTTTTATAAGATGAGATTTTTGGTTTTTATCGGCGCAATATCTTCTCGCGCTGCAACAAACTCAGGTCGAGGTTGGAGCCCCCCAAGAGGTTGTTGCAATTGGTTGTCGATACTATTGTAAACAAAGAAAATATTACTTCGAGAAAACGGTGTAATATTGCTGTTTGAACCATGCATCAAATTACAATCAAAAAATACAACACTACCCGCACGTCCAGTACAAGAATGAATACCGCCCATATCCGCTAAATAACGCAGTAGACTTCCGTCAGGAACACCGTATTCTTGCTTTTTCAGTGACTTTTTATAGTGCTCATCCGGCGTCTCACCTTGGCAAGAAATATAATGTTGATGTGATCCCGGAATCACTAGCAAAGGCCCATTATGCTCATTATTGTCAGTCAATAAAATCGAACAACTGAGCGCACGCATTCTCGGCATACCATCTTCACTATGCCATGTTTCAAAATCAGAATGCCAAAAAAACTCTTTGCCATGTAGTCCAGGTTTATAGTTAATCCGTGATTGGTGTATATACACTTCACTGCCCAATAATGACCGAGCAATGTTTAAAACACGCTCATCTGAGACCAAGTTTTTAAACACTTCATTGAGTCGGTGGACATTAAAAATAGAACGGACTTCCTGACTTTCACGCTCAATAATTGCTTCTGGTCTTTGCTGCATCGCATATGCATGACGCATTTGATGTAACTCGTCCAGCAGATATTTGACCTCATCTGTGCTAAACAAATCATCTATTTGCAAAAAACCATTGGTTGCATAATCTTGCTTTTGTTGTGCTGTTGCCCCTTCAACCAGAATCGAATCATAAACGACGGGATCTGCACGAGAAATAATAGCTGCCGCATCACTTCTTCGTGTCAGATAAGGATTGCTCATTTGCATATTTAAGCCTCCTCCTCCGTCTGCTTCATCATTTGTGCAGGTGTTGCATAGACACCATCCTTATCATGCACTTCATTCCCGACCAATGCAGGATTGAAGGTACAGACTAAAACTAAATCAGTTTTAGCACGCAGATAGTGATTGTCATGCTTATCAAGCGCATATAGTGTTCCAGGTGTGATTTTATACACCTCACCTGATGGGATCAGTTCAACCTCTCCTTCACCTTTGACACAATACACAGCTTCTAAATGGTTCTTATACCAAATATGCGTTTCTGTACCTGCAAAAATGGTGGTTTCATGCATCGAAAAGCCCATACCATCATCTTGTAATAATAAGCGGCGACTTGCCCAAGTTTCTGTTTGCACATCACGCTCAGTATTTAAGATATCTTGTAGTTGACGAACGATCATGAAACAACTCCCTGTACTTTTGCATTAGATTTGGTTTTATGTTGAGATGAATGAGAAGGAGAATAGGCTTGAACCACGTGTTTAATCGCTTGTTCAAGCAAATCAATACCTTGCTCTAAAGTTTGATTTTCAATGGTTAATGGGGGTAGTAATTTCACAACCTCTCCCCGACTGCCAGAGGTTTCAATCACAAGACCGAGCTGAAATGCATGTGTAGTGACTTCATCAGCCCAATCTGGATTTTTAAATGCAAGTCCTTGCATCAGACCACGACCACGATGAGTCAATTCCGCAGTCGGAAATTTTTGCACGATCTCTTGTAAACGGCGATGAACCAAAGCTGATTTTTCTACAAGTTCAGTTTGGAATTTTTGATCAGCCCAAAAATGTTGTATTGCCTTAGTTGCCGTCACAAATGCGAGATTATGTCCTCGGAACGTGCCATTGTGCTGTCCCGGACGCCAAATATCCAATTCTGGCTTAAACAACACCAACGACATCGGCAAACCAAAACCAGATAAAGACTTTGATAGAGTCACGATATCGGGATTAATCTCAGCAGTTTCAAAACTAAAGAAATGCCCCGAACGACCGCAACCTGCCTGAATATCGTCTACAATCAATAAAATGTTATGTTGCTTACATAGTGCAGAAAGACGCTTTAACCAATCAATGCTGGCCGTATTTAAGCCACCTTCACCTTGCACACACTCCACAATAATTGCAGCAGGCAAATCCACACCACTGCTTCGATCCGTCAATAATTTATTAAGCATGTCGATCGTATCAACATCTGGACCGAAATAACCTGCGTAAGCTGCATGATGGACATTTCCCAAAGCAACGCCTGCTGCTTCACGAAACTTTTGATTACCTGTGAGTGCCAGTGCACCCAAACTCACCCCATGAAAACCATTGGTAAACGCAATAACATTATGACGTTTGGTCACATTTCGCGCCAACTTAATCGCCGCTTCCACAGCATTGGTTCCCGTTGGGCCTGTAAATTGCAACTTATAATTCAGACGACGCGGCTTCAAAATATATTGTTCAAAGTTTTCAATAAACGCCTTCTTTGCAGAAGTTGCCATATCCAAACCATGCACAATTCCATCTTGTACCAGATAATCAATTGCAGCCTGCTTCAGCACAGGGTGGTTATGTCCATAATTTAATGTGCCTGCCCCTGCTAGAAAGTCGATATAAGCACGATCCATTTCATCCACTAATACTGCATTTTTTGCGGTTTTAAATACAGTGGGGAAAGAATGGATATAGCCGCGGACTTCAGACTCCAATCGACTGAAAATATTCATGAATAACTCCAAGTAGTTAAAAAATTAAAAGACTTAAAAAGTCGCTCAATCCCATTTCCAAAGACCAATGGTGTACAGATCTTCTGGTTCGTGTTGGGTATCAAAAGGTTCAGGCTGAATCGGTTGAAGTGCTTGTTTTGACAAAAAAGGACTGACTTTGCAATCAACGTCAAATCGTTCAGCGAAACTTCGGAAAAGATTTTGAGAGGCTTTGTTACTTGGAGAAATTGTTGTTTTTAAAAATTCTAATTGTCGGGATGCTAAACATTGTTCTTTTACTTGATCAAGGAGCAAGGAGCCAATTCCTTTTCCTTGCTCACTGGGCGATACTGCGATCTGCCACAAGAAATAGGTGTTGGGGTCTTCTGGACAAACATAGCCTGTCACCGCACCACAGATCTGATCTTTATGATCATAGGCAACAAAACAGGTATCGGTATGATGCTCGGCAAGTAATGCGTATGCATACAATGAATTAAGATCCAAAGATGGACAAGACTGAATCAACGCATGCACTTCACGTACATCTTGGGGTTGAAAATTACGAACTCGACACTGATTCAGTTGATGAATAATTGATGATTTGGTCAAACGAATTGACTGTCTTGATAAAGCTTCCACGCTATCTCCTTTTGTATTTCCATACTCGGCATACTCAAGTTAGTAGTGGCATCAGAATCATGAGACATTAGTCATTGAACACAATCAAACTTATAATCTTTATTACCTGTTAAAAATTTTGTACTGACTTTAATTCGGTACTTTTGCCTCAAGCAACTGGGCAAACTGCTCTAATGAAATCACAAGACGTTGCCGCTCATCATCCGTTAAAGCTTGTAAAGCCAGTGAAAAACCTTCAGGTAACGCAGATGGTGATTGATCTAAGAGTTGTTCGCCTTTTGAAGTTAAGCTCACATGTACATGGCGACGGTCTTGTGTATCTCGCATTCGTAATACCAAGCCCTTTTCTTCTAGACGATCAACAATTCCAACAACTGTACTTGGACTCACAAAAATGGCTTTACCGATCGTAGACATACTACATGGACCCATTTTTGCGATGGTCATAAGGGCAACTAATTGCGGCGTTGTAATCTGGTGAAGTTGAGACAACCGTTTGGAGTATAACTCCACACATTGTTCAATCCGCCGAACACTTTGTAAAACACGAACAGCATCATCCATCTTAATCACGCACAAAAAAAGCTAAACACACTATTGTAGTACGTTGTACATGATGTTGTCTGTATTTTCAGAAAAACATTCGTGTTCTATCTATTCGCCTTAATCATCACTCCAAATACATTTGATCTCTGATACCTTGAGTAGAAATCATTATAGGTAGTGAATATTTCTTCTTCAAATCAATTGATCTCAAATAGTTTCAATAAGAACTATTTTATTCAGAATAAACAAATAAAATACTTACTAATCAAGCGATTAAAAATCATGTAATTTTATGTAAAGCCAATAAAATAACAATGGTCGATATTTATGAACAAATATCGACCATTTCCAACTTTAGCGCATAATCGTGATTTGCTGGTCTAATCCACAAACATGATTAAACTTTTAATCTAAATCAACATCAAGTTATACGCGATTGAATCATCTAAAAGCTTTAAAACAGCACAAATAAAAGTGATTTTTCATGCATTTTATAATTCATTTTGACATCAACAAGTACTTTAAATTGAGCGTTGATTGACTCGCTTAGACAACTCTTCCGCGGACTCCTTTCGCTCCGAATAACGATCTGTGAAATACTGACTTTGTCCACGTGTGAGCAAGGTAAATTTAAACAACTCTTCCATCACATCAACAATACGATCATAGTAAGACGAAGGTTTCATGCGGCCATCCTCATCAAACTCTAAAAATGCTTTAGGAATCGAAGACTGGTTTGGAATCGTGATCATCCGCATCCAACGCCCCAAAATACGCATTTGATTAACACTATTAAAGGACTGCGAACCACCACTGACTTGCATCAATGCTAAGGTTTTACCTTGCGTAGCACGAATCGCACCACCCGCAAGCGGAATCCAATCAATCTGTGATTTAAAAATTGAACTCATCGAACCATGACGTTCAGGTGAACACCATACCATTCCCTCTGACCATGCCAATAACTCATGTAATTCTTTGACCTTTGGGTGCTCCATATCAGCATCTTCAGGTAGAGGTAAACCTTTTGGATGGAAAATTCTCACCTCAGCACCCAAATATTGCAAAATGCGTCCTGCCTCCATCACCGCTAAACGGCTATAAGAGCGTTCACGATTTGAACCATATAACAATAAAATGCGTGGTGGATGATCCAACTCTACTGCCTGAACCTGTTGAAATTCAGGCTTTGGCAGTAATTCAAGATCAATATTCGCTACATTTGAATCAGATTTATTCATTTGGAAAATACTTCTTCTTTAACCAGAGAGACACGCTCACCAGTGCAATCAACACAGGTACTTCCACTAATGGACCGATTACAGTCGTAAATGCAACTGGAGAAGCTAAACCAAAGGTCGCAATCGCCACGGCCAGAGCTAACTCAAAATTATTACCAGCCGCCGTAAATGAGATCGCGGTAGTTCGAGGATAATTATTCCCCATCCACTTACTCATAAAGAAGCTGATAAAAAACATTAAGACAAAATAAATCGTCAATGGAATTGCAATACGAATCACATCTAAAGGTAAGCTCACAACATCACTACCTTTGAGACTAAACATCGCCACAATAGTGAACAATAATGCAAGCAAACTTAAAGGGCTGATCTTGGGCAAGAAAGTATTTTGATACCAATCTAACCCTCGCGATTTAACTAAAATCAATCGTGTCAAAAAGCCCAGTAAAAATGGAATGCCAAGATAAACCAATACGGCGTGGGTAATCGTCCAGAAGTCAACGTCAATAACCTGCCCTGCAACCCCAAAGTAAGGGGGTAAAACAGTTAAAAATAACCATGCATAAGTACTGAAAAATAAGATCTGGAAAATACTATTGAACGCGACCAAAGCCGCAACATATTGATTATCACCGCAAGCAAGTCCATTCCAAACCAATACCATTGCAATACAACGTGCTAGTCCAATCAGGATCAAGCCAGTCATATACTCTGGATAGCTATGCAAAAAGATGATCGCCAGTAAAAACATGAGGATCGGTGCAATCAACCAATTCTGTACCAAAGATAAAACCAAGGTTTTTTTATCTTTAAATACTTCTGGCAAGGTTGCATAATCTACTTTAGCCAAAGGCGGATACATCATCAAAATCAATCCAATCGCAATTGGGATATTGACGGAATCCACACTCATTTGGTTCAAACCGACAGAAACTTGCGGGAAAAATACACCGATCGCCACCCCAAGCCCCATTGCCAGAAAAATCCAGAGGGTGAGATTACGATCTAAAAAGGACAATCCTGATTTAGCCATATTCAATCCAGTTAGTCGATGTGTGAGATTTGATTAATCGCAGCAATTTTTTCTGGACGTGTCATATTGGTAAAATCATGTGCAAATAGCGCATCAAGACGGCGATTAATATGATCAACGGTCTCTTGGAAAGCTTTGAGCTTTTCATCTTTAGGTAATTCTAAATGTGAAGGATCCGCCAAGCCCCAATGCGCCTTGATTGCACCGCCTAGATAAAGCGGACATGCTTCTTGTGCCGCCGAATCACAAACTGTAATCACCACATCAGGTTGGTATTGCTCACAATCATCGATGGTCTTACTCCAAAGCCCATCCGTTTCAAGCCCTAAACTTTGTAAGGTTTCAATAGTCAATGGATGCACTTGTCCTGAAGGCTTACTGCCCGCACTATAAGCCTTCCACCCCACTGGCGCACGATGATTAAAAAGCACTTCTGACAAAATGCTACGACAGCTGTTACCTGTACATAAAAAAAGAAATTTCATAATGTTTTACTCACAATAACTTTGTGTTGATAGCGTCGCTAATGTTGAAAGATTACCCACTGACGTGGTGCTTAATATTTTCAAGATGTTATGACACCAATCGGGCAATTGTGGATTAATACTGTAATACACCCATTGGCTCTGTCGTCTGTCTTGCAATAACCCTGAAGAACGCAATAAAGCCAAATGTCTAGAAATCTTTGGTTGGCTCAGTTGTAATTTTTCGGTGAGATCACATACACACAATTCTTTATTTTCTACGACTAAGGTGACGATATTGAGACGAGTTTCGTCCGATAAACATTTAAAAAAATTGACTTGATCCATATCCACCTCCAACTCTATATTTGAATATGCAGATAATCACATATAAAGACTAAATATTTAATTCACTCTTTGCCCATTTTCATCAATAACTTGCTCACCATCTTCTTTGGTAAAAGCGCCTTTTTGTGACAACGGTAAAATATCTAAAACCACTTCAGATGGGCGGCTTAAGCGCGTACCCAATGCCGTCACAACAAAAGGACGATTAATCAAAATCGGATGTTCAAGCATAAAATTAATGAGCTGTTCATCCGTCCAATCCTCACGCTCCAGCGCCAAATCACGATATGGATCGACATTTTTACGAATTGCGTCCCTTACAGATAAACCAGCATCAGCGATCAGTTGAATCAACTTTTCTCGTGTAGGTGGTGTTACCAGATATTCGATTACTGTTGGCTCAATCCCTGTGTTACGGATCAAAGCCAAAGTATTTCTAGACGTCCCACAAGCTGGGTTATGGTAAATCGTTACATCTAAAGAAGCTGTCATTTGGATTCATCCAAGCTTTATATTCTTATATCTTTATATACGAATTAGCATATATAAACAATGTACATCAAATTTATTTTTCCTTCTACGCGACATAAACTTTGACCTTTATTTCTATTTATATAACAAAATCAAAAAACAAAGAAACCACAACGATTAAATTGTGGTTTCCTCTATTTCACGATTCTCAAGATTTTAGTAACACTATTTGCTCAGAATACAAAGGTTCTTAACTTTGATTTGATCGGATTGATTCGAAATTCCAGTTTCAAAACTTAAAATGATGTAATTGCAGAAAAAGCCAATGGCATAGCAAAGAAAGTTAAGACACAAGATGCTGTACGTTGTAAATTACGCTGATTCAACCAAGCGATTTTGTTTGAAATCAAAACTGTTCCAAAAGCAATCCATAAAAATGCAATCGGTGTAATCAGTGCCAAAAATGTTCCCATATGAATTATATATTCATGGAGACTCACCCAAACTGTAGGCGGAAAAATTGCCGAAGCAAATAACAATGCTTTAGGGTTAAGTAAAGTAGCGAAAAACAAAGCTTTTGATGTAATCAATGGTTGATTTAGATCTATCTGCTTAGTTGAGGTTATCCATAGTTTAATTGCTAAGTAAATAATAAAAGCGGCGCTCAACAACTTTATAAGAGGTGGTAACCAAGGTATATAGTGTGAAACTGATTCAAGTAAAAACCCCCATGCAGTAATTGCAATAAAATATCCCAGAACCTCAGATGGAATTAATTTAAGTGAACGTTTGATACCAATTTGAATTCCAGATGATGCTAATAATGTATTCGTTGGACCTGGTGTAAGTAAGATCGTAATGATCAAACCAAAGAATAAAAATGTCACCATAAACAAATACCTTTGTTAAATTGTGCAGGTGCACTATGGCAAAATAGATAGAATCTTGTCGACAAAGTGGTTGTAACAAAAAATATTTAACATCAACTTTCAACATAAAAATCAATAAATTAAATAAAACAAACTTTTTGGCCTACTTAAATAAAATATGTGAGAGGCATCACCTTTTACCATTTTTTAGCCAATTAACCTCTTTTTAATTCATGTATTATCCTGATTATTTAGAACAATGTATGATCTAGATTGAAATATATGAATGTCAAAGGGATCAAAATTCACTCCCTTTTGAGTGACTTACACATGTCTCCATAAGCAAATGTACTGATTTTATTTTTATGTTAATATTGCGCGCAATTGGCCCATTGATCATTCAGCAAGATCAAGCACGGGCTAGCATTTTCGACCTCTTCCTCCGATCCAATGTATTGTATTCAGCCCATACAGATATGTGCAGTGTATTCCTTTTGCTTGATTACAGTCCGATTGGCTATTTAAGGTATGATTTTTAATGACGCTTAAGCAAACTGTTGAAACCATTGAAAGCCCTCGAATCAGTGTCGCCCCGATGATGGATTGGACGAGTTAAATTTTATTTTTAATTTAAATCAAAAACTTATTTAATTTTTTTAAAATTTTAGGCGTAAAATAGGCGCAAATAATGTCCACATTTTGTCCAATTTTACTATACTATTATTTTAATTTTAATCGCTTATTTATTGATCAATATTGTATCATTTAGCTCATTTCCTCTCAACTCTATACCTAGACTGGATCATTTCAAACGATATTTTTGCTTCGGGCTTTTCGGCTTATCAGGAATGGTACGTTTGATCAGACCAGCTTCTATTGCAGGATTTAAGTAATTCTTCTGGAATGTTGCTCGATGAGTTAATCCGACCAATTGCATTAATTCTACCAATGTATACTCCTCTTGTTTCATGACTGAAATCAAACGCTGAACTTGGTCGTTCATTTTGTGACAAGCATGTACGTCAGCTTGAGCGGTAGCATGATCGCTGTCTTGAGCGGTGTCATTTGAACTGAGGATTGCATCTAGAATCATCTGCAAAATGAATTCGATAAAAGGGGCTGAATCTGTTCGATCAGTACTTGTTTGCAAAGCCTCATAGTAGGCTTTTTGATTTTGATAGATCAAACTCTCAACAGGAATATTAGCAAAGATTGGATTCCACCTACTTAATATTAAAGTTTGCCAAAGTCGCCCCATTCGACCATTACCATCTGCAAATGGATGGATAAACTCAAACTCATAATGAAATACTGAACTTTGAATGAGTGGATGCACATCACTGTCATTCAACCAATCAAGTAGATCAGCCATCAATCTATTAATTTGGTTTGCAGGCGGAGCCATATGCACTACTCGATCACCTGACATTACTCCTACCCCACCATGACGATATTGACCGACTTCATCAATCAAGCCTGTCATTAAAATTTGATGCGCTTGTAATAGATCTTTTTCTTGGCTTGGTTGCCACTGCTGAAAGGCTTCATAGGCTTTAATGGCGTTACGCACTTCCTGAACTTCTTTCGGGGGTGCAATCACGACCTTACCATTGAGGATCGCCGTGATTTGCTCAGTGCTGAGGGTGTTACCTTCTATTGCCAGTGAACCTTGGATGGTACGGATACGATTAGCTTTGCGTAGTTTTAGGCTATCGTGGATTTCTTCTAAAACAGTCAAGCGCCCTATATTCTCACTAATCTGTGCAATCAAATAAATGATTTTTGATGTAATGGTATAAGGCGGTTGATATCGCATTAGTTTCCTAAATAACTTATAAAATTTTGCTTAATTAAACGCTAAAAGTATAAGTTTTCAAAGTCCTTTATGGGAGGATTACCAAACCAATTAACTTCCATATTCTGATTTTCAGATATTAAAATAAAGTTAGCGTACCAACACAGCAGAATTAATACACTTACTTTATTTCGTCCATGCATTCGATAGCATTTCAGCCTGCTTCATAACCAACTCAATCGCCTCTGCCGCTTTATCAGGTGGATACTTCCAACGCTGTAAAGTACGACGTACCAAGATTTTAAGCTGAGCACGTACACTATCTCGAACCTGCCAATCCACAGTTGTCGATTTACGCAATTTCTCAGTGATTTCACGTGCAATTTGTTTCAAGGTGTCATCACCTAATTCACGCACTGCACTTTCATTGTTTGCCAAGGCATCATAGAAAGCTATTTCATCAGGATTCAGACCTAACGAAGCTTCACGTTCCATTTCAGCCTGAAACTCTTTCGCCATCTGAATCAACTCCTCAATCACTTGAGAGGTCTCAATCGCACGATTGTTGTATTTCCTTAAGGTTTCCTGCAAACGATCCGAGAAACGTTTTTCCTGTACCAGATTATTGCGTGTTTTTGCCTTGATACCATCATTCAATAATTTTTCTAATAATTCGACTGCCAAGTTACGGTAAGGCATTTGGCGTACATCTTCTAAAAATTCATCTGACAGTAAACCAATATTGGGTTTATCTAAACCACATAGTGCAAATACATCTGCTACACCATCAGCAACAACAGCATTATCCAGAATTTGTTTAAGCGTACTGTCCTTTTCAGCTTGTGATAATTTACGATCCACAGAAGTATGCTTACTGATCACTGCTTTAATGGCTGAATAAAATGCAATTTCCTTATGCAATGTCTTGGCTTCATCTAGCGTACCGCACAATGAAAAAGCTTTATTGACTGCAAGCACTAAATCCAGGAAACGTTTTTTGCCATCTTTCAAACTCAGTACATAGTTGGCTGCTGGAATAATCAGTCGATGGGCTTGTGTTTCATAACTGCTTAAATCTAACCCAGCTTGATCAGTGGTCTTGGCAAACATCCCACGAATGGCATCCATTTTTTCAGCAAGCACTGCATAGGCTTCTTCTGCACGTAAGGTTGGCTCGCCTTTTCCTTTGGCATCTGTATAGGTTTTTAATGCCTGCTTTAACTCATTGGCAATCCCGATATAATCAACAACCAAACCACCTTTCTTGTCTTTAAAAACACGGTTCACACGAGCAATCGCCTGCATCAGGTTATGCCCTTTCATCGGTTTGTCGATATACATGGTATGGGTACACGGTGCATCAAAACCTGTGAGCCACATATCCCGTACAATCACCAATTGCAAAGGGTCATTCACATCTTTAAAACGTTTCTCTAAATTTTTCTTCACTTGCTTATTGTAAATATGAGGCTGTAGCAATGGCTTATCCGATGCTGAACCTGTCATCACAATTTTGATTTTCCCTTTTTTCGGGTCATCATCATGCCAATCTGGGCGCAATGCAATAATTTCATTATATAAATGCACACAGATTTCACGGCTCATGGTCACAATCATACCTTTGCCTGCTGTGGCTTCAGTACGGGCTTCAAAGTGCGTCACCAAATCCGCAGCAATCTGTTTCAGGCGTGGTGTTGCACCTACTAACTTCTCTAATCGACTCCATTCACCTTTGGTCTTTTCACGGCTACCGACATCTTCTTCATCTTCCACCACCTCATCGACTTGATCAGACAGTTCCTCGATTTCAGCCTTATTAATATCCAATTTTGCCAAGCGGGATTCATAATAGATCGGTACGGTTGCGCCGTCCTCTACCGCATCTTGAATGTCGTAAATTGAAACATAATCGCCAAAAACAGCTCGGGTATCTTTGTCTTCACTGGAAATGGGTGTACCTGTAAAGCCAATAAATGCCGCATTTTTTAAGGCATCACGCATATGTTTGGCATAGCCAAATTTATAAGTGCCATCATTCGACAGTTTGGCTTTGAGTCCATATTGGCTACGGTGGGCTTCATCGGACATCACTACAATGTTATGCCGACCATTTAGCAATGGATGCTCAGTTTCTCCATCAAGCAAAGCAAACTTTTGTACCGTGGTAAAAATAATTCCGCCCGATTCACGTTCAGCAAGAAGTTGTCTCAGCTCATCACGATTATTGGCTTGTACTGGGGTTTGTTTTAATAATCCTTGTGCCTGACCAAAGGTTTCAAAGAGTTGTCCATCTAGGTCATTACGGTCAGTAACAATCAATAATGTAGGATTCTGCATCGCAGGTTGTTGTAAAAGTTTACCTGCATAGCAACACATCGATATGCTTTTACCCGACCCTTGTGTATGCCAAACTACACCTGCTTTTTTATTTCCTGTAGGATTCGATGCGGCAATAGTCGCCTGAACAGCTTCACGCACTGCATGGAACTGGTGATAGCCTGCAATTTTCTTAATCGTTTTTTCACCATCAGTTTCAAAGAGCACAAAGAAACGGATGTAATCGAGGAATAACTCACGATCAAAGAAGCCTCGAATCACCGTTTCCAGTTCCCATTCTAGCTGAGGCTTATCATCTTCATTTTTAATGGTACGCCACGGTAAGAAACGTTCCTGACTTGCTGTTAATGAACCCACCCGAGCTGTAATCCCGTCACTTACCACTAAAGCTTCATTAAAAACAAACAGATCGGAGATTTCTTCTTTATAAGTTTGCAGCTGGTTAAAGGCATCCCAAATATCCGCATTTTCATCGGTTGGGCTTTTCAGCTCAAGTACCGCATAGGGAATACCATTAATAAAGCAAATAATGTCAGGTCGTCTAGGTTGTTTTGTGCCTAAAATGGTAAATTGATTGATCGCTACAAAGCGGTTTTGCTGCACATGATTAAAATCGACCAAAAATGCATGGTCATTTATCCAGTCATCTTCTTTTTTATAACTAACGGGTACGCCTTCCAGTAACATGTGATGAAAAGCACGGTTATTGGTGATTAAGTCCAGACTGTCAGGTTTGCTCAATTTCAGTAAAACTTGTTCAAAACAGCTCGCAGGAAGATGCGGATTCAGGTGCTCAAAAGCCGCCTGTAAATCTGCTTCAATCAGAACTTGTTTATAGTCTTTACGCAAAGGATTGCCGCTATCAGGTGCAATATCGACACCATGAACGACTTCCCAGCCATTATCTAAAAACCAATCTAGGCAAAGGTTTTCAAGTTGTGTTTCGTTCATTTTATACTTCCGAAGCAGAACTGATGTTGCTTGTATCTTCGCCTACACTTTTAAGCAGACCAATAAACTGTTCTCTATCTGCACTTAATTTGGTGATAATTCTTTTGGCTGCAATTTGCATTTCAGGAACTTCTACAGGTGAAGAACCACGTTCAAAAACGCCACACAAATGTGAATATTCATTATTGATTCTATCTGTCAAAAGAGCAGGAATATTATCCCCATCAAAAAATAAATTTAAGGTTTCTTCTGTCATACCTTTATCAGGGTATTTGTAATACAAGTAAATTTCAAAGAATTTTCGAGCATTATTCCCAAAATTATAAAAAGTTATATAATTTGAATCATCAATAACCTCAATAACAGAACACTTATAAATTTGATGAAATAAATAGTTAAATTCCGTTACATACTCTTTAAGATATTTGGGCATGATACTAATCTTAGAAGTATCATTCACCCTTGAAATCAAAAAGTACTCTTTTTGATAGTTCTGATGTTTTCCACTCGCATTTAAAAATTTTCCATCAACTTTTCTTAAATATTTTAGAAAGTCTAAATTATGTGTAGAAATAAATAGTTGACCAAAAATATGATTATTAACAATTTTCTCGTTAATCAAACTATAAATAAAGAAAATATGATTACTATCTAAGCTAGAAATAGGATCATCAATCCAAATAATTGGCTTTGAACCTTTAGTATCAATATCCTCTAATTTTGCCATAAAGTAGCAAAAAGCAAGTAAACTGCATTCCCCCTCACTTAAATGATATGCTTTTTTATCATCTCTAATAACTTCAAACCTCACTCCACTTTTATTTGTTATTGGTTGCAAAGATAAATAATGATGTCCAAAGAAATTCTTTAATAACTCATTAACTTTATCTGCACCTTTTTCTTCATCACGAAGTTCTGCTTTTTTAGTTTTGATAAGTTGCTCTTTTTGGCTAATAATCTCATCTATAGATATCTTTTTGTTTTCATTTTCAACAACTTTGATACTCAAGGCTTTAATATTAGCGACTTGATCTTGATATTTAATAATTTCTAAAAAATTAGAGATCTCATTTAAACGCAATTTATCTTTAGCATGTTTTTGTTCATTTAATAAC
>NZ_GG665960.1:80171-91086 GCF_000156555.1 Acinetobacter sp. ATCC 27244
TGTTTACTAAACTCGGTCGATTCTTTTTTAATATTTAGGTATGAAGTCCATATTACTTTTAGATCTTCAACATCTTTATTAGGATTAATAAAATCCTTTTCAGTAAGAATGTTCGCTTTCCGTTCTTTTAATTGATCAATTAAACTATCTAAAATTAAATCATATTTGCCAATTATTTCTTCCAAATCTGTTTGAATAATATCAAGTGTTTTATGAAATTTTGAATAAAATTTTGATTTATCAACTTTTAATAAAGAGAAACTTTTCTTCTCTGATTCAATATCTACAATGAGACTATCTATATCATCTTCTAAGATCTTAGATTCTTTATCAAAATGCCGGTCTAATTCCTTCCACCTCTCCTCACTTATAAGAGTTCCGCAAAAAGCGCAATTACTTAGTTTATCTTTATGATAAGATCTACCTTCATTAACCCAACGATTCAAAATTGCATTTTTAACTAATTCTTCAATCTTGTTAGATGAACTAATTTTTTTTGCAACCAGTTTTTCGGTTTTTTCAACAAAATTAGATAATCTAATTTTAGGAAGTTCAATTATAGAAAATTCATCTAATGCTTTTTCTAAACTCAGCTTTCTAAACTGTTCAATTTCTTCTAAAGATAACTCTTTATACGATTCAGATAATACTTCTCTAATATCATTACTAAGTTTCTGAACATTATAGTTTTGATCGCCAAATCTTTCAGATTGATATTTTATTCCATTTTTTCTATCTGTCGCTTTATCACTTAATTGCTTATCTAATGCTCTTTTCGCATTATCCCATACTATTTTAGCATCATCATAACTGCTGATTACTTGAACCCTTTTAGCATACAATCCTGTTTCTTGACCCTGTTCCTTTTTCCCAAGCTCATCTTCAATCGTTTGAATTTCGGTTTCAACAATATTATTGTTCTCACCTAAAATAGCAAATGATTGAATGCCATCATCTTGATGCACAATAAATTTTAAATTTTCTTTAATAAAGTCTTCATTAAAAACTCTAATTTTCTTCCCATGAGATGTTAGGTTGTTTTGCGTTACTTCTTTATCAGAAAACTTCACACAAAATTCTGGATTGTTATATTTATCCGATATCCTCCCCATCTCTAGTGCTCTAATTATTCGAGATAAAGATGTCTTTCCAGAATAATTTCGCCCATAAATTATATTGATGTCTTTAAAGGTATCAGCAGCTCCCCCATTATTCCTAACATTAGAATCCCATTCAAAACCTTTAAAAACCGCAAGGTTGCCGATACTTTTAATTTTCTTAATCATCAATACTACCCATATTTTTATTCAAAGAAATCTCACCCGACATCAATTTCGGCAATAAAGTATCTCTTAAATTAATTAAACTCTGATTTTCTTTTGCCTTTGAGGTAATTTCATCATATAGCGTTTTGACCGTTTTAGTATAAGAGACAACCACTTTGTCATCTGGGCAAAAAAAGCTTATTTCTCTGAAATTTTTCTTACTAATTTCCTGAAATGTCGTACCTGATGCTCGGCCTTTTATCTCAGCCATATTAGCTTCACACCACTGAATTAAATATTCAGCTGAATATTTCATATTTGGTAAAATTGCTATATAGCCTTGATTAATAGCTACTTCAATTTTCGCCAAAGCCAAATAACCAACTGGTGCACGAGATGACATCAACACAGTATTTTTTGGCAATAAGCCTGAACTAATTTTTTTCAATCCAGCGTCTGTTATTTTTCTGTCCGTATTTAACAAGATTTTATCTGTCAAATTTGATAAATCTTTAGGTGTTGTCCAATGGTTATTTCCTTTATCCCAAAATTCATCATTTTTTGTTGATGGTGTTGCACCACCGACTGTTTGAGTTTGTTCACCTATAGTCGAAACCTCCCACCCCCTCGGCACTTCCCCCAATTCACTTTCGACCAACTCATCAGGAAATAGTGCTGCCGTTGCTTGTAATTCTGCAAAATCTTCCTTTGCCATTTGCTCAAGCTCAGCTTCACTTTTACCGCTAATCGCACACATGGCAGCACGTTCAGGATCTTGCCCTGCTTGCTTCGCTGCAATCTTGGCACGCACAGGTTCAAAGTCAATAAACCAACTTTTAAAAATGGCTTGAGCAATAGATTCTAGAGTTTGGTTGATTTGGTTGTTGAGGTGGATTTTGTCGTCTAAATCGGAAAGGATTTTACCGATAGATTTTTGCTCATTAATTGGAGGAATTGGTAAGATAACTTTTCTAAGCTCTGATTGCTTAATTCCCTTAACAGTTGAACCAGTCGCTCTTGCTTCTAATTGGTTTTGTACAAAATTAGATTGCATTAAAAATAATAAAAAATTATTCTCTAGGAAATCAACTTTCCCTCGTAAAGTTACTATTCTCTGCGCTAAAGCAACGTTTGCATCCTTAATTTGTGCAACTTCACCTAATGGTGCTTCTGTTGTTACAACAATATCACCTACTTGAGGAATACCTCTAACCATCCAACTTTCATAATCTTCATCAGCAATAAATTCATCCATTGGTAATATTCGACCAGATTTGACAACTTTGGCAGTAATTAATGGAATACCGTTGCCCACTTTCTTTGGGGTCTTCCCCCTATAATCAATTAAAGCGTCTAAAGCATCTTCTAATGGTATTTGTTGCCAACTTATAGGGAAATTATAACTCACACCTCACCTCCAAATTCTTTCTTAATCGCCCAATAGCCACGAGTACCACCTACACGCTCAAGCCAGCCTGCATCTTTCAAATGGTTCAGATGCTTTTGTAAGGCAGATTGATTAATACCAAGTTGTTCTGCCAAAGAACGATAAGAAACTTTCGGATTATGCTGAATTAAAACTAAAATTTCTTGCTGGCGTTCGGTTAATTGGCTTGCTTCAATTGCACCACCTAAACCCTCAATTGCACCACTTAAATGATCAATTGCACCACCTATTGCACCACCCTCCAACTCAATCACAGGACGATATAACTTCACATCAAAGAAATCACCTGTTTCCACAAATTCAGGTGTTGGCAAATTCTCTGCTTCACACATCTGTTGAATACGTTGCAAACCACTGCCCCAATGCTCAATATAACCTAGCTCTCGAAACACACGAGCCAATACCCGATTCCGAATTTCCGAGCGTCCTTGCAACAAGTCCGCTTCGGTTAAACCATTGGGCAATCCACCTGGGGAGACAATATTGACCAAATCATCATATACAGCGACTTTGATATTGCGCCCAAAGTTACTGTAATCCCTATGTACATAGGCATTAATTAAGGCTTCACGAATAGCATTTTCTGGAATTTCCAAATAGTCATAACGCTTTAAGCCACGAATTTCGGCACGTAAAGACAAATGGTTTTTAATAAAAATTTCGGCTTGCTCAATTTGTGAAAACAAGTCACCTGTATATTCTTTACGGTCTAAAAACACGCTCATATTGGTGCCTTTAAATCGGGCACATTGGGTCATCACATGCTCATATTGACCGAGTAAGATCAATAAACCATGACTGGCATAACGCTGCCCCTGCTCTTCAATCACTAACTTTAGGTTCAACATTTTTTCTAAAGTCAGTGTTTTATCAGCAGCTTTGAACGCTGCTTCCAAAACCGTTAAATCGAGCTTTTCTAAAGGGTATTGATAATTGGCTAAGGCATCAAAACTGATATTTAGTCGTTGCAATTCCAGTTGTTGAATATGCTCAGGCGATGCCACACGGTTACTTGCACCTAGGCGGATATATGTACCTTGCTCACGTCCTACAGATTTAAGGTAATACGGAAATAAGCTACCTCGTGCGACTTCCACAACCAATAACTCTACGCCTGCAATATTCTCAATATAGATTTGTGCTGCAAGTTGTGGGGCACACAACTCATAAATCATGGATGTGATTTTATCTTGCAACTCAAAAATATCATCTTGAATCCCAACCAACTGCCGATCATCAGTGACTCCAACAATCAACTTACCGCCACTACCGTTCGCAAAAGCAATTAATGTTTTGGCAATCTGCTGTCCTTTCGGTAACTGCTGTTTAAACTCTAGCGTTTTGCTTTCGCCTTTTTGAATCTCAAGTAGCAACGGTTGATCAGAACTCATAACCTAAGCCTTTTAAATTCTTTTTGATTTCACTTTCCAGTACAGCACTTTCAGCAAATTGCTGTTTCAGTTGTCCTGTTAAGCGTGCCATCTTCTCGGCAAAAGGTTCACCATCATCTTCCTGCTCGGCTGCGCCCACATAACGCCCTGGTGTCAGTACATAATCATGCTTTTGAATATCTTTTAACTCAGCCGAGAAACAAAAGCCTTTTTCATCCTGATAAGCTTTGCCCTCAAAATTTCCACCTTGCTGCCAAGCATGTAAAGTATGGGTAATTTTGGCAATATCTGCATCGGTAAAGTCACGCAGTACACGATCTTTCATATAGCCCAAGTTGCGAGCATCAATAAACAAAGTCTTGCCTTCACGATTGGCTTTCTTTTTATCTAAGGACAAACCATTCTTTTTGTCCTTGGTCAAAAACCAAATACAGGCAGGGATTTGCGTATTGGTAAACAGTTGCCCTGGCAATGCAACGATACATTCCACCAAATCTGCTTCAATCAGATTTTTACGGATTTCACCTTCATTGTTGGTATTGGAACTCATCGAACCATTGGCAAGTAAAAGTGCCATACTGCCTGTTGGTGAGAGATGGTGCAGCATGTGCTGCATCCAAGCAAAGTTGGCATTGCCCTGTGGCGGTGTGCCATATTTCCAACGTACATCACTTTCTAGTGAAGCGTGCCACCAATCCTTAATATTGAATGGTGGATTTGCCATAACAAAATCAGCACGTAAGTCTGGATGCTGATCATCTAAAAATGTATCGGCATTCTTTTTACCAAAGTTAAAATCAATACCACGAATTGCCATATTCATGGCAGCAAGTTTCCAAGTGGTTGGGTTGCTTTCTTGTCCGTAAATCGAAATATGCTTTTTCTGTTCGGATGCTTTGTAGTGCTTTTCCTGTGCATGTTGCTCGATGAATTTTTCACTGGAAACAAAGAAACCACCTGAACCCATCGCAGGGTCATAAACACGACCTTTATAAGGTTGCAGCATTTCTACAATCAAGGTCACGATACTTTTAGGTGTGTAATATTGCCCACCTTGCTTGCCTTCCGCTAACGCAAACTGCCCTAAAAAATATTCATAAACATGACCAAGAATGTCTTTACTGTGCAGACTGAGCTTTTCACCGTTGTATTCAGGTTTAGTAAAACTGGTGTCAGAAAAAGTATTGATCAAATCCAACAGTTTGTCATTATCAAGCTGGTACTGTCCTATACGATTCAAAATACCTTTTAATTTAGGATTGGCTTTCTCAATTTCATCAAAAGCATTATCGACTAACCAAGAGATAGAACGTAGTTTGACATCTTGCCCATGTTCATCTTGCCAAATAATCGAGCCAATCGCTAAAGCGGCTGTATTTTGTAATGTCGTCCAACGTGCCGCTTTAGGCACCCAAAACACATTTTTTTCTTGATAGTAATCAATAATTTCCAATTCATCAGCGATTGCTTGTTGGTATTCCTCTTCTGTGTCGTATTGATCACGAGGCATGTAATAAATGTTGTGATCATCCGCTTGTGCAAATAACTCTTTAAGTTCTGCCTGACGTTCATCAAAGGCATCTGCTACATATTTTAAGAAAATTAGTCCAAGGACAATATGCTTGTAGTTGGCAGCATCTAAGCTGCTACGTAATTTATCAGCGGCTTTCCAGAGCTTATCATCTAAGTCATTTAGAAACTTTTGTTCCAATGAGTTCATTATTTATCCTCGATCAATGGTCAACCGCTGTGGTTTTATACTTAATGTTCAATAGTTTATTACGTTAGCACATCTAAGACGAATGAAAAGTCATGTACTACACAAAAAAATAAAGACATATACTATTTTATATTTTAATCCCCTAACAAAGTACAAAGCTAGGCACCCTTGGATAGATACGACTATATATGTCGCTGACAAGTATAATAACTTCTAATTAACAAAAAAAATAAGAGAACTATAATTCTCTTATTATATCTCATTGATATTATTAGCTTGGTACTCATTACAAAATCGAGTTCTGTATTTTTCTGCCAATTGGTTTGGGCTAATTTACAGCCCTTACACTTTGTCTCAGACTCTGTTTTATCTCCTTGGCATCATTGACCGCTTGAGCAATCGATGCTGCTGATACGACATCAGACCTCACCTCAACAGCATTTTGCTGATCATTGTAAAACTCCTCCACTATATCCAGTCCCTCATCACCTCCCACCTCAAAGCTAGCATTGCAATAACCTTGTCGTGCGACATGATCTAAAGCCTCCTGATAAAATCCTACTGCCTTACTCTGCTCATCAATTTGTTTGGCTGACGTAATCGCATCTTTCAGGTTTGTGCCATCTCGTAAAGTTAAATCCACGTAGTAGATTGGGGTGCGGTAGCTTTGCGTAGTGCTTTTACCTCTTAAAGTCAGTTGCAACGGTAGACATGACAGTAAATCACCCGATGCAGCATGGTAATAACGTAGTCTTGCTGCCAAAGTACGAATGCTATTAAAGCCTGTGGTTCTAAAGATGAATGTGCCGAACTCATCGGATTCATCTAAATTCACGTAAAGTCTGCCGTAGGGCTTGCACAGCCCGCCTTGTGCTAATGGACAGAGATCAGGTGATGGACATGGATGCTGCTCAATTCCATTATGTCCCAGTCGCTGACAGGTTTCTCCATTGCCTGAACAGATTAAGCGTCCTGTTTGTCGGTCAAACAGGCTGTACTCTGCCCGTAGGTTCAGTTCAGGATCGTTGAAGATCATGCGGACTGGAATGCTTCTAAGTTTTTGATTTTGATTGGGTGCTTTGGCACGTAGTTGTTCATCCAGTGGATGTTTGACCCAGCCATCCTTGTTTTGGATCTGGCTGGTGATGGTAAACTGGTCATCCTTTTCAGGCAGACGTTTACCATTCTTTTCAACCACTTTACCGATACTGATTCGCCCTAAAATTGGCGGTGTAATAGCTAAACCTTTAATCATGTTGTTTGTCCTATAAATAAAATTTTACTGCTTACCCCTTGTTATGTAAGTAAACAGAAATATGAAAAGCTATGACTTCGCAAAAACCGCCATTGTTGGTCTACCGCTCCTTCGGGAGTCGGTAGATCGGAGGTGGTTTTTTGCGCTTTTTGGAAGATTGGAAATATCGACGTGATGGATTCAGTCATCGGTATAAATCTGAAAACGTCGTGTTCCTGCCTTGTTTTGTGGAAATTGCTCAAGCATTTCGGGATGAAGTTTGAGTACAGCCTTACTGTCTAAGCCAATCGAGTCTTTAGATCGTTTCCACGTCACTGAACCATTGGCAAATGTTGCACGTTCAGCATCCTTCATCAGCATTTGGATTTGATGCTTGGTTTCATCAAAGTTATTTTGATGCTGCTCAATGTGATGCTTTTCTTGAATCAGTTGAGCAAACAACTGATTGGCTTGTTCATTTTGACTGAGATCTTCGACACTGAGTGGAATATGTTGAGGATAGAGTTGCTGAATGGCTTTAGCTGCTGATTCACTGGCATCGACTGAAGGTGGCGTGTCATTTTCCACACACTCCCAAAAGTATCGCTCAGCATTCACAATATGTTGAATGACTGATTCACTGCGTACCACTTTATAGATACGAGTTTCATGACCACAGATCAGCACACAAATATGCGCTGCCTTTTTGCCTGTCACCGCCAATTGATGTTGCACCTGACACAATACGTATAAAGGCACACCATCTCGCCATAACTTTGCTCCATATTCCCCTGCGGTTTTGCATTCTAAAATCTGTACTTCCTCACTGCCCACCACCGAGTAATCTAAGTTAGCCAGCATAAAATGCTTATCCTCATCAGGATGTTGTAGTACTGCATTGATACGACGGACTTTGTTGTTGGTGTGCATGCTGTAGTATTCAGCGACCAAAGGTTCAAGCTGTTTGCCCCAATATAAAGGTGCATGTCCTGCACTTTCATCTTCAATGGATTGTTTGACTCGTCCTGTTTTGATCATCCACAGTTCAAGCATCGACATATAGGGATTTAGTCCACACGCTGCGGCACAATCACTACTACCAATACCTTGACGTCTGACTTCAAGCCATTCTGCTTGAGTCATATTCTTTGTGTTAACCAAGCGTTTGGCTGTGAATAATTTTGGGACAATAAATGGAGTACTTGCCTGTTGAATGGATGGATTTAAAATTGCGGTATTCATATTGAAGTCCTGATTATTTTGCTATGTAAAATGATGGAGATCACAAAAAATGGGCATAAAAAAACCACAGCCGAAGCTATGGTTTTAATAATTTTTAAAATTCGAAATTCCATTTAAAAATGCTTAGTTAGGTCTAACTTTCCATGATTGAAAAATGTATATTTCGCACTATGCAAGCATGTTAAGTGCCTGTTCCAATCCTCGTTGTTTGATCGATGCGCCAGCACCAAACCAAGCTGAATCAAGTCGGTGATCGGTACTCATGGCACGACGTTCATGGTCTATAAATTCTGTGATTGAACACAGTAATCCATAGGCTGTTCCTTTGGCTGAACTTAGCTCCGCACCTCGTCCTTGACCATTAAACATTTCCATAGCTCGACTCATCGATTTCGCATTTGGTTCAGCTTTGTCCTTGCCATTGGCTTGGGCTTGTAAGGCTACATCACGGTAGAACTGGATGATGTTGTCCTCCTGATCCACCACGTTGTTCATTGTGCTGTTATTGAACACGGCATCAAAGTAAGCGGATGCTTCCATCTGACTCACTTTACGTTGTGTCAGTTGCTTCATTTCATACATATGTTCCTCCCATGCACGTACTGAAATACCCAATTGCTGTTTGACCTTATCTGCATCAAATTTAGTACTGTGTGGAACTTTGACCACACCTGCACTGCTGCTCTGTCCTTTTAAGGCAATCGCTAAAGTGTTGTTACACACTACTCGGATCGAGGTAAATTGTGCGGTGGTGGCAAGGGTTCCGTCACATGCAGTTGCCAAAAGCATATAGCCATTACTGACATCTTTACCCTTTAACATGGATGTTTGCCCTGTACGTGCTAGTGCCCAGAATTTCTTGCCACCTTTGAGTACACCTGCGGTTTCAAGTTCAAAGCCTGATTGTTCAGTGAGATCACGATAAAATTCTAAAATCTCTCTCGGTTGGACTTCCTGAAAGCGTTGGCTAACAACTGATAGTGGTGCATGAGTATCTGAACGATAAAGCACTCGTTGTTCTTCATAAGGCAAGATGATACTTTGCCCTCGTTCATTCTGAGCCATATAACTGACATTGGAAGATTCAATGCGCCAGTCCATGCCTGCCTGCTGTGCCCAGACTTCGATGGGTTGGTTTTGAGTCAGTTGGTTCCCTAGTCCATGCCAAGGGGTTTCACCGACATAAGCCATTTGTTCAAGTTGATGTGCCATAGTTGTATTCCTTGTAAATTAAACTGAAATTTGAATCTGTGTGGATATGAATATTCTTT
Organism: Acinetobacter sp. ATCC 27244; assembly: GCF_000156555.1. Lineage (NCBI taxonomy): Bacteria > Pseudomonadati > Pseudomonadota > Gammaproteobacteria > Moraxellales > Moraxellaceae > Acinetobacter > Acinetobacter sp. ATCC 27244. Next base: position 89,742 of record NZ_GG665960.1, read on the forward strand.
AGTGCAAAAGATGACTTGGAAATTTTTGGTAGCAGTTGTGGCAAAAGCACAAATTCTGCTGTGATGGTGTGCTTTGTTCAGTGAATGAATTCAACACACTACCCAATACTGTTCCTACAATTCCACCGACAATCGGTGGCAGATTGAAAGACTTTGCGACCGTGGTTCCCAATGCACCCAATGTGGTCGGTGTGACCAAATTGGTTAAGGTTGTATTTGATTGTTGTGTAGTTGCTTCAACCAATATCACATTCGTTGAATGACAAAAGGGACAGCTCAAGCTCATGGCTCGACTCCTTAAATTTTGGGCACAAAAAAGCCTGCTCGAAGGCAGGCTTTGTTTTCATATTTTCATGTGATCTCAAAAGAGCTTCATGATTCTCATTAGGATGTTATGGTTCTGAATATTTTTAGATTTAGATAAATTCATATAGGATGGTTAATTAAAATATGGTAGATGTTTAATATCTTTTTATAACAAATATTTTGAAGGTTCCATATGGAGTTAAAAGCATTTCAAGTAGAAAATTTTAGATCAATTGATCAAAGTGAGTGGATAAATATCGATGATGTCACAGCACTCATCGGAACTAATGAGTCTGGAAAAACAAATTTACTTTGTGCTTTATGGAAACTTAATCCAGTAAGTGACGATGGAAAAATTAATCTTTTATCTGACGCTCCCCGAAAACTTTACAGTCAATTAAGAGCAAGTGATAAATCAACAATTTTTATACGTTGTAAATTTGAACTTAATGAAAATGAAGCACAGCATATTTCAAAATTAAGAAAAACACCAAGCGAAGGTTTAAAGTTCACAACTGTTTGTAGAAAATATAATGGCGGATACACTGTAGATTTTCCTTATGAACAGGCATCCAATTTATCTTCATCAATTTTTCAAAACTTAATCACATCCAAAATAAAAATTATTAGTAAGTTACAATTACTTAAGAGTGAAAATGAAGAAAAAAGAGATAAATATCTTACTACTTTTGAAGCAATTGACTCAGAATTTCAATCTCCGATAGTTGATAAAGCTCGTCTTGAGAAGTGTATTTCTCTATTAGAGGATCTTTTTGATGAAAAAGCGCCAAAAACAAGTGAGCTTACTAAAGTCTATAATGATACATATGAATTTATTTCTTCACATTTATCCAATGTTGAAAAGCCTACTTCTGAAGAATTACAAAAGTCGAGAGATTACATTATTGAACAACTTCCTAATTTTGTTTACTACTCAAACTATGGAAATTTAGATTCTGAAATCTATCTTCCACATGTTATAGAAAATCTTGAAAGAACAGATTTAGGAGCTAAAGAATCAGCTAAAGTGAAAACACTC
>NZ_GG665960.1:92049-93701 GCF_000156555.1 Acinetobacter sp. ATCC 27244
GGTGTTATTTGATTACGTAAAGTTAGAACCTAAGGATATTTTGGATCTTGGAAGAACTGATTCTGAAGCAGATATCGATTTATCATCAGATGAGATAGAACTCAAAGCAGCTGAAAAAAAAGAACGTAGTGTCTTATTGCAATCTGCATCCACAGAACTAACTTCAAAATTCAGAGATTGGTGGAAGCAAGGTGAATATCGATTTAGATTCGAAGCAGACGGTAATCATTTTAGAATATGGGTTTCTGATGATAAACGTCCTGAAGATATTGAATTAGAAGGAAGAAGTACGGGATTACAATGGTTTTTGAGCTTTTACTTAACCTTTTTAGTTGAAAGTAAAGATGCCCATAAAAATTCAATATTATTATTGGATGAACCTGGTCTATCCCTTCATCCTTTAGCACAGAAAGATTTATCATTATTTTTTGGTAACTTGTCTAAAACTAATCAAATTTTATATACCACACACTCTCCATTTCTAGTTGATTCCAACCATCTTAATCAGGTAAAAGCCGTATATATTCAGGATGATGGTACCACGAATATTTCTTCTAATCTTAGAGCAAATGAGGGCAATCCTTCTCAAACAAAATCAATTTATCCAGTACATGCTGCCTTAGGTTTAAGCGTGTCAGAAATGTTATTCAATAATTGCAACCCCGTATTAGTAGAAGGTCCTTCAGATCAAATTTATTTATCAGCAATAAAAACCTTATTAATTTCTTTTGGAGAGTTAACACCCAAAAAGGATATAATTTTTATTCCCTCTGGAGGAACCCGAGGAGTCAAACCTATTGTAAGTCTTTTAACGGGAAAAAATGATGAACTGCCAACTGTTTTATTAGATGGTGACACTCAAGGTTCAAAAATGGCAGAAGCTCTGAGAAAAGATTTGTACCAAGACACGCCTAATTCAATTTTAATAGTTTCAGAAATTATAGGAATGGATCAAGCTGAAATTGAAGATTTAATACCACCTTCAATAATGAAAAAACTTTCAAGATATCAATTGCGTTCCAATGATCCAGATTCCGATTTTGAAGATTATTATGCTAAAGACTTACCCATTCTTAAACAATTGGAAGAGTTTGCTGTTACAAATGAAATTATGCTTGAGAAAGGATGGAAAGTTGAGTTCGCCAAACTTGTAAAAAATCATTTACTCAAAATTTCACGAGACAAAATTTCTGAAGATACTATTAATATATGGAAAACTCTTTTTTCTAAATTAAATTAAGCTACCACTTATTTCTATTAGCCGAATTAATGTGATTAATTCGGCTATTTTCTTTTATAAATTAGACTGTTTTAAATTCCTGAATTGACTAAACCCAACCTTAATTTTATCATTCGACTGCTGACCTACATCGTCAGTCGGTTTTGACAGACCGCTTACCCAAAGCACACTAAAAAGTTTATCTTTTTGGTGGGCGACCCTGCGTGCCCCCTCTGCGGCGGAACGGGAGGGGGACACCTTCGGGTGTGCTGATCTTTTTGGGTATCAGTCTGTCAACCCTCTTTCGTTTCGCCACCATTATTTGACAGTAATGCGGTGAAGCTTCTTTTAATACCCAAAGGAGTCATACCCATGACTAAGCAATTTTTATCTTTATTATTTTCCCTAAAACGATTTTCTATTCCCTTGTTGC
>NZ_GG665959.1:0-6739 GCF_000156555.1 Acinetobacter sp. ATCC 27244
CCCAATTAACTAATCCGTTAATAACTCTTTCGGTACTAAGTGGCATGAACTTAATAAGTTCAAAAGTAAGACCACCCAAAGCCAAAACAGTTTGCTGGCGACAATAGCAAGAGTGAACCACCTGATCCCTTCCCGAACTCAGAAGTGAAACCTCTTCGCGCTGATGGTAGTGTGGCACTTGCCATGTGAGAGTAAGTCATCGCCAGCTTTTAAATTCAAACACCCCTAACCGTCAGGTTAGGGGTGTTTTTTATTGGGCGGAATTTTATATACTGCCTATTTAGTTTAAGAGCTTTATGCAATGACTTGGATCGTCGTAAAAAGCTTCTCTTTTCCATATGAAGCGCAAATTGCAAAAACACAATTAGAAGCTGCTGGCATTCCTGCCCAAATTGAAAATGAACATACGATTAACATGAATTGGCTTTATTCGAATGCTTTAGGTGGTGTGCGTTTACTGGTACCTAATGCTTATGAAGATGAGGCAAAAATGATTCTTACCCAAGATTTTAGTGAGTTACTAGAGCAAGAGTTTGAAGGAGAGAAAGACTGTTGTCCTCAGTGCGGAAGCTATGATATAGAGGTTTATATTAAGGGTAAAAAGCCAGCTTATTTGCTATTTTTATTAATAGGTTTTCCTTTGTTTTCTTATACAAGTGGTTATAAATGTCAGCAGTGTCAGTATTTTTGGAGTAAATAATTAAGCTTAAACTCCAATTTATTAGAGTAAATATTTAGAGAATTAAAATGACGAAAAAACAATATTTAAATGCAGAGCAAATCAATGCGTTGATGATGAGTTTGAAACAACGATTTGAACAAAATATGCATCGACATCAAGGGCTAGATTGGGCGGATGTAGCAGATCAATTAAAACAACAGCCAAATAAATTATGGTCCTTGAATCAAATGGAAATGACAGGTGGTGAACCCGATGTTGTTTGTTTTGATTCAGAAACATCGACTATTGTGTTTTATGATTGTGCTGTTGAGTCCCCTAAAGGGCGAAGAAGTTTGTGTTATGATCGAGCTGCCTTAGATGCACGTAAAGAACATAAACCTAAAAATAACGCGCTTGATGTCGCTGAAGAAATGGGCGTTGAGTTATTAACGGAAGACCAATATAAACAATTGCAATCGATTGAGGGTTTTGATTTAAAGACATCGAGTTGGGTAAAAACACCTGATAATATTCGAGAACTAGGTGGGGCGATATTTTGTGATAGCCGTTATGGTCGAGTATTTACTTATCATAATGGTGCGCAATCTTATTATGCGACGCGGGGATTTCGTAGTCGTCTAAAAGTTTGAAATAAGGAACATCGACTATTCAATATTTAAAAAGCCAAATATAAAAAGAAGCCCCATCGTCCTGATGGGGCTTCTTCGTATTTAGTTTATTGTCGTTTATTTCCTATAAACAACCACTTCCTGTGGGTCTTGTTATTTTCAATGAGACTTCCTGTCTCTGTATGATTTGTATATTAAGGTGAATCAGAGGCGTTGTATATTCGTCAATCTCCCCGATTAATGTAGGTTTAGGCTTACATAAAGTTCTCGATTGGATTATGTGATTTTTACCAGATAAATCGATATAGATGCATCTTCTTATCACAATTTTAGCTAAGGTTAGCTGTAAATCGCATTTGTATATCATCTTTAACTATATAAAATTCGGAAAATTATATAGTTGTGGAAAGACTGCCTCATGGGTTGGGAAGGTTGGTTATCGTTAGCATTGACGCTAGCAGGACTGCTTACGCTGATTTTTTCAAGAATTGCCCCACATATCGTGATGTTGGCAATTTTGACGATATTAAGCGTGTTGGGCATATTAACTGCGCAAGAGGCATTGGCTGGTTTTAGTAATTCAGGTTTGATTACTGTGGCTGCGATGTTTGTGGTGGCCGCAGGAATTTCCAACTCCGGTGGCATCGACCTTTTTGTGAATAAACTATTGGGCACACCTAAAACAGAACGTATGGCACTGTTGCGAATCTTTTTGCCGATTGCGCCACTGAGTGCTTTTTTAAATAATACGCCTGTTGTTGCTACGATGATTCCCGCTTTAAATAGTTGGTCGAAGAAAATTGGGATTGCACCTTCCAAGTTAATGATTCCATTAAGTTATACCGCGATTTTAGGTGGGACAATTACGTTAATTGGAACCAGTACTAATTTGGTGGTTAATGGTCAGTACCAAGCGCTTACAGGCGAAGCAGGTTTTGGGATATTTGATATCACGATTATTGGCTTACCTGTTGCGATCATTGGTATGTTTATCATGTATTGGTTTGCACCCAAGTTATTGCCAAATCATCAAGAGCAAAATGTATTTTCCAATCTGCGAGAGTTTACTTTAGAAGTGATTGTAAGCCCGAATGGGCCATTGGTGGGGCAATCGGTTGCAGCAGCAGGTCTCAGAAGTTTAAAACGGGTCTATCTGGTTGAAATTGAACGCCAACAAACGGTTTTATCAGCAGTTTCTTCAGATGAAATTTTATTTGGCAATGATCGTCTCGTTTTTGCCGGGGACACTGAGGCGATTACTGAATTATTAAAAATCCATGGCTTAATCGCACCAGATAGTATTGATGAAAAGTCGGCCTTAGAAGAGACACATGCAGGGCGCCGATTGGTTGAAGCTGTGGTATCTCCTCACTGTGATGCGATCGGAAGCGCCATTCGTGATTCCAAGTTCCGTAATCGTTATGGTGCAGTTGTATTGGCTGTAGCACGTAATGGTGAGCGTTTAAAAGGTGGATTGGGTAATATCAAATTACAGGCGGGTGATACGCTGCTATTGGAAGCTCGCCCAGCCTTTGTAACACGTCAAAAATACAATAAAGATTTTCTATTGGTAAATGAGTTAGATCATGAACCATTGCAACATGACAAAGCATTATTGTCTTGGGGGATTTTACTAGCGGCTGTAACTGCGGCAGGTTTTGGTGTGTTGAGTATGCTAAACGCAGCATTATTGGCCGCAGGTGCGATGCTCGTTTGCCGTTGTTTGACGGTGAAACAAGCTGAAAAAAGTTTAGATTTGACTGTTATTTTAACTATTGCGGCGTCATTTGCTTTAGGTACTGCTTTAGAGAAGACAGGCGTTGCTGAGATGCTGGCACAATTCATTGTGCATTTTAGTGCTGGCGAGGCGATTTTATTGCTGATTTTGACGTATTTCTTTGTCTCCCTATTAACTGAAGTGATCACCAATAACGCAGCCGCTTTGTTGACTTTGCCAATTGTTCTAGCGATTACGGAACAGGCGAATTTAAATCCGATTCCGTTTGTATTCGCGATTATGATGGCAGCTTCGGCAAGTTTTGCGACACCACTAGGTTATCAAACCAATTTGATGGTATTGGGACCGGGAAATTATCGTTTTAGTGATTTTATCAAGGTGGGCTTACCGATGAATATCTTTATCGGGTGTATTACGGTGATACTGTTGCTGTTGGTATTTCCAATTCAACTATAAATAAAAAAGCCCTGAGTGATTCAGGGCTTTTTATGTGATATTCAGATGTTAGAAGTGAATGTCGATTCCGATATAAGGTCCTTTGAAATCAAATTTAAGATCATTTTTCTTGTAGTCATCCAATTTAATATCTAAGATTCGATAGCCTGCTTTTAAGCCGACATCGACCAGCAGATTATCAATAAAGTTATATTGTAACTCGGCTAGCGCATCGGTGATCTTGGTATCATTGAAGTTGCTATATAACAGTTCGCCTTTGGCACTGAGACCTGTAAATGGTAGCTTGACCCCAGCAGATCCATAGATCACAGGAACGGTTTTATCAATGTCAGTTTTGCTTGCAGATAAGGTTTTGACATGGCCATTTAAAGTGGTTGCACCTAAACCAACATCTGCATCGATGATATTGTCTAAGATTTCATAATATAAAATAAAATCGGTATGATCGATATCAAGATCATAAATCGGTTGGCCCGCAACTTCTTTTTCAGTTTGTGATTTTAAATTTACATAGCGAATTTTAGCATTTGGTAGTAAAGGGATAGGGTGTTCAACTGCGATTGAGAGTTGAGCTGAACTTTTATTTTTCAAGTCTTGATCTTTTGCGGCAGTTTGTGCTGCCATGTTGGTTTTTCCATCATAAAACCAATAGCTTGCATCAGCTTTTACACCAATCACATCCGCTTGTGCTAGCCCACAAAGACTTGTCCCTAAAGCCAAGATTGATATTTTTAATTTTTTCATCGTATTGTCCTAATTCATATCTAAAGCGTAATGAATTGTTGTGAATTCATCTGTGATTGGGCGCATCATATAGTGAACAAGGCAAAGATACAGTAGTCTATTTTTAATTTTTTGCAAAGAGACAATAACAATGACAGATTTAGAAAATGTGAAGGATTATCCACTGTACGTGGCGGGTAAAGCGATAAGTACAGGGCAGTGGCTAGAGGTTCAGAATAAATATCAGCAGACCGTTTTTGCTCGTGTTGCTGTGGCAGATGACAAAGTGCTAGAAAAAGCAATCGTAGCTTCAGTCAAAGCTGAAGTAGAGATGGCCGCATTAAAACCGTATCAAAAGCAAAAAATCTTACTGCATTGTGTGAAGCGATTTAATGAATTACGTGATGAATTGACCGAAATTTTAATTGCTGAAGGCGGCAAACCACGCAATGCAGCGAGTGCAGAAGTCGAGCGTTTGATTAATACCTTTCAGTTGGCGGCAGATGCAGTCACTCAAATCGATGAAGGACGTGTGTTACCTTTGGCAGTTACGCCTGCAGCAGCACGCTATCGTGGCATGGTCAAGCAAGTACCGATTGGTGCTGTATCTCTCATTAGTCCGTTTAATTTTCCACTGAATTTGGTTGCACATAAAATTGCCCCTGCTATTGCTGCGGGTTGTCCATTCGTACTGAAACCTGCGAGTTTAACGCCGATTAGTGCGTTGAAAATTGCCGAAGTACTGGCAGAGACGGACTTACCGAAAGGCGCTTGGTCTATATTGCCTTGTGAACGACAAGCTGCAGATATTCTCGTGACTGATGACCGTTTTAAATTGCTGAGCTTTACAGGTTCTGATCAAGTCGGTTGGGATATGAAAGCACGTGCAGGCCGCAAGAAAGTAACTTTAGAGTTAGGAGGCAATGCTGCGGTACTCATCGATGCCGATACTGTAGTCGATGATGCTTTGATTGACCGTTTGATTGGTGCTGCATATGGGCATGCGGGTCAGATTTGTATTAGTGTGCAGCGTATCTTAATACATGCTGATATTTATACCGAAGTGAAAAAGAAACTCTTGGCAAAGCTGAAAAAGATCAAAGCGGATGATCCAACATTATCCACTACATTGGTAGGCCCAATGATCAAATCAGCGGAAGCAACGCGTCTCAAAAAGTGGATCGATAAGGCAGAAAAGAAAGGTGCAAAAATATTGATCGGCGGAAATCTACATGGTGTTTTACTGGAACCTACATTGCTGGAAAATGTTGATGCCAAGCTTGAGATTTATAAAGATGAAGCGTTTGGTCCCGTCGCAATTTTAGAAAAATTTAAAAACTTTGAGCAGGGTATTGCAACCATTAATCAGAGTCGTTTTGGGTTACAAGCAGGAGTATATACCCAAAGCCTAAATCATATGCTGTATGCATGGGATCATTTGCATGTGGGTGGGGTGATTATCAATGATGTTCCAACCTTTCGCGTTGACAATATGCCGTATGGTGGTGTGAAAGATTCTGGTTTGGGGCGTGAAGGGATTCATGCAGCAATTCGTGATATGCAGGAAGAACGCTTATTGGTGATTAAAGAGACATTATGATGAGATGGGGGAAATCAATTTTATTAGCAGTTTGCCTTGCATGGACGACGTCTGTATCGGCATTTTCTTCACAACAGCTGGTAACCGATGCCAGAAAGCAAATCGGTGTGACCAAATATTATGATCCTGCTTACACACGTTTAGCGTATCCGATGGGAGATGTTCCGTTGATCAAAGGCGTATGTACAGATGTGGTCGTACGGGCACTTCGCCAGCAAGGCATCGATTTACAACAACGGATCCATGAGGACATGCGTAAGCATTTCAGCCTGTATCCAAATAAATGGGGACTCAAAGCACCCGATAAAAATATTGATCATCGGAGAGTGCCTAACATTGCGACCTATTTCCAGCGAAAAGGTTATCGAGTCACTGACCAACAATATCGTGCTGGAGATATTGTCACTTGGGATTTAGGAAAAGGATTGGTACATATCGGTATTGTCTCGGATAAAACAAGCTTTTTTCAAAAAACACCGTTAATTTTGCATAATATTGGTCGTGGTACTGAAGAATCCGATATTTTATTTCAGTATAAGATCACAGGGCATTATCGAATCAAAAACTAAAAGCTTGTATATCATGATCAACAGGCTTAATTTTTGGAGCAATTGATAAATTTAAACGGCACTTCCTCGATTGAGTTGAAAAATAATCAATTGTGTTGGAATTAGCGATGAACGGCAGATTTTTTTTGCAGAATTTACAGTAAAAATAAATAAAAAAGGGTATTGTTCAATCATCAACGGGTAAAAATTAGTGAAATTTTTTAAGGAAAGATTTTCTAATTTTTACTGGTTTGGATATAAGAAAATAAAACTCAAAAGGTTTTTTCTAATTCAAACAATAATAGGATTTGCATTGGTACTTTTTTTGCTAGCAGTACAACAAACAGATAACAGCAGCATCAAAAGTTGCCTTAGGATTAGGTT
>NZ_GG665959.1:7721-21961 GCF_000156555.1 Acinetobacter sp. ATCC 27244
AGGTTATTTCTATGACAGATACTCGTGAGCACTGGTCGGCACGATCAGGTTTTATTATTGCCGCAATCGGTTCGGCGATCGGATTAGGAAATATTTGGCGCTTTCCCTATGTCGCATATGAGAATGGCGGTGGTGCGTTCTTAATTCCTTATTTGGTTGCGTTGTTAACGGCAGGTTTACCGTTATTATTTTTAGACTATGCTGTGGGACACCGTAGTAACGGTGCGCCACCAAAAGCGTATCAACAACTCAGCAAGCCAGCAGAACCTTTAGGATGGTGGCAAGCTTGTGTATGTATCGTGATTGCCTTGTATTACGCCAGTGTATTGACGTGGGCAGGCAGTTATATTTATTTCTCTTTTGGTCAAAGTTGGGGCACAGACCCAGAAAGCTTTTTCTTTAGTAACTTTTTAGCCACTTCACAATCCTCTGGCTTTGATATGACCTTTATCAGCCATTTATTTTGGCCGTTGATCGGGGTGTGGGCTTTAGTACTATTCATCTTGTATGGCGGTGTGCGAAAGGGGGTTGAACTTGCAAACCGTATTTTCATGCCGATCTTACTTGTCTTGTTTGGTATTTTAGTCATTCAGGCTTTACGTTTACCTGGTGCGGTAGATGGTTTGAATGCCTTCTTCACTCCAAACTGGGAAGCGATGAAGAACTATAAAGTTTGGTTGGCTGCTTATGGTCATATCTTCTTTTCCTTGTCGATTGGATTTGGGATCATGGTGACCTACGCCTCTTATCTGAAGCCAAAAACCAATTTAACCGGCTCAGGCCTCGTGATTGGTTTTGCCAACTCATCGTTTGAAATTTTAGCGGGTATTGGTGTCTTCGCGGCTTTAGGTTTTATGGCACATGCGGCAGGAACTAGCGTTCAGGATGTTGTGAGTGGTGGGATTGGCTTAGCATTTATTGCGTTTCCAAAGATTATTTCAAGCTTGGGTGCAGGGGCTGAGTTGTTTGGTATCTTGTTCTTTGCCTCGCTGTTTGTAGCAGGCGTATCCTCGATGGTGAGTATCTTACAGGTGCCGATTTCTGCGATGCAGGACAAGTTGAGTTGGAGTCGTGCAAAAGCCGTTACGATCATTGGTGGTGGTACAGGTGCTGTTTCGATCTTCTTATTCTCAAGTGCCAATGCGATTAAGCTCGTCGATATTATTGATCACTTTATCAATAACTTGGGTATTGTTTCAGGTGCATTAGTGTCAATCATCATGGTGTCATGGTTCAAGCGTTCATTGATGAAACAATTGGAGCAGCATGTTAATCGTGTTTCAACAGTGCAACTGGGTCCAGTCTGGGAGATCACATTAACCATCGTGACACCTGTTGTTTTGATTTCCACACTAGGTCTTGCATTAAGTGCTTTATTGCAAAAAGGCTATGGTGATTATGCAATGAGCTTACAGCTTTGGTTTGGTTGGGGTTGTATCTTATTCTGCGCAATCGGTGCGTTGTTTATGAGCAGCTTAAAGAATCGCTAGGAGATTAGGATGAATAGTTCAGCTTTAATCATGATGATCGTTGCAATCACCTTGTTGTGGGGCGGATTGGCACTTTCAATTATACATTTGATGCGTCATCCCGAACAAAAGGACGATAGCGTATAAAAATACGTAGATCAGAATTCAGAAAGCCATACATCGATGTATGGCTTTCTTGTTTGTGTTAGGCAATCTTCTGGATACGACAATAATAAAAACCATCACCTGATTGATCAGAAGGTAAAAGCTGACGACCATGCATCTGCTCAATGCCCCAATCCGCAGTGATTTTAATCTCTTTGGCATTTGGATGTTCAGCAAAGAATTTGACCATTTGCTGTTCATTCTCTGTTTTTAAAATTGAGCAGGTGATGTAGAGCAATGTGCCACCGACTTTAAGCTGTTGCCACATCTGTTGCAAAATTTGTTGCTGTAACGCAACCGTTTGAGCAATGTCTGTAGATTGTCTGAGTAGGCGAATATCTGGATGGCGACGAATGACACCTGTTGCAGAACACGGCGCATCCAGCACGATGCAATCGACAGGTTCTTGCGCCTGCCACGTGGTGGCATCAGCAACTAAAATCTCAACATTATCTAGATTTAAAGCCAAGCGCTCTAGGTTCTCACCAATACGAACAATACGTTTAGGGTCTTGGTCGATCGCAATCAGCTTTTTAGGATTAAACCGTTCTAGAATATGTGCGGTTTTACCCCCTGGCGCAGCACATGCATCGACCACAACTTTGCCATCTAAATCGGGTAACAGAGTGGCACACAACTGCGCATGTTCATCCTGAACTGAAAATCCGCCTGCTTCGAAACCTGGTAAAAGCGTTATATTGCCAGTTTGCCTAAGAACAATACCGACATCAGAAAATTCGCATTCACGAGCATCGATTTGCTCTTCATCCAAAATATCTAGATATTCGTCACGACTGACTTGGCGTTCATTGACGCGCAGAGTCAGTGGCGCGACTTGTTTTAAGGCTTGGCAGAGTGGCTCTACTTGCTCAGGCCAATCTTTTTTGAGTCGTTTGAATAACCAACTTGGTAAACCATGGGTATTATTCAAAGCTGTTTCAAATTCATCTGTTTCACGTGAAACACGACGCAGAATCGCATTGACCAAACCACTCATTGGCTCGAAACCGAGTTGCTTAGCAGCATTTACCGTTTCTGAAATTGCAGCATGTACAGGAATACGTGTACATAAAATTTGATATAAACCAAGATATAAACAACTTTCTAGGGCTTCATTGTCTAACGGTTTGGTGAGCAATGGTAAGGTAATGGCTTTTAAAGAATACCATTGGCGTAAACAACCTAAAGTAAGCTCGTGATATAAACCACGGTCACGTTCAGACACCATATTGATATGTTGATTCAAAACGGAAGACAAAGATTGCCCATTTTGAACAGCCAAAAGTGTTTTGATCACCTGCGCACGCAGATTCAAATTTTTTGCAGATGATTGATTTGATGGGTTCATGGGAGAATTTGTCCAATGTTCAATTTTTGTGTTTGGGCAATTTGTACAGGATTAAGCGCTTTACCCCCTGACCACTGTAAACTGGTTAAGCACACGGTACTGTTATCACCACAAGCGACATGTACACCTTGTTTATTAATCGCCAAGATTTCACCGATTTGCGCATCTGCTTTGCTATGTTGAGAGAGCATTGATCCCCAAACACGTAGCGCATTATTTTCATCAAGCTGGATAAAAGCCACAGGCCAAGGATTGAAGGCACGAATATTGCGATCGATTTGGATTGCCGTTTGTGTCCAGTCGATGCGTGCTTCTGTTTTGACTAATTTGTGTGCGTAAACAGTGAGTGTTTCATCTTGCACTTCACGTTTGGCAATGAAGTCCTGTAGGCTTTGTTCTGATTCAAGCACGGTACAAATGGCTTCAGCACCTTGCGTTGCCAGTTTGTCATGCAATGTTGCAGAGGTATCTGCTGCAGTGATTGGGCAATAGGTTTTATACATCATATCGCCTGTGTCCAAGCCTGCTGCCATTTGCATGATGGTTATCCCTGTTTCATCGTCACCAGTGGCAATGGCACGTTGAATCGGTGCAGCACCACGCCAACGAGGTAACAGAGAGCCGTGAATATTTAAGCAACCGTATTTGGGTGTATCTAATACGGTTTGTGGCAAGATTAAACCGTAAGCAGCGACCACCATGACATCCGCGCCTAACGCTGCCAACTCTTGTTGTGCCGCTAAACCTTCTTCAGTCGATGCTTTAAAATGCAGGGGTTGAAAAACAGGTAAGCCATGTTCAAGTGCGAGTTGCTTTACAGGAGAGGGTGTTAGTTTTTGCCCACGTCCTGATTTACGATCAGGCTGAGTATAAACCGCTATAATCTGGTGGGATGTTTTTAATAATGCCGCCAATGCGGTTGCCGCAAATTCGGGCGTACCAGCAAAAATGATTTTCACGAAGATAATCCAAAGAAAACTTACCGCAAATTATAAGCCAAAAAGCCCATAGCCCCTAATTGAACGGAAGGAATAGCTTTTGAGCAAAAAAAGATAGTTTCTGTGGTCATCAGTTAAGCGATAACTTGTAGTATGATGGGTTTAGCTCAGTATCATTTCGCCAGAGAGAATGTCCCATTCATCTCGAGCACAAACTTGTTGGGAATACAAAATGCCTGATTATCGTTCGAAAACATCAACACATGGAAGAAATATGGCTGGCGCGCGCGGTTTATGGCGTGCGACAGGTATGAAAGATGAAGATTTTGGCAAACCTATTATTGCGGTGGTCAACTCATTTACCCAATTTGTTCCAGGCCACGTGCATCTTAAAGATCTAGGGCAACTGGTTGCGCGAGAAATTGAAGCATCGGGTGGCGTTGCAAAAGAATTTAATACCATTGCTGTTGATGATGGCATTGCGATGGGTCATGACGGCATGTTGTATTCATTGCCTTCGCGTGATTTGATCGCGGACTCAGTGGAATATATGGTCAATGCACACTGTGCCGATGCGATGGTATGTATCTCGAACTGTGACAAGATCACACCAGGAATGCTCATGGCGGCTATGCGTTTGAACATTCCAGTGGTGTTCGTATCTGGCGGTCCAATGGAAGCAGGTAAAGTCAAATTCCGTGGTGATGAGAAGGCGATTGACCTTGTCGATGCGATGGTAGTTGCGGCAGACGAAAGCTATACCGATGAAGAAGTCGCAGCGTTCGAACGCTCTGCATGTCCTACTTGTGGTTCATGTTCAGGTATGTTTACCGCCAACTCAATGAACTGTTTAACGGAAGCACTTGGTTTATCGCTTCCAGGTAATGGTTCAATCGTGGCAACCCACGCCAATCGTGAAAAGTTGTTCTTAAGAGCGGGTCGCTTAGTGGTTGAACTTGCGAAACGTTATTATGAACAAAATGATGACAGCATTTTGCCACGCTCAATTGCAACCAAAGCGGCTTTTGAAAATGCCATGACGCTTGATATTGCAATGGGTGGATCAACCAATACGGTCTTGCATCTACTTGCTGCTGCACACGAAGCAGAAGTGGATTTCACCATGGATGATATCGATCGTTTATCTCGTCAAGTACCAGTGTTGTCTAAAGTTGCCCCTGCAAAATCTGATGTGCATATGGAAGATGTGCATCGTGCGGGTGGTATTATGGCGATCTTAGGTGAGCTTGATCGTGCCAATCTACTGAATACTTCATGCCCAACCGTACATGAAAAAACACTGAAAGATGCTTTAGACAAGTGGGATATTATTCGCACTGAAGATGCGGATGTATATGAGTTCTACCGCTCTTCACCGGGTGGTATTCCTACGCAAGTGGCATTCTCACAAAACCGTTATTACTCAACACTTGATGGTGACCGTGAAAAAGGTGTGATTCGTAATGCGGAACATGCTTTCTCTAAAGATGGTGGCTTGGCAGTGCTTTACGGCAACATTGCTTTAGATGGGTGTATCGTAAAAACTGCAGGTGTGGATGAATCAATCCTGAAATTCACAGGCACAGCACGTGTTTTTGAAAGCCAAGATTCTGCTGTTGAAGCGATTTTGGATCATAAAATTGTGGCAGGTGACATTGTTGTAATTCGCTACGAAGGCCCACGTGGTGGTCCGGGTATGCAAGAAATGTTGTATCCGACCAGTTACTTGAAGTCGAAAGGCTTAGGTAAGGATTGTGCCTTGATTACCGATGGTCGTTTCTCAGGTGGTTCTTCAGGTTTGTCAATTGGTCACGTATCACCAGAAGCGGCTGAAGGTGGTGCAATTGGTTTGGTTGAAGATGGCGATACTATTCAAATCGATATTCCAAACCGTACCATTCACCTCGATGTTGATGATGCAACCATGGCGCATCGTCGTACCGTTCAAGAGGCAAAAGGTTGGCATCCTGCCGAAGAACGTAAACGTAAAGTTTCTAAGTCATTGAAGATTTACGCGTTGCATTCAACCAGTGCAGCCAAAGGTGCAGTACGAGTTTTGTAAGCCAACTCAGTCCCTCTTACTTGCGATGCTATAATCGTATCTCAGGGGGACTTTTTTTTCATTTTATAAGATACTGAATAGCCTTATTTACTCACTTGTTTGATTGCAAGTCTGAGTACAACCTACCCATCATCTATTTGAGACCATTAGAGGCGATCGACATGTCTTTGTTACGTCGTTGGTTTGATCCTATCCGATCGAGTTGGTTTTACCAAAAACCTTCGCGTCAGGCGGTACTACCTACGGAGCAGGGTTTAAGCATTTACCTACGTTTAGACGATGTCTATAGCTATCTAGCTGTACAGCAATTGGCTCAACTGAATGAGATCTTGAGTGATGAGCTGAAGCCATTAAAGGTCATCATTTCCAAACAAGATGCTGAACCACCAAATGGAATGTCACCACAGGACTGGCAGCGTTACTGTTTAAATGACGCTAAGATTTTGGCGAAACAACATCGTTTTGGCTTTGATGAAACACCCGAAATTCCTCGTCCAGAAGCATTACAACAAGCAGAAACGATTCTAAGAAATACACCGTTAAGAGAACAGAATTTTTTGCACTTGCTGGAAGATGTTTTTCATATGTTATGGCAACAGCAATATGGAAAACTACGTACTTTATATGCAATGGCGAGTCGACATCAAAAGCCACAGGATTATCCTGAGCGGATTTTTAAAGATGTTCCTGTCGCTGCCAGCTATTTCGAATTGAGTGAGCGGAAGTACCACGCGGTTGATGATTTATTGCGTTTAACACGACGGTTAAAACAACAAAAATTATTAACGGGAACACCTATTTTTCTGATTAATCATATCGAATGGCGTGAGCATTTAATTAACGATACCGAATCCTTAACAGAAATTCAGGCCATGCATGCTGAATTAGATTTGTATATCGCGCTTGAAGATCCAATGAGTTGGTTATTATTGGCGTATATCAAAGAAGAGCTTGCAGATTATTACAATATTCAGCTCACGATTTATCCATTGAGTTATCAAGGGCGTGATTGGTTTGACTGGAGCTTGGCGACGCGTGTTTCAAAACGAACAGAAGTGATGTTTACGCCGTTTTGTCGTCCAACCAAAGAAGCCACCTATGATATGGCGAAGTTATTCTATAGTGTGCCGAAAGACGAGCAAGTGGATTGTATTCATCAAATTTTGGAGGCAGTTTGGACGAGAGGTAAAGATCTTTCGTTCAAAGCACACTTCCAACGCATGCAGCGGCACTTGGGTATCAAGGAGTTGACAGAGCAGGATGTTGAGTTGCTATTAAAACAAAATGATGAACTTTGTCAGCAGAAACATCAACCTGATTTTCCTGTTTTAGAACTACGTATTGATGAGCAAAGCTATGTGTTTAATAGTTTGTATCGAGTTTGGATGATTGAAAGTATTTTAAGTAATGTACTCGAAGAAAAATACAAAATGGCCTCAAGCTCTCATTGAGACCTCCTTCCAAAATAAAGAATAGGGTAAGTTTCTGTTTTTGCTTAACATGATTTCGATAACAGATCGGAGTTAAGCAGTGACTTTTTTAGCCATTATCGTGTTGGTTTTTGCTTTTGCGGGCATGATTAAAGGCATGATTGGTCTAGGTCTACCCGCAGTTTCTATGGGACTGCTCACCATTGCGATGAGTCCATTTCAAGCAGCAGCGTTGCTCATCGTGCCTTCTATGGTCACTAATATCTGGCAACTTTTTGCTGAAGGGCAAGTGTGGAGATTTATTCGTCGTTTTTGGTCTTTGTTGCTCGGGATCGTGATTGGTTCGGTTTGGAGTTTTCTACCCACACTGAATCAAAGTCATGGTCAAAGTAGTGAGTTACTTCTAGGCAGTATGTTGGCGATTTATGGGCTTTATGGTTTATGTGTGAATAAACTTCCACAGTTGACTGCACATGAACGCTGGTTATCTCCTGTGATTGGGTATCTGGGAGGGGCTGTGACAGTGGCAACAGGGGTGATCATTATTCCTATTGTGCCGTATTTGCAGTCCTTACAGCTTAAACGGGATGAGTTGGTACAAGCACTTGGGCTTACTTTCACGGTTTCTACGATTTGTTTGGCGGTTTTTTTACATCATAACCCGATGTCAGGCGTAGTCTTAGATTATCGATTGTCTATTTTAGCTTTATTGGCGGCATTGATCGGGATGTGGTTTGGTAAAAAAATACGTTATCAGTTAGATGAACAGAAGTTTCGCCGTATTTTTTTTATAGGTTTAGTGACGCTAGGCGGGTATATGTTTTTACATTGAGCGATCTCTAAGGGCGATGTTGCAATAAGAAATCCGCAAATTGTTGATAACATAATGGAAGTTGCTTGAAATCCTGTGTTGCCAAAAGCAGTTTACGATTTGCCCATGCACCGAGTAACTGTACAGAATGAAAATGATAATTTGCATGTAAGCGCTGTGCAGCACGTGCAGGCATGATGGCAATCCCGACGCCTTTGGTAACCACCTCAGCAATCGCAGAAAAGTTGGGGAGTCGTAGACGATATTGGATGTCAAAACCTAACAATTTAGCTTGGGTGTCAATCGATTGCTGCAAAGAGTGGTGTGGCATCAAACCAATAAAGCTATAGTTCAATGTATCCAGTAGATTGATATGATCATGTTGTGCTAAAGCATGTGAGATCGGACAAATCAACACCAAAGGATCACTGGCAAAGTCTTTGGTTTGTAAGTGTCGGGTGTCAAAAAAACTGGACACTAGACCTAATTTAGCGATGCCTTGGGTGAGCGCATCAACAATTTCTGAGCTTTCCGCTTCATGCAGGTCTAGATTGATTTCGGGATGATGTACAAGGTACTGTGGCAAAAGTGTGGGTAAATATTCACTCTGTGCGGAAGAATTACACCACAATGTCAAAGATTGAGGTGTGATGTCCCGAAAACGTTGCATGTTTTGTTCTAATTGATTTTTTTGTGACAGAAGGCATTGAGCATGTTCAACGAAAGCGTGTCCTGCGGTCGTTAATTCAACTCCTGTCGTATGCCGAATAAATAACGGGGTTTCAAAATATTGTTCCAGTTTTTTAATCCGTTCACTGGCGGCTTGTAGCGAGATTGCGGAACGCTCAGCACCTTTGGTCAAACTCCCTGTGCTGACGATATGAAGAACCAGTTGCAAATCAAAGAAATCAAAACGCATGAGCGAATGTATTGAAAGTTAAAAATTCATCATACCTTAGATTACTGCAAGATAGCGGGATAATGATATGAATAAAAAAGGCAGCTTAGCGCTGCCTTGAAGTTTAGTTTTTATCTTTTATGCTAAACAATAAGTTTAATAAAATGGCTGCAAAAGTAGCGGTACCAATTCCGCCTAAATTAAAGTTACCGAACAGTAATTCAAAGTTTCCTGCACCAAGAATCACCGTCACAGAGGCAACAATTAGATTTTTATTATTGGAGAAATCAACTTTATTTTCGATCCAGATTTTAGCCCCAGCAATGGTAATCAAACCAAATACCACGATCGAAGCACCCGTCAACACGGCAGTTGGAATGGTACTGATTACGGCACCAAACTTAGGCGAAAGCCCGAGGAAAATCGCGAATACACCAGCAATGACAAAAATAATGGTGGAATAAACACGCGTTACAGCCATGACCCCAATATTTTCGCCGTAGGTGGTCATACCTGGTGCACCGACACTCCCTGATAAGGTGGTTGCAACGCCATCAGCAACGAAGGCTTTACCTAGATGAGGCGTAAGATTTTCTCCAGTCATCGCACCGACAGCTTTGATATGGCCCAAATTTTCAGCGACTAAAATTAAGGCAACAGGGGCAATGATCAACATTGCATTCAACTCAAAGGTCGGATGTGAAAAACTTGGAATACCGAACCAAGGTGCCGCTGCGATTTGCGAGAAATCAATGGCTTTGCCAAGTCCCAAAACATTAGTGGCAATCGCATAAATTGCATATGCAACCAATAAACCGACGAGCAGGAGTAAACGCTGTAATAAGCCTTTGGTAAAGACAGCAATCAGTCCCATACTCAAGACCGTGATCAATGCCATCCACATTTCAAAAGGTTGTCCTGCAACGCTTTTGATGGTGATTGGTGCGAGATTTAAACCGATAATCATCACCACAGCACCTGTTACTACAGGAGGCATTAATTTTTCAATCCAGCGTGTTCCTGTCAGCATCACCGCAAAACCAATCAGTGTATACAGTACACCACATGCAATGATGCCACCTAAAGCGACCGATAAATTGGGATTCGCTCCTGAGCCCGTGATGTGTCCTGTTGCGGCTGCGACTACACCAATAAAAGCAAAGCTTGAGCCTAAATAGCTGGGAACACGTCCACCCGTCATGAAGAAAAACAGGATGGTACAAATCCCTGACATGAGAATGGCCAGATTTGGGCTAAAGCCCATAAGTAACGGTGCCAATACCGTTGCTCCGAACATTGCAAATGCGTGTTGAACCCCTAGCACCGCACTTTGTAAGGGCGGTAAATATTCATTGGTCGCAACAGGGCGATGATCAATCTTTCCCTGATACGGTTGCCATTTTGGAAACCAACTGGACATAAATTAGACTCATGATGTGATATCAGCGCGTATCATACTCTTTATTAAAACCAGCTTTAACCTATTGATCTGGGAGAGGTGGGGAAGATCAGGCTTTGAAGTTTGATATTTTTACCTTTTGGTAAAATATGTTTCAAAATAACTTATCGGATTTATTCTTTATTTTGCTTAGATTGCTTGAAAAGTTAACTATCTTATTTTCAAAATAATTTTTTAAATTTTTTCTAAAAATTTTCATAGAAATGGAATATTTTGCCAATGCTGCCATCAACAGCGATGATTTCTGTTGATGGCAACCTTGTGTATAAGGGCTTAGCCTGTGTTGCGTAAGCCTGCTGCGATCCCCGCGATGCTCACCATCAAGGCATGATCAACAGGGCTATGTTCGGTCTGATGCTCAGCCAGATAAACACGACGACGTTTCATCAATTCTGCTTGTAGTAAATGCAAAGGAAGTAAATAAGGCTTGCGCACCTGCATTGATTGATCCAATACCTCATTGTTGCTCAGTAGTTTTGATTCACCTTTGAGTCTCAATAAGGTATCCACCGCATTTTGCAAGCGTTGGCGCAGTTCTACGCCCAATACTTTGAGATCCTGATCCTGTGTGAGATGAGATTCGTAATACAAGGCAATATCAGCATCGGATTTGGACAACACCATTTCCAACATATCAATCAACGTTTGGAAATAAGGCCACTGCTCCAGCATCTCATCCAAGGTTTTCTTGTGTTGTTCGTGAACTTGATTAATCGCTGTGCCTGTACCGAGCCACGCGGGAAGCATCAAGCGAATCTGGGTCCATGCGAATACCCACGGAATTGCACGAAGTGATTCGATTCCACCACTGACTTTACGTTTCGCTGGACGAGAACCGAGTGGTAACATTTGCAACTCTAATTCTGGTGTAACGGTTCGCAGATAACGCACAAAGTTTGGATTTTCACGTACGGTCTGACGATAGACTTGAACGGACAAATCCGTCATTTGATTCATCAAAGCGCGCCACTCTTGCTTTGGTACAGGAGGGGGAAGCAAGGTCGCTTCAAGTGTCGCAGCGGTATAAATCTCTAAGTTTTGTAAGGCAATTCCTTCTAACCCAAACTTAAAGCGAATCATTTCACCTTGTTCAGTCACCCGAATCGCCCCTGAGATCGACCCCGGTGGCTGAGAGAATAAAGCTTGTTGGGTTGGAGCACCACCACGACTGATCGAGCCGCCTCGACCATGGAATAAGGTCAGTTGTACGCCATGTTTTTTGGCAATTGCAGTCAATTCTTCTTGTGCACGATATTGTGCCCAGTTGGCAGACATAAAACCTGCATCTTTAGCAGAATCCGAATAACCAATCATGACTTCATGTTTAGCTTGAATATGCTGTTTGTACCAATGCATATTGAACAAGGTATCCATGGTTTTGGCTGCGCCATCGAGATCTTTTAACGTTTCAAATAAAGGCACTACGCGAAGCGGATGTTGAATGCCGGCCTCTTTTTGCAGTAATAAAACCGCCAATACATCGCTTGGATATTCTGCCATGGAGATAATATAGGCACCTAAGCTCTCTGCTGGTTGTTCAGCTAAAGTACGCATGGTGGCAAACACTTCCAATACATCAGGATGCTGAATGAGGCTGCCTTCAGGCTCATTAAAAAATTTTGGAAGCAATGGGCGCTTACTTTGAAGTTCTTGAATCAAGAAGTTTTGTCGTGCCTGTTCTGTCCATGACTCAAAATTACCTAAGCCTAAATATTCAGTAATGGCTGAAACAGCTTGGCGATGGCGCCCTGATTCTTGGCGAATATCGAGTTTTAGCAGCTCAATACCAAAGCAGTTCACACGGTAAATAAAATCCAGCAATTGCCCATTGGCAATCTCGGCGAGATTACGGTCCATCAGTGAGCGGTAGCAAAGCAATAAGGGCGCTAACAGTTCATCCTTGGTTCGAATAATATTGCTGTCATCCGCTTCAATGCCCTGAAGACGCTGCCCTAACCAAGTTCGGGTGGCTTTTAAACGTTCACGGGTATCACGCAAATATTCTCGATAAGGCTCAGGATGAGCATAACCCAACGCATCTGTTAATTCTTGCGAGCAACTTTGGATGGAGAGTTCCCAGCGTAAATTTTCAATATCACGTAGATATAAATCAGCTGCTTGCCAACGTGATAACCACAACACTTCTTGGGTCACTTGATGGGTGACATTTGGATTACCATCACGATCTCCACCCATCCAAGATGCAAAACGGATTGGGGCAATGTCGAGTGGTAGAGCTTTTTGACAATGTTGCTGAGTAAGCTCATTTAGCTCACGGATAAATTTAGGCACTGCATTCCATAACGATTGCTCAATGGTTGCAAAGCCCCATTTGGCTTCATCTACTGGGGTTGGGCGGTGTTGTCGAATCTCATCCGTTTGCCAAGCAGAACTGATAAGCTGCTTGAGTACTGCGATGGCTTGCTGACGCTCTCTTGGTGTTAATTTTTGTTGATCCAGTCGAGAAAGACAATCGGTAATATCATCATATTTTTGAATCAAGGTGCGACGACTAACTTCCGTTGGATGAGCGGTCAATACCAATTCAATATTCAGGTCACAAATTTGTTGAAATAGTTGTTGTGCCGAGATTTGTTGTGTTTTGAACTTTTCGAATAGTGGTGCAAGAGGGTTAGGATTGGGGACTTGCTCGTCAAACTCAGCCTGACGACGATTGCGTACCACATGGTACTGCTCGGCAATATTTGCAAAGTTTAAAAAATGTGAGAATGCACGCGTCAGTGGCAAGATTTCTTCATCTTTTAAACCAAGAAAAAGTTGTTCTAATTGCTTTTCTGCTTCGATTTGACCGTCACGAGCGCCTTTAGCTAATGCGCGAATTTGTTCAATTTGATTAAACAAATCTTGCCCTGCATGTTGTTTTAGGGTCTCACCGAGTAGATTGCCCAATAAGCGGACATCTTCACGTAATGGAGCAGTGATTTGCTGAATCATTCTATTTCTCCTGATGTTCTCATTTGACTATAGCGTGATTGAGCAACAATCCAAGAGCAGAACGTAAAAAAATGTGAAAATTCTCTAACTTTTAGTTTGATATTTAAGCAAAAATATCTCGATTGCTTGTTGGATCACCTGATCTAATTCATCGGCTGAAGGAACCGTATCTAGCCCGAGTAAAACGCTGTGGTGACGTACCCCTAGCATCAACGATATGATGAGCGATGTCTGTTTGAGTGGATCATCTGCTTGAATAAATTTCAGCTTAATTGCTTGCTCAAAAAAATCACACCACACATGGCTCATACGGGTGTGTGATGCATCAAAAAATTGTTGCGTTAATGGACTACTTTCGGCAGCTAACTCAAATAGGACGCGGTCTAACTTAATCGCTTCAGGTAAATAAATAATACTGAGGGCACGATGACACATCAGATAAAGCGCTTGTTCAAAATTGGTTTCAGCTGTGAGTACAAACTCTTTTGCACAAATTGATTCTTCACAGGTTTCCTCAATCGCACAAATAAACAAATTGGCTTTATCTTGGAAGTGATTATACACCGTCAGTTTAGTCACACCTGCTTCTTGGGCAATTTGATTCATATTGGCAGCGTGATAGCCCATCTTTAAGAAAATAGCTTTTGCAGCCTGCAAGATTTTGGCTCTTTTCTCTAAATCTTTGGGACGACCACTTTGAATTTG
>NZ_GG665959.1:22699-68832 GCF_000156555.1 Acinetobacter sp. ATCC 27244
AATTAAAAATTAAACAATTTATGATGGTAACTGTCAATAAACTTATTGTGCCTTAAAAAATCTATTTGAATAAGAGCGAAAAAAGATGAATTTGCTAAATCATGTCATTGTGGGGTTGCTCGTACTCAGCAGTGTCACTTTATCAGCATGCCAAAAAGAGCTTCCTAAAACCGAGGAAATTCCTTATGTCATGGTGACGCAACCGAGTCGTAATCACACAGATCAAAAAAGTTATGCAGGTGATGTACAAGCAAGACAGCAAACTGCTTTGGCGTTTCGTGTCGGGGGACAGGTGACGGAGCGGTATGTTGAGGTGGGTGATCGAGTCAATGTTGGGCAAGTCTTGGCTAAACTTGATGTAAAAGATGCTCAATTGCAAATGAATGCAGCGAAGGCACAATTACAAAGTGCTGAGGCCGCAGCCAAAATTGCTACGGAAGAATACCAACGATATCAGCAATTGTTACCTGTCAATGCGGTGAGCCGTTCACAGTTTGATGCCGTGAAAAATCAATATGAATCTGCTCAAGCAAATCTGCAGCAAGCACGTTCTAACTACCAAGTTTCTGCAAATCAAACTGGTTATAATCAACTGATCTCCAATAAGAAAGGGGTGATTACTCAGCGTCAAATTGAGGTTGGACAAGTGGTGGCTGCGGGACAAGCAGCATATCAATTGGCAATTGATGGCGAACGAGAAGTTGTCTTTGGCGTGCCTGAGCAAGCGGTCAGTGCAATCAAAGTTGGGCAACCTGCATGGGTAACTTTATGGTCACAACCCGATGCTCGTTTTGCTGCAAAGGTGCGTGAAGTATCACCAGCAGCAGATCAATCCCGTACTTTCACCGTCAAAGTTTCCTTGCTCGAAGGTCAGTCCAGTATCCAGTTAGGTCAAAGTGCTCGCGTATTCTTTGTATCGAATGAAAATGATGTATTGAGTGTACCTTTATCGAGTGTTACCGCGACAGATCAACAGGCCTATGTCTGGGTGGTCAATACGGATAAAACATTACGTAAAGTTCCTGTGACTTTAGGTGCTTATGCACGTGACAGGGTGCCCGTTATTTCTGGTTTGAAGGCAACCGATTGGGTTGTCGTTGGAGGGGTACATTTGTTACGTGAGCAACAAAAAATCCATCCAATCGACCGTGAAAATCGTGAAGTTCTTGTTAAAACGGGAGGTTAAGCATGAAATTTAACCTTTCAGAGTGGGCACTCAACAATAAAGGTATTGTGCTCTACTTCATGTTGATATTGGGCATTATTGGCATAATGTCTTATTCAAAACTCTCTCAAAGTGAAGATCCACCATTCACGTTTAAAGTGATGGTGGTGCAAACCTTCTGGCCAGGGGCAACCGCAAAAGAAGTTTCGACGCTGGTTACAGATCGAATCGAAAAAGAGCTGATGACCACAGGTCAATATGACCGCATTATGGCGTACTCACGTCCAGGAGAGTCATTGGTCACCTTTGTGGCAAAAGACTCTTTGCCATCAAAACAAATTCCTGACGTTTGGTATAACGTCCGTAAAAAGGTTAATGATATTCGCGCTGAGTTGCCAAATGGGGTGCAAGGACCATTTTTCAATGATGAGTTCGGCGATACGTTTGGCAATATTTATGTGCTGACAGGCAAGGATTTTGACTATGCGGTGATGAAAGAATATGCCGATCGTTTGCAATTACAACTGCAACGCGTCAAAGATGTGAGCAAAGTCAACTTAGTCGGCTTGCAAGATCAAAAGATTTGGATTGAGCTGTCAAATACTAAGGCAGTGCAGCTGGGGGTTCCAGTTACCGCCATACAAGAAGCGATACAAAAACAAAATGACATGGCCAGTGCGGGTTTCTTTGAAACAGGCACAGATCGTATTCAGATTCGTGTCAGTGGGCATCTACATAGTGTGGATGAGCTTAGAAAAATGCCGTTGTTGGTCGGGGACAAAACCATTCAATTGGGTGATGTCGCCGAGGTATATCGTGGTTTTAGCGAGCCTGCCCAGCCACGTATGCGCTTTATGGGTGAAAATGGGATCGGTATTGCTGTCTCGATGCGTAAAGGCGGAGACATTATTGCTCTGGGCAAAAACCTTGAAACCGAATTTACCCGCCTACAAAAAAGTTTACCCCTCGGGATGAAACTGCAAAAAGTCTCTGATCAACCTGTCGCAGTAAAACGCAGTATCCAAGAGTTTTTAAAAGTATTGGCCGAAGCCGTAATCATCGTGTTATTGGTGAGCTTTTTCTCTTTGGGTTTTCGCACTGGACTGGTGGTGGCGTTGTCAATTCCGCTGGTGTTGGCCATGACATTTGCGGGCATGAGCCTATTTGATGTCGGGTTGCATAAGATCTCGCTAGGGGCGCTGATTCTCGCGCTTGGCTTGTTGGTCGATGATGCCATTATCGCCGTTGAAATGATGGCGATTAAGATGGAGCAGGGCTACAGCAGACTCAAAGCAGCGGGTTTTGCATGGCAGACCACCGCCTTTCCGATGCTAACGGGGACATTGATTACCGCAGCAGGTTTTTTACCGATTGCAACCGCACAATCGGGAACAGGTGAATATACCCGTTCGATTTTCCAAGTGGTGACGATTGCCTTAGTAGTGTCTTGGATTGCAGCGGTATTATTTGTACCGTACTTGGGTGAAAAATTATTACCTGATTTTAGCAAGCAACAGCAAAAGGCAGCATGGTATCTACGTTTGTGGGCACGATTACGTAAGCAGCCTGCACCAGTCGTACAGGCGCATGGTGCACATCATGATCCCTATCAAACCAAGTTTTATCAGTCTTTCCGTCGGGCTGTAGAAATCTGTATTACCTATCGCAAGACGGTCATTGCGACGACGGTTGGCATATTCGTACTTTCAGTAATGATGTTTAAGTTTGTGCCACAGCAATTCTTTCCACCCTCTAACCGCGCTGAAATTTTAGTGGATTTAAAACTTGAAGAAGGTGCATCTCTGACGGCGACTGAGCAAGCTGTACAAAAAGTAGAGCAGTTCTTGGCCAAGCAAGAGGGAATTGATAATTATGTGGCTTATGTGGGAACAGGCTCACCTCGTTTCTATTTGCCTTTAGATCAACAACTCCCGCAGGCGAGCTTTGCGCAATTTGTCGTTTTGGCTTCATCTTTGGATGATCGAGATGAAATTCGTCATTCCTTAGAGCAACAGATTAAGCAATTGCTGCCACAAGTGCGGACGCGTGTTTCATTGTTAGAAAATGGTCCACCTGTGGGGTATCCATTGCAATATCGAGTTTCAGGTGAGGATTTAGCAACCGTACGTCAATGGGCACAAAAAGTTGCACGAGTGGTGGGTGAGGACCCAAATACCACCAACGTGCATCTGGATTGGGGAGAGCCGAGTAAGATTATTGCAATCGAGATTGATCAAGATCGTGCGCGTCAGATGGGAGTGAGTAGTGTCGATTTGGCAAACTTCCTCAATGCTTCGGTGACTGGGGCTGTCATGAATCAGTATCGTGAGAAACGTGAATTGATTGAAATTCGTTTACGTGGTGATGAGACGGAACGTGCTGAAGTTGCCTCTTTAGCCAGTTTAGCCGTACCGACCAGCAAAGGGACGACGGTGCCCTTGGCGCAAATTGCCCAGATTGAATCACGTTTTGAGGAAGGTCTCATTTGGCATCGTAACCGTTTACCCACCATTACTGTGAGAGCAGATATCCGCACACAACTTCAACCAGCCACCGTGGTTCAACAATTGGCGGATCAGATGCAAACTTTGCGTGAGGATCTTCCAAGTGGTTATCTACTTGAAGTGGGCGGAACGGTTGAAGAGTCGGCACGAGGTCAGAGTTCTGTCAATGCCGGTATGCCATTATTCTTAGTCGTGGTGATGACGTTGTTAATGATCCAACTCCGTAGTATGTCTCGAGCAACGATTGTATTGCTGACAGCACCTCTGGGTTTAATCGGAGTTGTCGCGTTCTTATTATTGTTCAATAAACCTTTTGGTTTTGTGGCCATGCTAGGAACAATTGCGCTGTCTGGTATGATTATGCGTAACTCGCTGATTCTGATTGACCAAATTGAACAGGATATCCGAGCAGGACAAGCAGCTTGGGACGCAGTGATTGATGCAACTATGCGTCGTTTTCGTCCAATTGTGTTAACCGCACTTGCCGCAGTGTTAGCAATGATTCCGCTCTCCCGCAGTATTTTCTTCGGGCCGATGGCGGTGGCGATTATGGGGGGATTGATTGTTGCAACATTACTCACCTTATTTTTCCTTCCTGCACTCTATGCAACATGGTTTAAGGTTAAGAAAGCAACACCTAGCACATAATTTTTTTGCGAATAGAGGTGCGAAATATTGAAAATTTCAATATAGTAGCACCTATATTTTAATATTAAAAAATAATGGAATCCCATTGCATAGTCGATTTGGCAAAATGTGATGAATGAGGTGATATCAAGCATGGGGCAAGATAAGGTTGAGCAGCATCGCCGTTACGTGGCGATTTCTTACGTGTTCATGTTTCTTGCATTGTTTACAATCGTATTTGCGGCCTTCGCCTATGTATTAGCGCGAAAAGTTGCTGTTGTGGATGATGCAGAGGTATGGATTCATGCGCACGCACTCTGGATTATGCGTAATGTGCTGTTATTCATCATAATGGCTTTTTTTGCTGCTTTGTGGTTTATTCCATTGTTCTTCTTTGCATGGGACAGCACACTTTGGGTAACTGCCTTGACGGTTGCTGGTGTGATATTTAGTGCAATTGCATGGCTATTTTTACTCAATGCGTGGTTAAAAGGCATCGCTAAGTATTTTAGAAACAAGGCAGTTTTCTAAATTTATTGTTTTTTTATCGGAATTACCCTTGTAAATAGATAAGATCGTCCTTATTAAGGCTCTGTTGGCTTTTATAAATAAAATGCCAGCAGAGCCTATTTTATGTTTTTTAGATTTAAATACATTCCGTGAGGAGCATCGCCAACCATGGCTAAACGTGATTATTATGAGGTTTTAGGCGTTTCGAAAACCGCAAGTGATGATGAGATCAAGAAAGCCTATCGTAAGTTGGCGATGAAGTATCATCCAGATCGAAATCCTGACAACGCTGAAGCAGAAGAAAAATTCAAAGAAGCATCGGAAGCATACGAAGTACTTTCCGATAGCGAAAAGCGTAGTATGTACGATCGTGCTGGGCACAGTGCTTTTGAAGGCGGCTTTGGTGGCGGCGGTGGCTTCGGTGGCGGTTTTAGCGCAGAAGATATTTTTAGCCAGTTTGGTGATATTTTCGGTGGTGCTTTCGGTGGTGGCGGTCGTCAACAACAACGTCAACGTCGTGGTTCAGATCTCCGCTATGTGATGGAACTGACGCTCGAAGAAGCGGTAAAAGGGGTGAAAAAGACCATTACCTTTACTGCACCTGCACCATGCGAAACCTGTGATGGTAAAGGTTCGAAAAATCCAAATGACGTTGAAACCTGTCGTACATGTCACGGTACGGGTCAAATCCGTATGCAACAGGGTTTCTTCTCGGTTCAGCAAACTTGTAGTACTTGTCGTGGACAAGGAAAAATCATTAAGAACCCATGTAATACCTGTCATGGTTCAGGGGTAGCAGACCGTCAACAAACACTTGAAGTCACCATTCCAGCGGGTGTGGATAATGGAGATCGCGTACGCTTGACGGGTAAAGGTGAGGCGATTCGCGATGGTCAGTCTGGTGATTTATATGTAGAAGTTGTCGTGCGTGAACACGAAATCTTCCAGCGTGATGGTGCAGATCTTTATATGGATGTGCCTGTTAGTATTGCCGATGCTGCTTTAGGTAAAGAAATTGAAATTCCAACGCTTGAAGGGCGCGTCAGCTTGAAGATTCCTGAAGGTACGCAAACAGGTAAACTGTTCCGCCTACGTGGTAAAGGTGTCCGTCCAGTACGTAGTAGCATGGTTGGTGATTTACTATGTCGTATCGTTATTGAAACGCCTGTGAACTTAACCAGTCGTCAGCGTGAGTTATTAAAAGAATTACAAGCATCTTTGGATGGAGATGGTCATGCATCGTCGCCAAAGAAAAAATCATTCTTTGATCGCCTATTTGATTAATCGGCATCAACAAAAAAACCTGCTTCGGCAGGTTTTTTTATGGGAATTTTTTAGCGGAATGTGAGAGTTTTGCTATAGTAGCAGGATTGTTTAAATAAAAGACTGGGAAATATTATGTCAACTTCTCCACGCATTGGGATCTTGGGTGCAGGCGGACGCATGGGGCGTATTCTGATTCAAGCAGTACAACAGGCTGGCTATCAACTTGCCGCAGCAGTAGAGCGTCCTGAAAGCAGCTTGGTTGGTGCAGATGCGGGTGAGCTTGCAGGCATTGGCAACATCGGTGTCAAAGTTGTGGGAAGTTTGAGTGAAGTGCTGAAAGACTGTGATGTGGTGATTGACTTTACTGCACCTGTTGCGACTGAACAGCATTTAAAGCTTTGTCGTGAAGCCGGTGTGGCGATGGTGATTGGGACCACAGGCATGTCGGATGAGCAAAAGGCATTTTTAGATGAAACTGCAACACATACCCCAGTCGTATATGCTGCAAATTATTCAGTTGGTATAAATGTATCAATTAAATTACTTGAGTTGGCTGCAAAGGTATTCGGTGATACGGTTGATATCGAAATTATTGAAGCCCACCACCGTCACAAAGTAGATGCACCATCAGGCACAGCCTTTATGATGGGTGAGGCGATTGCCGATACTTTAGGTCGTAACTTAAAAGAAGTAGCGGTTTATGGCCGTGAAGGTTATACAGGACCTCGTGATCGTCAAACGATTGGCTTTGAAACCATTCGTGGTGGTGATATCGTGGGTGAGCATACGGTGATGTTTATTGGCGAGGGTGAGCGTGTTGAAGTGACACACAAAGCTACAAATCGTATGAACTTTGCTTCAGGTGCGGTACGTGCTGCTGCATGGGTAGTAGGACGTAAAGCTCAAAAATATGATATGAAGGATGTTTTGGGTTTTAATGAAATTGAAGTATAAAACCTTAAATATTACGTGATAAAAGAGCTTGTAATGTCGATCTTTAGGCGATACAAGCTCGAGTAATGATGAAAAGAATTGAGCATGACATGAAAAAAAAATATATCGTTCTTGCTGCGTTACTTAGTACCGCGAGTCTAGTCGCCAGTGCTGCAACAGCGCCTAAACTCAGTTTACACCGTAATGACATTAAAGTTTGGACCTATCAAACAGAAAATAATCCAGTCATTCAATACAAAGCAGAAACCACTTTTGATGTGCCATTAGAACGTGCTGTGGCTGTGGTATTGGATGTTGAACGCACACCACAATGGGTACCCTACGTAGGCAAAGCGCAATTGTTATCACGAGACGATCAAAAAGGTGAGTTCATCTTATATATGGTTTTGGATTTTCCATTTCCGCTAAAAGATCGTGATGTGGTGATTAAAGGAAAAATGAATAAGAATGCGGATGGCAGTATTAGTATCAAAAATCAGGCAATTAAGCATGATTATCCAGTGCAACCCGATATTATTCGTTTGAGTCGTTATGAAGGGGATTGGATTTTCCAAAAAGTGGCTGACAACAAAGTGAAAGTTTCAACCCGTGGTTATGCTGATCCAGCAGGTGCAATTCCATTAAGTTTTGTGAATATGTTTGTACAACAGCAGCCTTATCAGATGCTGATGAAAATGAAAAAAGAAGTACAAAACCCTTTATATAAGCAACCGACATTACCGGATTTGCTAAAATAATCATAATAAAAAGCCTGATTTTACATCAGGCTTTTACTCGTTTAAGTTTGAGAACACTGTTGATACCGCGTATTTTTTTTAGTGGCTAATTTTATTTGGATGAAAACTAAAACTAATCCAATCGCAGCTAGCACTGCTCCAATCATTGAAACTGCAGCATAATTTAAACCCAAACTTAAGACGGCACCTCCTGCTGCTGCACCGATGGCGTTGCCCAAGTTAAATGCGCCGATATTGACTGAGGAAGCGAGTCCAGAAGCCTCTCGTGCAACAGACATCACACGCATTTGAAGCGGTGGTACGATTGCAAAGGCTGCAGTACCCCAAAGTACTAAACCAATCGCTGCCCCTAACTGTGTTTGAGCCAAGATTGGGAAAATCACCATTAAGCCAATCAGTAATCCTAAGAATCCGATCAGCGTTTTATCCATCGATACATCTGCAAATTTTCCTCCAAAATGATTGCCAAGAGAGAAACCAATTCCAATCAAGACCAACATCATGGTGATAAAGCTCGGTGACGCATGGGTAAATTCGACCAAGCTCGGGGCAATGTAAGTGTAGAGGGTAAACATTGCTGAAGCCCCGAATACAGTGGTGAGCAGTGCTAATACCACAGGTAAACGGGTGAGGACTTTCAGTTCCATTTTTATATTGGGCTTTTGCCCGACCGAACCGACGGGTAGGGCTTTCCACAGCGCCAGCATGGTAATCAGACCGAGCGCTGAAATCGCAAGAAATGACATGCGCCAACCAATATTTTGTCCTACCCATGTGGCAAGTGGTACACCGCCGATATTTGCAATGGTCAGCCCCATAAACATGCTTGCAACCGCACTGGCTTGTTTATTTGCAGGAACGACACTTGCGGCAACCACTGATCCAATTCCAAAAAATGCACCGTGGTTCAAGCTGGTAATCAACCGCGCCCCCATTAAACTCATATAGCTGGGTGCAAAGGCTGCTATAAGATTTCCAATGGTAAAAATCGCCATCAACAGAATGAGTGCATTGCGGCGCGCATAGCCACCAAACCAGAGAGTCATGATAGGAGCGCATATCATGACACCTAATGCATAACCTGTGATGAGTAGACCTGCACTGGGGATGGATACCCCTAGATCGTTGGCAATATTAGGCAATAGTCCCATAGGGGAGAATTCGGTTGTACCTATTGCAAATGCACCAATCGCTAGCGCGAGCAAAGTAAAATGAACGTGACGGTTCATATTATTGATCCCATTCAGGTGCCCATTGTTCAGGATTGACTTCACGACCATTACGTTCAAGCTGAGCAATCAATTGCATTTCTTCAGAACTCAGCGTTAGATCTTGTGCTTTTAAGTTACTGATTAAATTTTCACGTTTGGTTGAAGAAGGGATCACGGCATAACCCTGCTGTAAAGCCCAAGCCAATGCAACTTGTGCGGTGGTTGCTTGATGTTGTGCTGCGATTTCAAGCAAGGTTGGATCATTCAGGACTTTGCCATAGGCAAGCGTCATGTAAGAAGTCACATCAATGTGTTGCTGAGTTAGATAATTCGCAAGCTTCAGATTTTGTAGATAAGGACTTAATTCAATTTGATTGGTCGCAATGTGTTCGGCACCAATGGTGTCAATCGCTTGCTGGGTTAAGGCAATATTAAAGTTCGAGATCCCTATTTGCTGAGTCAAACCTTGTTGTTTTGCTTCTAATAGCAACTGCATCACTGCTGGAATGGATACACCCAATTGTGGTGCGGGCCAGTGAATCAAGGTAAGGTCGACCGCATCAGTGCGAAGTTTCTGTAAGCTGTCTTTTAAGCTTGGGATCAATTTATCTTCTGCAAAGTGATCAACCCAAATTTTTGTGGTT
The DNA here is from genome assembly GCF_000156555.1 of Acinetobacter sp. ATCC 27244. NCBI lineage: Bacteria > Pseudomonadati > Pseudomonadota > Gammaproteobacteria > Moraxellales > Moraxellaceae > Acinetobacter > Acinetobacter sp. ATCC 27244. The sequence goes on from NZ_GG665959.1 coordinate 32,318, forward strand.
AAAAATAAATCTTGGCGTGCAACACCACTTTCGGCAATCGCTTGTCCGACTGCAGCTTCATTCTCATAAATTTGTGCTGTATCAATTGCACGATAACCGACTTCCAACGCCGTTTTAACAGAATCAATCACCACTTGATCTTTAAGACGGAAAGTACCTAAACCAAACTGTGGGATATGCATGCTTCACCTCATCTTGTTGTGCTCGATTGAGCCTATTTTGTTGATGATGTGATTGTGCGACGATTATTGTTGCTAAAAAATAGATGAATTTGCAAAATATAGTTGACTCAATATCAATAATGATCCGCTATGAAATCAAGTATTGAAGAACTACTGGCTTTTATTACCATTGTCGATACAGGTTCTTTTGTTGCTGCAGCAGAGCGGTTAGGACAAACTGCATCCGGACTCAGTCGTTCGCTCAGTCGTTTAGAATCAAAATTAGATGTTACTTTACTCGAGCGTACGACGCGGAAATTAAAATTAACGCAGGAAGGTCAACAGTTTTTAAATCACGCGCGTAAAATTCTCAATGATCTCAACGCAGCCGAAGAAGCCTTACTTCGATCTGATCAGGATACGTCTGGCATCATTCGAGTAGATTCAGCCGTACCCTTTATCTTGCATGTGATTGCACCGTTAATGCAGTTATTTCATCAACGCTACCCAAATATCGAGATTGAGTTAAATAGTAATGATCAGGTGATTGATTTACTTGAACATAAAACCGATGTCGCGTTTCGTTTCGGTGAGTTGCATGATTCAAGTTTGCATGCCAAATTGGTGTGTCAAAGCCGTTTATATATCGTTGCTAGCCCTGCATACCTTGCTCAGCGTGGTACGCCACGACATCCGCAACAACTGGCGATGCATGATGTGATTGGTTTTACTCGTCCACTTTATATCAATAAATGGCCGATAAAAATCGATGGTGAATACTTTGTGGCGCAATCGAGTATTAAAGCGTCGAGTGGAGAAACGGTACGACAATTATGTTTACGTGGTTTAGGTATCGCCCGATTATCTGAGTTTGAAATCTGGAAAGATTTAGAAGAGGGTCGCTTGGTGGCTTTGTTTGAAGACCAAATCGAACATTCTTATCAACGCATCCATGCGGTTTATTATCAACAAGAACATTTACCCAAACGAGTCCGCCTATTTATCGAATTTTTGACTGAGCAACTTGAACAAGGTTTCTCGGTATGTCGTTAGTTGCATCGGGTAGTTGAACCTCTAAAACACGGACTTGTTTACCTGCTGCCTGAATGAGCGACACCATAATCTGTTGCTGTTCTAAAGTACACTCCAACTCAACGGTTGGCAAAAGCAGACCTGATAAAATCAGTCCATTTTCATTGGGTTTTTTATAGGTCAACTTGATTGTATGTTGCTGCCCTTGTGTTGGGTTTTGTTCAAGTTTCCAAAACTCATACATTTGTTGGTTTTGAGTGGTTAAATACCCCTCAGCAAGTCTTTTACAGATCTGTTGCTGTTGATAAACGGTCTGGTCGGTAAATTGGCAGCCAGTAAATAGGACGCTACATACTATAAATAAGAGTTTATTTTTCATTGCCTTATCCTCCTGTAGTTGATTTTTATAGCTTAATAGTGTTGTATAAACCAATACAGATACAGAAATTTTTAAAAAAGCAGTACAGAATGACTTTTCAATATCAGCGTCTCGCCGAACAGTTGGCACATAAGATTTATCACCATGAGCTGCAACCACAGCAGAAGCTCAGCTCTTTACGTGAGTTTGCACGTCAGCAAGAGATCAGTTTGAGTACGGCACAACAATGCTATGAGTTGTTGGAAGCAAAAGGGCTGATTTATGTCAAAGCCAAGTCAGGTTATTTTGTTAGCTCTAGACAGTATCAAAGTCCTGCTCCTGACAGTCCTCAGTTTGAATCGATGCCACGACAAGTTTCCAATTTTGATCTACAAAATCAGATTCAAACTGCCTCCATTCAAAGCCATTTGACACCACTCGGGGCAATACAACTTTCACCTCATCTCATTCCTGTTGATGGGTTGCGCCGTTCTTTGCAACGGGCGTTGAAGCATTGCCAGCCTGAAGATTTTCTGTATTGCAATAAACAAGGGCATCACGTGTTGAGACAGGCGCTTGCGGATCATTGGCGTGAGGATGGGATTTATATTGCGGCAGAGGATATTTTTATTAGCAATGGCTGTTTGCCTGCGATTTCGCTACTGATCCAGCAAATGAGCAAAGAGGGCGATAGTATTCTGATTCCGACCCCGACCTTTAATGGTCAGCTACAAATGCTGGCCAGTTTAAAACGTAAAATTATTGAAATCCCCGCAGACCATCAGGGAATAGATCTGGAACGCTTAGAGCATTTTATGCAGCAGGGCAGTGCCAAACTGTGTTTATTGACGGCAAACTATCAAAATCCGTTAGGATATTGTCTCAGTAACCAGCAGAAACAACGGATTGCTGAACTGGCGCAGCAGTATCAATGTTTCATTATTGAAGATGATATTTATGCGGAGTGTAGTTTCCAGAAGGAACGCCCATTACCGATTCGTTATTGGGATCAACAGGGCTATGTGGTCTGGTGTGCATCAGTTTCAAAGTCATTATCCAGTGCTTATCGAGTTGGTTGGTTCTGTTTGGGGCAACAACTTGAATCCTTACGCCCCCAATTATTGGCAAATAACGTTGGTGTGAATACGCCTTTACAGCTTGGTTTGGCTGATTTTATCTATAGTCGTGGTTATAGAGAACATTTAGATCAATTAAGACCCAAGCTCATGCAGCAGGTGGAACAGTATCGTGCCTGTATTTTAGAAACTTTTCAGGGGATTCCGATTGCATTAAGTCAATCACAAGGAGGCTATGCTTTATGGATGCAGCTGCCTGACACGATTACAGGGCTTGATCTATATTATCTCGCACAAGCTAAAGGTATCAATATTGTACCGGGTGAAGTATTTGGTGAAGATCAGCGCTATCGGCATTTTATCCGTTTAAATGCGGGGCATGCTTTTACACAAGAAATCCGCCAAGCGATTCAGCAATTGGCGGATTGGGTAAAACAGAGCTTAGACTCGTCTTCAGCCTAATCAAAATCAGCTTTGAGAACAATCCGATAGCGGGCTTGACCAGAATGAAGTCGCTCAATGGCTTCATTAAGTTGTGACATAGGATATAGTTCAATTTGTGGTGCAATATTTTTACGTGCAGCAAACTTTAAAAGCTGACGTAATGCCAAAGGAGAACCTGTTGGAGAGCCTGTGACAGATTTGGCACCATCAATGAGCGCACCGACTGAAACAGGAACTGGCTCTAAAGTAAGACCTAAGAAATGGAGACTGCCATGGGGTGCAAGGGTACTCAAATAGGCTTGCCAATTCAGTGTGACATTGACCGTACTTAATAATAAATCAAACTTACCACGTTGTGCTTTAATCGCTTGAGCATCACGACTATTCACGACATGATCTGCGCCCATTGCTTTAAGTTCGTCCGTTTTTTCTGGATTAGAACTAAACGCGGTGATTTCACAACCCCAAGCTTTGAGCAGTTTAATTGCGATATGACCTAAGCCACCAATACCGATCACACCGACATGATGTGTGGCTTGGATTTTATGTTTAAGTAATGGATCAAACACGGTAATCCCACCACAAAGGAGTGGACCCGCACTTTCAGGCGCTAAATCATCGGGTAGAGGAATAACCCATTGCCAACCAGCCCGTACTTTTTCTGCAAAGCCCCCCGCATGACCCACGATGGTTGCCACGTTTTCACCTGTACAGAGCACCTGATTGCCTCCAATACACGGATCACATGCTTGGCAACTTTCAGCTGTCCAACCGATCCCAACACGTTGACCCAGTTTGAGCCCCTTTGCTTCCGTGCCGAGCGCCGTGATTGTGCCAATGATTTCGTGACCAGCAATGACAGGGTAGGTTGAAGAACGCCAATCATTGTTGATGACTGAAAGATCAGAATGACATAAACCACAGTATTCAACTTTGACTTCCACCTGATGGGCTTGTAATTCACCTGCATCAAATTGGTAAGGAACCAGCTGTTCACCTGCTTGCATCGCTGCATAAGCGCGAATTTGATTATTGCTCATGAAAGGACTCCTTTGGAGGGGATCGTTTTATTTAAAATGACAATGGTTTTCATGGTCATTGACCATACCTACCGCTTGCATGAAGGCATAGCAGGTGGTTGGCCCAACAAATTTGAAACCACGCTTTTTTAGTGTTTTGGAAAGTATTTGACTGATTTCTGTTTGAGCAGGTGCTTCACGATAATGCATCACATCGTTGTTTGGTGCTTGATGATTGACGAAGTTCCAAAACCAAGCGGAAACATCTTGAACTTCATCTTTGAGTTTTTGCCATGCGATCGCATTGTCTCGAATGGCTTTGAGTTTACCGATATGACGGATTAATCCTGAATCATTGAGCTTATTTTCTAGTTGATCATCGGTGAGTGCTGCGATGTGTGCAACTGGATATTGAAAAAAATGGGTACGATAACATTCACGTTTTTTTAGAACAGTAATCCATGATAAGCCAGCTTGTTGACCTTCAAGGCAAAGCATTTCAAATAAACGTGCTTCATCATGTTCAGCCTTGCCCCATTCTTCATCATGGTAAGCTATATACAAAGGGTCGTTAGAGCACCAACCACAGCGTTGAATCGTCATATCTGTTGCTCCTGATACTGTGAATTTTAGAGTTTGAATTCAACCCACTCATCACTATGATTATCCCAATAATACAGTGTGGCACTATCCAAATCATTAAACTTTAGCCAAAAGTCTTTACCTGATTTATCTGCAAAACCTGTACTGATTAGCAGTGCATCTTCGGTAATCTCCATGATCCAGCCTTGATAACTGGTTCCATTGAGAATGATTTTTTGTTGATTCCCTGACTCTGCAAATTCAACCAGTCGTTCGATCAATGCTTCTGACATTGTGTGTTCCTAACGTAAATAAGGGAATGGATTGACTGCGCCACGCCCTTTGCCATTTAAATAAATACCATAGTGTAGATGTGGAGCTGTATGGCGTGCATTGCCTGTATTTCCCACATATCCAATGTGCTCGCCTTTGCGAACATAATCACCGACATTGAGCCCACGTTTATGACGATCTAGATGTGCATAGTAGTGCCATGATCCTGATGGCCCCAAAATCCAGACCACTTTTCCACCCAGATTGTTGTTGCGTAAGTCTGCGACGAGCCCGTCAGTTGCACTATACACCTTCGTTCCTCGTGCTGCCATGATGTCAATTCCTTCGTGACGACGACCTTGGCTACGAGCAGCTCCCCACGTGTCGCTCAACGCACTTCGACTGATACCTTTGACCGGTATTGGTAATCGGCTATCGAGGCGCATATTTTGTAGTTTGTTGACTTGGGTATTTGGTAGCGGTGTTGGTTTTTGAGGTGTGCTGGCACATGCTGAGAGTAAGATCGTCAATACACCGAGAAGGGCATAGCGGATTGAATGATGCATACTGGCTCCTTGCATTTTTATAGAAAGTTGGAACGACTAAACACAGCGCTAACACTCATAATGACTTAATCTTATTTAGGCATCTGCGGCCTTGATCATTTTCTTCATTGCAGTAGGGATCCCTTTGGCTATGGCTTGATCTGGGCTAAGCCAGTGTCCATTCAACTCAATACTGAGTTGTTCTTTTTGATCATGTTCCACGTGGAACACTTTTCCTTCTAGCAACCATGTAAAGTGGGTAAAGCTATGGCTAATCTGCAATGATGATACTTGAGCTTGTAGTTTAAAGTGTTGCTCAATCTGTTGTAATTCGGTTGCTTGCTCAATAATAGGTAGGCAGTATAATCCTCCCCACAAACCTTGTGCTTCTCTTTGCTGCCATAGCCATTGATCACCTGATTGTATGAGCAAAACATGGGCTGTTTTAATCGGAACAGGCTTTTTAGCTTTCTTAAATGGAAGCTCTTGTTCTAATCCTTGTTGATAGGCCTGACAGTGTTGTTGCATTGGACAATATAAACATAATGGTTTTTTGGGCGTGCAAACAGTCGCACCTAAATCCATGATGGCTTGTGTGTAGTCATGATTGCGTTGTTGAGGGCATAGATCCTCTGCAATTTGCCATAAAGCACGTTCATGTTGTGGTTTAGATAGATCATCTTCAATCGCAAAAAAACGTGCTAAAACACGTTTCACGTTGCCATCCATAATGACGCCATATTGACGTAAGCCGAGTGACATCAGTGCGCCAGCTGTGGAACGTCCAATTCCTGGAAGTTCAATCCATTGTTCTAATATTTCAGGGAATTTGCCTCGCTGACTGACGATACCTGCTGCTTTATGTAGGTTTCTTGCTCTTGCGTAATACCCAAGTCCTGCCCAATAAGGTGCAACGTCATCCCAACTGGCTTGTCCTAAGTCTTGTACGGTAGGAAAGCGTTCGATAAAACGATCAAAATATTGCAATACCGTTTTGACTTGTGTCTGCTGCAACATGATTTCTGATACCCAGACTTTATAAGGATCATCTGCAATTTGCCAAGGCAGATCATGACGACCATGTTGGTCGTACCAAGCGAGCAGTGCATCAGAAAATGAAAAATCAGACATGAATCAGAACAATCAAAAGCAGAGGGCTAGTATAGCGGAAAAGCAGAGAGGAGTTGGTGCATACAAACAAATTTGTTATTCAATCCTTACTCATATTTGCTTGTGCAAAGGCGGCATCCTTGTCGCCTTGCACTAGTCGAAATTGTTCGGAATTAAACAAACGAGATATTCATTTAATTCCATATTTATGGATTTTCGAGATAGTTTTTTTAATCACTTTAAATGCTTATCTAACAACTCATACATGGCTTCAAGACCTTGGCGTTCTGCTTCTGCATTATAACCGAGGTCAACATTATTCGCCTTCGCACGTTCATCCGCGAGAGGATTGCTGAATCCATGTTTAGCATCTTCGAAAATGATGACTTCATGGCTGACCTCAGCATCATGCATTTCTTGACGGAAACTCGCGACGTTATCTAAGGTGACCATGCTATCAAGCTCACCATGTAAAACTAAAATTTCAGCTTTGATCTGATCTTTTTGTGCTGGTGTACTTGTTGCTAATACGGCATGGAAGGTGGCAACTGCTTTGATATCTGCACCAGAGCGAGCTAAATCAAGTACAACCTTACCACCATAGCAAAAGCCAATAGCTGCTAGTTTTTCGGCATTGACTTCGGGTTGAGCTGCTAAGGTTGCTAACCCTGCTTTCGCACGATTGACAATCGTATCTGGTTGTTCAAAGGTCTGATTCATCCACTCTGAGGCTTGCGGTACAGCAGTGGTGACTTTTTTATCACCATACATATCGATTGCTAAGGCAGAAAAACCATGTTCTGCAAGCTCACGTGCGCGTTGTTCAGTATATTCGTTACGACCCCACCATTCAGGTGCAACAATGACACCTGCAATCGGCTGATCTGTATGTGGTGTTGCAAAATAACCAATTAAGCGTTGACCATCTGGAGCGGTATATTCAATTTCACGAGTTATAATTTGAGAGCTCATTTTAAAGTCCTAGTCTTTTTTTAAAACGTATCGATTAAAACATAAAATATTGTAATTGATGGCATCTTAAAACAACAAAAATGAGTCTCTTGGTAACTGGATTTTTAGTGAAAAAAAAGAAGAATCTTTCGATTCTTCTTTTGATTGCAGGATGAATAAACTTAAACCTTACCGCGAGATAAAAAACCCACCACTGCTAGGATTGCTGCGATAATCAACAAGATAACGGCAAAGTCTTTGGATAAACCTGCAACACCACCAAAGCCAAGTAAACTCGCAATTAATGCAATCACAGCAAAAATAATTGCCCAACGGAACATGTTGTATTCTCCTATTTTTAGTTATTTCTCTATCTATCCTATTGTATATTTTTTAATCCTTATATTGTTTTTCTGTGGTGCTAATGTTCGATCACGCGCTGTTCAATAGGTGAAATGTGTTGTTTAAATAAAGAATGTGACACAAAAATGCTATAATGGATTGCTCGTTTGAAATTGAAAACATCATGATGTCCACTGTGCTACGCCCCAACTTTTGGAAACAATATTCGCTTGATCAGCTCAATCAAGCGGAATGGGAAGCTTTGTGTGATGGTTGTGGATTGTGCTGTCTCATTAAACTGGAAGATGAAGATACAGCTGAGGTGGCATACACTAAGGTGGCATGTAAGTTATTAGATTGTAAAACAGCTCAATGCTCAGATTATGCTAATCGGCAACAACAAGTTCCTGATTGTATCCAACTCACCTTTGAACAATTACAAAATATTTCATGGTTGCCATCAAGTTGTGCCTATCGTCGTTTAAGCGAGGGTAAAAATCTACCCTCATGGCATTATTTGGTGACAGGCTCACGCAAAAGTGTGATCAATGCGAAAAAATCAGTCGCAGGTCGTTGTATTTCAGAAACTGAAATCGATGAAGAGCAAATCGAAGAATATATTGTGCGCTGGGTTCGTTAGTGGTGTTGATCATTTGTAGTTGAATGGGCACGTATAATAAAAACAACACTTTTATAGCAGTTTTTCAGATAAATCCCCGTACTATGAGAAAAGACAATAAGAGGGAGAAAAGGAATGATCAAGCACATCGTCACCCCACTTTTATGTAGTGGTTTTATATTTTTACAAGCCTGCGGTACAAACAATAGCAATCCTAAAACCACAGATCAAAGTACAGCGCAACATAGCAGACAAGCGAGTCTTCAGACTTACCATATAGAAAACATTGCACAATTTAATGAACCTTGGGCAATCACATCATTACCTGATCAACGCTTGCTCATTACAGAACGCAGAGGTCAGTTAAAGATATTCGATCCTAAGACCAAACAAAGCTTGAGTATCGAGGGGATCCCTGCGGTTAGTTATGGGGGACAAGGTGGTTTAGGAGATGTGATTCTGCACCCTGATTTTCCGAATAATCACTGGATTTATCTGAGTTATGCTGTAAAAGGACAAGGAGGCTATGGAGCTGTTATTTCACGCGCCAAACTCGATTTGTCCAGTGCCACACAACCTAAACTCACGGATGTAAAGGTGATCTGGCAACAAGTTCCAAAGGTATCAGGACAAGGGCACTATGGACATCGCATGGTATTTGGTGCAGATGGAAAACTATGGGTAAGCTCAGGGGAGAGACAAAAATTTGATCCAGCCCAAGATATGAAGAGCAATCTGGGTAAAGTATTGCGACTAAATGAAGATGGTACGCCTGCTGAGGGAAATCCATTTAGTCAACAAGGTGGAGTAAGCGCTGAAATTTGGTCATTAGGACATCGTAATCCGCTTGGCATCGCATTTGATACCCAAGGACAACTTTGGGTCGTTGAAATGGGCCCAGAGGGTGGTGATGAGCTAAATCTGATTGTCAAAGGTGCAAATTACGGTTATCCAATTGTTTCAAATGGCAATCACTATTCAGGCCTGCCGATCCCAGACCATAGCACCCGACCCGAGTTTAAAGCGCCTGAAATTGATTGGACTCCAGTAATCTCACCTTCAAGCATGATTGTTTATACAGGTGATCAATTTCCGCTATGGCGACAAAAGGCTCTGATTGGAGGTTTATCATCTAAATCTATTGTTGTGGTAGATCTCAATACACAGCCTGTTAAAGAAGTGCAACGTTTAGATATGAAACAACGAATCCGTGGTCTACATCAGGCTCAAGATGGATCGATTTGGGTCATTGAAGATGGACCACAGGCAAAACTACTTAAGCTCAATGCAAATTAAATCTTAACTTAAAGTGAAATGATGAATGACTAAGCCGAACGACTTTTCGAGAACTTTAAAAAAATTGCTGATGGCGGCAGGACTATTATCTTTTAGTTCAATACTTTGGGCTAAAAACCTGACTGAGCAACAGGTGAAAGCTGTGATTGATCAGCAATTTAAGCCTTTATTGACGCAATATAAAGTACCGGGAATGGCAGTAGCAGTGACCTTGAATGGTAAACACTATTTTGTCAATTATGGGCTAGCCTCTAAACAAAGCCAGCAAGCTGTGAGCAATAAGACCTTATTTGAACTTGGCTCGGTGAGTAAGGTCTTCAATGCGACTTTGGCAGGCTATGCGCAGGCACAAGGGCAGTTGTCATTCTCTGATCATCCAGCGCAGTATTTTCCTGAACTTAAAAATACAGCCGTAAATCAAGCGACATTATTGAATTTAGGCACATACAACGCTGGAGGCTTCCCGCTGCAATTTCCTGATCATGTCGTGAAACAGCAGGATATGATTCGATATTTTCAAGAATGGCAATCAAAAACAAAAATCGGTGCTGCACGTCAATATTCCAATCCGAGTATTGGTTTGATGGGTTATGTGACTGCTTTAGCCATGAAAAAACCTTATGTAGAATTGATCGAGCAAACGCTTTTTCCTCAATTGGGCATGACGCAAAGTTTTATCAATGTACCTAAGCCATATATGTCGCAATATGCATGGGGGTACAAAGCTGATCAAGCCATGCGTGTATCACCAGGTATGTTTGATGCAGAAGCATATGGTGTGAAAAGTAGCAGTGCAGATATGTTGAAGTTTCTAGATGCGCAGATCAATGTGCAACAGTTGCAACAGCCTATCCGTAAAGCCATTGAACATACCCATGTGGGCTATTTTGAACTGGGTGCTATGACACAAGGTTTGGGTTGGGAGCAATATGCTTATCCTGTGAAATTAGAAACCTTGTTAGAAGGCAATTCGAGCAAAATGGCACTGGAAAGTCATGCGATTACTCCAATCAAACAACCGAAGATTGCTTCACCAGCAACCTATTTTAATAAAACAGGGGCGACCAATGGCTTTGGAGCGTATGCTGCTTTTATTCCACAGCAAAAAATCGGTATGGTGATGCTCGCCAATACCAATTTCCCGAATGAAGCACGTATTACCGCAACCTATCAAGCGATGCAGCAAATTCTCAAACAGAATGCAGCTCAATAGCCTGATCATTTGTTTTGCAGATTCAAATTGTAGATTTGTGTCAGACACAATAGACTAGGACAAAACAGCATAAAGCCAGTGATGATGTCAGATACGCATATTCCTTTACCTGAACGTTTACGCCCTCGTGATTTGTCTGAAATTATTGGACAAGATCATTTGCTGGGTGACAATGCACCTTTGCGTCAGATGATTGATCAAGGGCATTTGCCTTCGATTATCTTTTGGGGCCCACCAGGGGTAGGGAAAACCACGATCGCATTGTTATTGGCCCAAGCTGTGGATCGTCCATTCATTAGCTTATCTGCGCTCAATACAGGGGTGAAAGAGCTGCGTGAGGTGATTGCTGAAAGCGGTGATCTACTTACACCAGTGGTCTTCATTGATGAGATCCACCGTTTTAATAAATCGCAGCAAGACGCCTTACTCAATGCAGTTGAAAAAGGCAAAATCACGCTGATTGGGGCAACCACAGAAAATCCATCTTTTGAAGTTAATAGTGCATTACTGTCACGGTGTCAGGTCTATACATTGAATAGTTTGGATGCGGAAGCCATTCAAACCTTACTCAATAAAGCCATTCAAACGGATAAGTTTCTAAAAGAGCGTTTTATCCAGATTGAGGAATATGATGCACTGATTCAATTCGCTGCTGGAGATGCACGTAAGGCACTCAATCTGATTGATTTAATTGCCAGCACCTTTGAGGCAGATGTTGAAAATGTTGTCACCAATGCGATTGTGGTCAAAGTGGCTCAACAGAATATTGCCCGTTATGATAAATCGGGTGAGCAGCATTATGATTTGGTTTCAGCATTTATCAAATCGATCCGCGGTAGTGATCCAGACGCGACCCTGTACTGGATGGCACGTATGCTCAAAGGCGGCGAAGATCCTGTGTTTATCGCGCGTCGGATGTTGATTGCGGCATCGGAAGATATCGGCAACTCTAATCCAAATGCATTATTGTTAGCAGGTGAATGTTTCCGCTCGGTGCAAGCCGTAGGTATGCCTGAGGCGCGTATTATCTTGGGACAGTGTGCGGTTTATTTGGCAACCAGCCCAAAAAGTAACAGCACTTATTTAGCAATTAATCGTGCTTTAGAACTGGCAGAAAAAACAGCGAATTTACCTGTGCCATTACATTTACGTAATGCGCCAACCAAACTCATGAAGCAGCAGGGTTATGGCCTAGATTATTTGTATCCTCATAATTACCCTGAACATTTCGTGTTACAAGCGTATTTGCCGCCAGAACTACAAGGAACCAAGCTCTATGAGCGGGCTTTAAATAAGCGAGAGGTTGAGGCTGAACGCTTGCAGCAACGACGTTGGCAGCAAGAGCAACAACAGCAACAATAATGAACTCAAAAAAAGCCACACTCATTGGATTAGTTGCGATCTTGCTTTGGAGTTTGATCGTTGCGCTGATTAAAGATGTCAGTACTCACTTTGGTGCAGTAGGGGGGGCAGCGCTGATTTATACACTTGCATCAGTATTTTTATTGTTTTCTGTGGGCTGGGTTCAACTAAAAAGTTTTCCAAAGACGTATCTAATTTTGGGAAGTTTTTTATTTGTTGCCTATGAAATATGTTTATCACTTTCAATTGGATATAGCCAAAATAACAGGCAAGCGATTGAAGTGGGAATGGTGAACTATCTCTGGCCGACCTTTACCATGGTTGCTGCAATTTTGTTTAATCAGCAGAAAGCCAATGTCTTAATTATTCCTGGTTTTGCTATTTCTTTATTGGGGATTGGCTGGGTGCTGGGTGGCGAGCAAGGTTTTGATTTACCGAATATGTGGGGCAATATTCAAAGCAACCCACTGAGCTATGGTCTGGCCTTTGTTGGAACACTGTTATGGGCGGCTTATTGCACATTGACAGCCAGAATTGCACAGGGTGCGAATGGCATCACTTTGTTTTTTGTTCTGGTGGCAGTTGTACTTTGGATTAAGTATTTCTTGATGGGCGGAGGCGGATTAAATTTTGATTGGTCATCCTCTGTTTCATTGGTTATGGCAGCTGTGGCCATGGGTTTTGGTTATGCAGCTTGGAATGTCGGGATTTTACATGGCAATGTAACGTTATTGGCAGGTGCGTCTTATTTTATTCCTGTGTTTTCTGCGCTTTTTGCAGCATTTCTACTGAGTACACCATTAGAGTTATCCTTTTGGTATGGCGCATTTATGGTTTGTATAGGGTCAATTTTATGTTGGTTTTCAACAAGAACAAGGAAAGATTGATCTATATTTTAAAATGAAAAGACCCCTTTCAAATAGCCATAAAAAAACCAGCATTTGCTGGTTTTTTTACTTTAGCATTGTTTAAAGGTCATCTAAGTTAATGCCTAAACGTGCCGCAACTTCTTCATAAGCTTCAACCACACCACCTAGACCTTGGCGGAAACGATCTTTATCTAATTTCTTCTTGGTGTCTTTATCCCATAAACGGCAACCGTCTGGAGAGAATTCATCACCAAGTACGATGCGATCGTGGAACACACCAAATTCAAGTTTGAAATCAACAAGAATCATATTACCTGCATCAAATAATGCTTTTAACACATCGTTTACTTGGTAAGTGAGTTCTTTCATTTTTTCAAGTTGATCAGCAGTCGCCCAGCCTAAAGCGATTGCTTGAGACTCATTGACCATTGGATCGCCAAGAGCATCGTCTTTGAAGAACAATTCGAATGTAGGCGGTGTAAGCTCTTTACCTTCTTCGACACCTAAACGACGGCAGAGTGAGCCAGCAGCATAGTTACGGATGACACACTCAACAGGAATCATCTGAAGTTTTTTAACCAGCACTTCAGTTGGAGAAAGTAATTTTTCGAAGTGGGTTTCAATCCCTGCTTCAGCCAACTTTTCCATGATAAAGGCGTTAAAACGGTTGTTGACCTTGCCTTTACGATCTAGCTGCTCAATTTTTTCGCCATTAAATGCCGAGGCATCATCACGAAAGACTAAAATCAGATGATCAGCGTTATCTGTCTCATATACAGATTTTGCTTTACCAGTATAGAGCAAGGTTTGTTTTAACATGGGGGAACCTTTTGAAAAATATGCCTAGTAAACGACTAGGCTGGCCAATTTTGGTAAATCTGGGCTAACACCTCGGTTGCAATCGCTTGGTCTGCAAAGGTGGCGTCAGGTTTAAATAGAGCGATGGTATTGTTTGAACCAACAGCAGAGAGCTTTAACACATAGGTTTGATTGTCAACTTGGATTGTTGCCTCATAGCCGTTATTGGCTTGAGAAATCACTTTGTAGTTAAGACTATTCAATGTAGCAAAGGTATATTGCCATGCTTCAGCAGTTGGACCTTCCACTTTCAGTAATGGATTGCGGTTTCCATCCATAACGAGTTGTGGTCGACCTAGCGTCACCACGTTATCATCTGGATTACTTGCTGTCGTTTGCATCGATTCAGGACGTGGTAAGGCGTAGCGGTTGCCTGTCTTATTCTCAAAAGTCGGTGCGTGTTGAATCGCTAATGGATCCACTGTTGGAGCTGGATACAAAGGTGTAAATGGTCTGACCGTTGCTCCTTCAGGGAATTTGAGTGGTTCAAGTGCTTCCGCTTTTTTATAATCTAAAGAGTGATTATTTAAGGCAAAGCGACCACAACCAGCCAAGCTCAATGCTGAAATGACTAGGACTATACCAACACGTAATTGCATCATAAATTGCTCGTATTAAATAATTCCCGCAACTTTTAAGTCAGCGCGGAGAGGTTCACGATATTGTTCTGCCAAAGTGGTTAATGGAAGGCGTACACCCGTTCCAATATATCCCATCTCATGCAATGCCCATTTCACAGGAATTGGGTTTGATTCGCAAAACAAAATATTGTGTAGATTTGCAATTTGTTGATTCAAAACTTGCGCTTTTTCTTTATCGCCAGCGAGTGCTGCTTCACAAACGTCGCTCATTTGTTTAGGTGCAACATTGGCAGTAACGGAAATATTACCTTTTGCGCCGAGCAAGATTAATTCCCAAGCGGTTTCATCATCGCCAGAGTAAACAGCGATTTTACCATTTAAGCCATCGATCAGTGCTTTACCACGTGGTACATCACCCGTTGCGTCTTTAATACCAACAATGTTTTTCACATCAGCAAGACGAATTACGGTTTCGTTTTGCATATCAACACCAGTACGACCTGGAACATTATAAAGAATTTGTGGAATATCAACAGCTTCAGCAATCGCTTTGTAGTGTTGATATAAGCCTTCTTGAGTTGGTTTATTATAATAGGGTGTCACGAGCAAAGCTGCATCAGCACCAAGTTCTTTGGCTGCTTTGGTGAGTTCAATCGCTTCGTGAGTTGAGTTTGCACCTGTACCTGCAATAATCGGGATGCGTTTATTGGCAACACGAATCACTTCTTTGATGACTTGTGTATGTTCTTCCATGCTTAGTGTAGACGCTTCGCCCGTTGTGCCAACAGCAACAATACTATGTGTACCTTGTTGGATGTGCCACTCAACGAGCTTCTCAAGGCTCTTCCAATCTACGCGACCATCTTCAAACATAGGGGTGACGAGTGCGACAATTGAGCCTTGAATATTCTGTGCTAGCTGAGTCATTTTAAAAAAATATCCTATTTTTCCATCCGAGATTGAGATAATTAAAAACGAATATGGGATGGATGCAGTATTTTGATTCGCCGTTCAACAATAGAGTAGAAGTTGAATGACAATTATGCAAATTATGACTGATCGGAGACATAAGAACAATATGCTTTGGTGAAACTGTCGAAAACTTTAAGTCATCTTTCCACGAATTTCGTTTTGATCAATGCGATGATCGGTGTAGTCTGATCTATAAGCAGGGTTACAATTCACGTAAGGAGTTGAGGGTGAGTCATCAAACATCAAAATTATTGAACAATGCTGCATTGATTGTGGTGGATGTCCAAAATGGTTTCACACCCGGCGGGAACTTAGCAGTTGCCGATGCGGATCAAATTATTCCCTTGATTAATCGACTTGCTCCTCAGTTTGAACATGTCGTACTGACCCAAGATTGGCATCCAGATCAGCATATTTCTTTTGCGGATAATCATAAAAACAAGCAGCCTTTTGAGACAATTGAATTGAGCTATGGGACTCAAGTGCTATGGCCAAAACATTGTGTTCAAGGGACACATGATGCTGAATTTCATTCTGAACTACAGATCCCAACGGCACAGTTGATCATTCGAAAAGGTGTTCATCAGCATATCGATAGTTACTCTGCATTTATGGAAGCAGATCGTCAAACACCAACGGGATTGAATGGCTATCTCAAAGAGCATCAGATCGATACAGTGTATATTGTAGGAATTGCCACAGATTTTTGTGTAGCGTGGACAGCAATTGATGCTGCGGATTTGGGCTTTAAAACCTATGTGATTGAAGATGCCTGTAAAGCGATTGATTTGAATGGCTCTTTATCCGAGGCATGGCAGCAGATGTTAGCGAAAGGCGTTATTCGTATCCAGTCGGGACCAATTTTTAACGAAACTCGTGACAACTAGGCTCAAAAGGTTAAACTTTTGAGAAGTGTTGAATATCGCCTATACACTTTACCCCCATGCCTATCTAGATTTGAAAATTGAGAATTTTATGATTGAAGAGCTGGATGAATTTGACCGAAAAATTATTCATCATTTACAGTTAAATGGACGTTTGGCTAATCAAGAGTTAGCTGAATTGGTGGGATTATCTACCTCTCAATGCTCACGTCGCCGTATTCAACTTGAACAGAAAAAAATTATTACCGGTTATTATGCTCAGGTTGCTTTGAGTGCCGACCCGACGCCTATCATGGGAATTATTGAAGTGAAGTTGCAGAATTATAATGATGCAACCCATGATCGATTTGTTGATTTCCTTTTACACGAGCCTGCAGTTAAAGATATTCATAAATTAACAGGCAGTTATGACTTCGCACTTAAAGTTGCAGTCCGAAATCTGGATGACATGGTCAAGTTAATCGGAACATTATCTTCAAGTGACTTTGGGGTGAGTAATTTAAACACCTCGATTGTCTTAGAAAAGCTTAAAGAGAACGGGATTGCCACGAAGTAACCACATTATAATACGTGCAACTCGGATGGCTAGATAGGCCTTAAAGCACCATTGCATTAAAATGGGGCAGTACATACCCAATCTATTATTATGAACATAAATTGCATTTATGATAAAAATATAAGAATAAATTGCGAAAATTAAATAAAAATGATCAAATGTGCCACATCTTTCTTTGAAAGATGTCTCTCCCTGTGTTGTTCTCCTATTGAGTTTTTCCCGTATGAATACCGAGCAAAATATATCTTTGGTAAGTGCCGTCACGCCTGTGGTTGAGCAACATTCCAAGATAGAAGATGCACTTGCGATGTTAATTGGCACATTTATTCTTTCTTTTGCCATGATCTTGTTGAAACAAGCAGGAATCATGACAGGTGGAACTGCGGGTTTATCATTGTTAATTCATTACATTACTGATGTTCAGTTCGGAATTTTATTTTTCTTGATTAATATCCCTTTTTATTATTTTGCCTATAAAAAAATGGGACTGGCTTTGGTGGTCAAGACCTTTATCGCAGTCGCTTTATTGGCGGGTTTTACTGAAATCATTCCTCACTTTGTACAGCTTTCGACTGTACATCCGATCTATGCAACCGTTTTCGCGAATGTGTTGATGGGCGTCAGTTTTTTAATTCTATTTAGACATCGTTCTAGCTTAGGTGGAATTAATTTGTTGGTGCTGTATTTGCAAGAGCGCTTTCAGTTGCCTGCTGGCAAGGTACAAATGGGAATAGATGTTGCCATTTTATTAACGTCTTTATTTTTTGTGGAATGGCATCTCATTTTAATTTCAATATTGGGTGTAGTGATCTTAAATTCGATTATTTTATTGAATCATAAAGCCACACGCTATGTGGCTTAAAAGCTGGGCAGCATAGATAAAAAAAGATAAAAGGAGGTGTTGAAACCTCCTTTTATCTATCTGATTATTCTACAGTAACGCTCTTGGCGAGATTGCGTGGTTGATCGACATCCGTCCCACGTAAGACCGCAACATGATAAGACAATAATTGCACAGGAATACTGTAAACAATTGGTGCTAACCATTCGCAAACTGCTGGAATATGAACGACATGTTGGCGATCTTTCGCATGCACGCCGCTATGCTGATCTGCAAATATAAATAGTTCACCGCCACGTGCTTGAACTTCTTCCATATTTGATTTTAATTTGTCCAACATGTCATCTTGAGGCGCTAAAATGACTACTGGCATTTCGTTATCCACCAATGCCAATGGACCATGCTTTAGCTCACCTGCTGCATAACCTTCAGCATGAATATAAGAAATTTCTTTAAGTTTTAAAGCACCTTCTAATGCGATTGGGAAATGTGTGCCACGACCCAAGAATAGACAGTGGTTTTTCTCAACGAATAGCGTAGATAAGCGTAGAATTTCAGTATCGCATTGTAAGGTATCTAAAATGACTTTAGGGCAATGCCACAATCCATTGATAATCTCGGTTAATTGTGTTTCAGTAATTTGCTGTTTGACTTGACCGATCTTTAGAATTAAAAGCATTAATGCAGCTAACTGCGTGGTAAACGCTTTGGTGGATGCAACCCCGATTTCAGGGCCAGCCAAGGTGAGCAAATGATGATCTGTTTCACGCACCATTGATGAAGTTGCAACGTTACAGATGGTCATCGTGCTAATGCAAATCTCTTGTGCTTTGGCGCGTTTCTGAACTTCGCGCAACGCAGCTAAGGTATCCGCAGTTTCACCTGATTGAGAAATACAGATATATAGTGTATTCGCCACAATCACAGGGTTACGATAACGGAACTCACTTGCAATCTCGATTTGGCAAGAGACACCGATTAATTGTTCAAACCAATATTTGGCAATCATGCCTGCATGATAACTGGTACCACAAGCAATAATTTGCACTTGCTGGATTTTACTAAAATCCGCATTCGCATGGCTAAGGAAATCTTCGCGTAGCGCATTACCATTAAGCGCTTGGGAGATGGTTTGCTGAATTGCTTCAGGCTGCTCATAGATTTCCTTAAGCATGAAATGCTTATATTCACCTTTTGAGGCATTACTCACGGTTGCATCTAGTTCCTTCACTGGACGTTCAACACGTTCACCATTGACAAACACTTCAATGCTAGTACGAGTTAAGCGTGCAATATCACCTTCTTCTAAATACACAAAGCGGTTGGTGACAGGAAGTAATGCTAATTGATCTGAGCTAATAAAGTTTTCACCAATGCCCACTCCAATCACTAGAGGTGAACCTTCACGGACGGTAATTAACTCATCTGGATGTTCAGTATGAATGATACCAAGTGCATAGGCACCTTTTAGCTGTGGAACAACTTGTTGAACTGCCTCAAGTAAGCTATCCGTGTTCTTGAGCGCATCATTGACGAGGTGGGCAACAACTTCAGTATCTGTTTGTGACGTAAATACATAGCCTTGCGCTTGTAATGCATCTTTGAGTTCTTGATAGTTCTCAATAATACCATTGTGAACGACAGCCACATTGCCTGAGATATGAGGATGTGCATTGTCTTCGGTTGGTTTGCCATGTGTTGCCCAACGGGTATGTGCAATCCCGATATTACCAGTCAATTGTTGTTCTGATACGGCTTCATCTAGATTTGCAACTTTACCAACACGACGTTCGCGTAGAATTTTTTGATTATTTAATAAGGCTAGACCAGCGGAATCATAGCCGCGATATTCTAGTCGTTTGAGTCCTTCAATCAGGATATCGGTTACACAACGCTCTGCTACGCCACCAACAATACCACACATATAATTACCCTCTTATTTTTTCAGCTTTTGGGGACGTTGATAATTTGCTTTTTCGAACTGTTTTGAGCGTTCGACAGCCAAACTATGCTCAGTCACATTGCGAGTCAGCGTCGAGCCCGCACCAGTTGTTGCACCCTGACCAATTTTGATCGGTGCAACCAATGAGTTGTTTGTCCCAATAAAAACATGATCTTCAATAATTGTTCTGTGCTTATTTGCACCGTCATAATTACAAGTAATGGTACCTGCACCGATATTACAATCTGCGCCGATATCTGCATCACCTAAATACGTAAAATGGTTGGCTTTAGAGCCCTGACCAATATTCGTGTTTTTGACTTCAACAAAGTTACCAATATGTACGTCATCGGCTAGGTTTGCACCTGGACGTAAGCGAGCAAACGGACCAATCTGAGTGTTCTCACCTACGACTGCATTTTCGAAAATACTATAGGCTTGAATCTTGGTGCCAGCAGCAATACGGGTATTTTTTAAGATACAACCTGCACCGATCTGTACGTTATCACCCAGTTCACAGTCACCTTCAATGATGACATTGATATCAATTTGCACGTCTTGACCGCACTTGAGACTACCACGTAAATCAAAACGATTCGGGTCAATCAAATGCACACCCTGTTCCATCAATTCTTTGGCCTGCTGTTGCTGGAATTGACGTTCCAGAGTCGCCAGTTGGAGGCGGTTATTGACACCATCCACCTCAAATGCCAGCTCTGGTTCAACAGAGGCAACTTCCATACCATCCGCAATCGCCATTGCAACAATATCGGTCAGGTAATATTCGCCTTGTGCATTTTCATTCGATAGTTTAGGCAACCACTCATGTAGTTTTGCGTTGCTGACACAATAAATACCAGTATTCAATTCTTTAATTTGGCGTTGTGCCTCGCTGGCATCTTTATGTTCAACAATGGCCTGAATTTTACCGTCTTGACGAACAATGCGACCATAGCCTGTTGCATCTTCTACGGTAAGTGTCACCAAACCAATCCCTGTCTGAGTAGATGCATCTAATAATTTTTGTAGGGTATTTGCATGAATACAAGGTACATCACCCGATAAAATCAGCGAAGTACCGTCTTGTGGTAATACAGGCAGTGTCATTTGAACTGCATGACCAGTACCGAGTTGTTCAGCTTGTTCAACCCAGTCAATGTGTTCTTCAGCAAAACTTTGTTTAACTAGCTCTCCGCCATGCCCATAAATGGTAATAATATTTTGAGCATTCAGTTTTTTAGCAGTTTGAATCACATGGCCGAGTAAGGGGCGACCAGCGAGAGGTTGTAATACTTTTGGTCGTTGTGAACGCATTCGCGTTCCTTTCCCTGCAGCAAGAATAATAACTGTTGTTGACATGCCTAACTCTAGTATCAATTGTTTAAGTTAAAAAATAAAAATGAATGATCCAAATACAAAGTGCTGCCCATAGCCCTGCGATAATATCATCGAGCATAATCCCTAAACCACCAGATACTTTTTGATCGGCCCAACTAATTGGAAAGGGTTTCCAGACATCAAAGATACGGAATAATATGAAACCAGTAATGACCCATAACCAGTTCACTTGTTGTAAATAAATTAAAGGCAGCAGAGTAATGGATTGTCCTGCAAATTCATCCCAAACGATTCGACCATCATCGTGAACATGAATCACTTTTGCGGTATGTCCACAAATATAAATACCGACCAATGACATGAGAACAATTGCAATGATGCTGCCCATGAATCCAAGCTGTAGCCAAATTGGAATAAAAAGCAAGGCAAATGCAGAACCAAAAGTCCCTGGTGCTTTGGGTGCTAAACCAGAACCAAAACCGACACCGCAGAAAACGATGAATCGATCAAACCAAGTCATTTGATTAAAGTGAATGGGTGGCTTATGCAAAGTGTTGGTATCCATGAACATGTAATGGGTAAGTTTCACCCATATACTCAAATAACAATCCAGTTTGTTGGGTAATTTCGCCGATTATTGTAAGCGGAACATCTAAAGATTGTCGCAATAGTTTTTCATAGTTTTGCGGTGATATTGTAAAGCATAATTCGTAATCATCACCGCCAGCCAGCGCATAATGCCAAGCCTTTTGCATTTCAAGTGATTTTAGTGATTCATCTATCGGAAGTTGATCGAGTTGTAATGTGGCACCTTTATTTGATGCTTTTAAAATATGTCCTAGATCTTGGGCGAGACCATCTGAAACATCAATCATACTCGATGCCAAACCCTTCAACTGTTGTCCTAATTGACAACGTGGTGTTGGATAATCCAAACGTTGCTGTAAGGGATGCCCTAAATGCTGTAATCCAAATGCGGCATCTCCAACTTGTCCACTGACACAAATAAAATCACCCACTTGTGCACCAGCCCGTGTAACGGCTTGACCTTGTTCAATCCAACCAAGTGCAGTGACACTGATCGTGAGTTGTGTGCTTTGGGTGGTATCACCACCAATTAAACTGACACCGAACTGATCGCAGCATTCAAATAGTCCGCGACTAAATTCAGCTAACCACTCGTGATCAATCGTTGGTAGACTCAGTGCCAATAAAATACTGTGTGGCTTTGCACCCATAGCTGCGAGGTCGGATAAATTAACCGCGACACTTTTCCAGCCAATGGCATGGGCAGAAGTATTTAAGGGGAAATGTCGGCCAGCAACTAATGTGTCTGTACAGATCACCAGTTGTTGTGCGGGAGGAGGGGTAACAATGGCTGAGTCATCGCCAATTCCTAAACTCACATCAACGTTTGATGGGCGTTTAAAGTATTGGTCAATAATGGAAAACTCAGCCATAGTACACAAGCCTATTATTTTGCTTGTTGTTTTTCAGCTTCACGAAGCTTTGATGAAAGACGGTCTAATACACCATTGATATATTTATGACTGTCTGCACCACCAAAGTGTTTTGCTAGCTCAATTGCTTCATCAAGTACTACTCGGTACGGAACTTCGAGGTGATCTCTTAATTCATACGCGCCTAGTCGTAACGTTGCAAGTTCTACACCATCAAGTGCAGATAACTCACGGTCAAGTACAGGAATGAGTAACTCATCTAAAGCTTCATGTTGAGCAACCACTTGAGTGAGCAATTCATGGTAATAGTTAAGGTCAACTTTGTGCATGGCATTTTCTACACGCGTGCGTGCTTCAATTTCATGAACAGGATTCTGACTCATTTGCCATTCATAAATCCCTTGTACAGCAAAACGACGTGCTTTGCGTTTCGCTGCATAAGCGGCCTGAAGTGTTTGCGACATGCTTTAAATTGCCTTTAATAAGTTAACCATTTCGATTGCAGTCAATGCAGCTTCGCTACCTTTGTTTCCTGCTTTCGTACCAGAACGTTCGATTGCTTGTTCAATGCTGTCGGTTGTTAAGACACCATTGATCACTGGCATTGTGCTTTCAAGTGCAACCACACCTAAACCTTTGGCACATTCGCCTGCAACAAAATCAAAATGTGGTGTGCTACCACGGATCACTGCACCTAATGCAATGATGGCATCAAATTTATTTGATGCGGCTAATTTTTTTGCAACAATAGGCAGTTCCCATGCACCAGGTGCATGAATCACGGTAATTGCATCTTCTGCAACACCATGACGTTTTAAGGTGTCGATCGCACCTTCAAGTAAATGTTCAACCACAAAGCTGTTGAAACGACCCACTAAGATCGCATAACGACCTTCGCTTGCGAGATGTAATAAACCTTCAATTCGGCGAATTGCCATAGCAACCTCGATTATTTTGCTGTGATTTGATCGGCAGTGATATATTCCACTACCTCTAGATTAAATCCTGATAAGGCGTTGAAACGCAGCGGTGAGCTGAGCAGTTTCATTTTTTCCACACCTAGATCGCGTAAAATTTGTGCGCCTACACCAATGGTTTGATATTGCTGCGATAGTGCGGCATTTGATTTCAATGGTTTTGGTTGATTGAGCTGATGAAGTGCATGACCCAAATCTTCCAAATGATCTTGACCAATCCAAACCAACACGCCACGTTCACATGCGGCAATGGTTTTCATGGCAAGATCAAGATTCCACGCTGCTGAACCATCTGCTTTTTTGAGTTTGAGCAGATCACGGACAGGACTGAAACCATGCACACGAACTGTGGTCACGCCTTCTTTCGGCTCGCCCTTAACCAATGCTAAATGAATATCAGGGTCACCAATTTCGCGATATTTATATAAATCGAAAGTGCCGTATTCTGTCTCAATGGTTTCTTGAGATAAACGTTCTACGGTTTGTTCGTTGGTCATACGATAATGAATAAGATCCGCAATGGTTCCAATCTTTAAACCATGTTTTTCAGCGAAAATTTCCAAATCAGCACGACGTGCCATGGTACCGTCATCATTGATAATTTCACAGATGACAGAGGCTGGTTCTAGACCTGCAAGGCGAGCAAGATCACAGCCTGCTTCGGTATGTCCTGCACGGTGTAATACACCACCTGGTTGTGCCATTAATGGGAAAATATGCCCAGGTTGTACGATATCACTTGGTTTAGCATGTGCTGCAACTGCTGCATGAATGGTATGCGCACGTTCAGCTGCCGAAATACCTGTGCTAATACCCTCGGCTGCTTCAATCGAGAGTGTAAAGTTGGTGGCGTGTTGAGCACCATTTTGATCAACCATCAACGGGAGATTAAGTTGTTTGCAGCGTTCACGACTGAGGGTTAGGCAGACCAAACCACGGGCATGAGTAATCATAAAGTTAATATCTTCAGGACGTACATGCGTAGCAGCGATAACTAAATCACCTTCATTTTCACGATCTTCATCATCCATAAGGATGACCATTTTGCCTGCACGAATATCTGCGACAAGCTCTTCAACACGACTCAGCGGCATTCGCTTTCACCCTTGATGCTGCCTTTTCAGGCACTAGTATTCGATAAATCTGGCATAGTTTAACGCATTTTAAAAAATTTCGCCTGTGCTTCTTGATCAATTCAAAAATGCGATGTGGAAAAGCAAATATTGGCTTGGGCTGGATACACAGTCATAGGCTTTTGATGATGATTTTTTGATGAATTTGCACAGGAAAAAATAAGGCGTTGTCGTAAAACAAAGCCTTATTTTTATTAAAGATTGAGCAACTGGATCAAATATCTTAATCAGCTACAGCATTTGAATCAGGATTCGGTTGCTGCTTTTGCTTTCTTGCCCATCAAGATTTCAGTGCGTAGTGTCTGCGCCACGGTTGCACATTCTTCATTCATGCCATTAATCATAAAGGCATGGCGGGTCATGATATTACTTGGGTTTGGCATTGCGACCAGTTCATAATGATTTTGAATGGTTTTGAGTTGTTCATGGTTCAAATGCAAAGCAGCTTCTTTGGCATGAATATGTTGTGTTAAACGTTTTGCAGCTTCAACTGCATCTAATTGCATCGCATCGACGGCACTGGCAACAGCCCCTCGTGTTTGCAGTGCAAAACGTTTGTCTTCTCGATAACGCTTATATAAAACATCTGATAATAATTGGAACACAGCACCGATCATCATCAGACATTCAAGCGCTTCAGGTTGTTCCGAAGTTGTCGATAAGGTTGCACCCTCCGCACTAAACTCTTGTACCACATGGATTTGTGTTGAATCGATCTGATAATGCTTAGTTGAGAGATCAATACTTTTATCGAGAAACAATTGGCATAGTTTAAAATAAGGCACAGAAACAGATTGGTTGACACTATTTAGTAACTGTTTTGGATCATAAAACTGAATGTTTAAAGCCAAGCTATGATCATCCAATTGAGTAGATTCTCTTGGTTTCTTCTCAGCTGGAGTTTTGTTTTGGGTTTTTGCTTGCTGTTGTGCTTGTGCAACCAAAGTGATGGCATTTTGCTTTTCTAAAGCAAGGGCTTGAGTTAAGCGTTGAATCTCATGTTTTAAATGATTTTCTTGATTGATTCGCGTCAAATATTCACTACGGGTTGGACGCGCAATGACTCGATATGCCAGCCAGATGAGGAAGTGAAGGAATAATGAAGCAAAAATGGCTAACCACTGAGTTCGTAAGATTTCACCAATACTTGGCTGAATCAGTGTAATTTCAACGGTTCCAACTTTCTTTTCATTTTGCAGCGCATCACGGACAAACACTTCACCTTGGCGAGTTTTTGCCATACCACTGGTTGCCAGCACTTGTTTATTCGCATCTAAAATTCGAATAGATGCAACACTTGGATTGGTTGCATAGCGATTGGCGACCAATGCCAATGAAACCGTATTGGCTGGTTCTAGTTCAGCAAGACTGTCGGCCACCAGCTGACTGGTCATCAACTGTCCTTGGCTGGCACGATTTTCATTGAGTTGATGTGTCGTTGCAATCACCAATAAAAAGGTATGCAATGCAAAACTTACGATCAGTAGGCTAGCAAATAGCCCTTGGCGAGGCGCATTCAAGTTAAACTTCCAAGGTAAATAGATTTAGGTTCGGTTATGTTATGATTCTTACACACAATAGTTGTCGCTCAAACACGAGTCAATTCATGCGAGAAATCATTCTTATATCCTTTCTAGGACCAGATCAACCGAATCAGTTTACTCGATTAATGCAGGTACTCTCCGTACATTCTTTGCAAATACTCGATGTTGGTCAGGCTGTTATCCATAATCAATTGACCCTTGGGATCGTTGTGGCTTCGGATAATGAGACTGCAACAGCATTGGCAATGAAAGAGATTTTGATTTTAGCACATGATATTGGTCTCACTGTGCGATTTAAACCAATCTCCAACGCAGAATATGATCAATGGGTGAGTGAGGGGGGGCGTACACGCTATATCGTGACTGCGCTTGCGCCAGAGTTGACCGCAGAACACTTGCAAGCCGTTACCCGAATTGTGTCGAGTCAAGGCTTTAATATTGAAACGGTTACACGCTTGTCGGGACGTTTAGGGTTAGATGAAGAAAGCCCATTCCCACGTCGGGCTTGTGTACAATTTGGTCTAAGCGGGCAGATGCTCGATGCACAAGCGATGCGTGCTGCTTGTTTAAGTTTGTCAGGTGAGCTGAATATTGATGTCGCCGTACAAGAAGATAATGCTTACCGTCGTAATCGCCGTTTAGTCTGTTTCGATATGGACTCAACCTTGATTGAACAAGAAGTGATTGATGAGCTTGCATTAGAAGCAGGTGTAGGCGAGCAAGTTGCTGAAATCACAGAGCGTGCGATGCAAGGTGAGCTTGATTTTCAACAAAGTTTCCGTGCACGTGTGGCGTTGCTAAAAGGCCTAGATGCTTCAGTTTTACCGAAAATCGCAGAGCGTTTAACCGTGACAGAAGGCGCTGAACGTTTGATTTCAACGCTAAAAGCACTAGGCTATAAAACGGCTATTTTATCGGGTGGTTTTCAATATTTTGCTGAATATTTACAAGCCAAACTCGGGATTGATGAAGTACATGCCAATATTTTGGATGTCGAAGATGGTGTGGTGACAGGTGAGGTAAAAGGCGCGATCGTTGATGGTGCGCGTAAAGCTGAATTGTTACGTCAACTGGCAGAAAGAATGGGAATTTCACTTGAGCAAGCAATGGCCGTCGGTGATGGGGCCAATGATTTGCCAATGTTGTCGATTGCTGGATTAGGTGTTGCTTTCCGAGCTAAACCTTTAGTGCGTCAAAATGCCAATCAAGCAATCTCAAGTGTAGGTTTAGATGGTGTACTGTATCTACTAGGTATGCACGATAAAGACTTAAATCGCGCTTAAATCGAGATTCTATGCTTCAACAATGCCGCTTTTTAAAGCGGCATTGTTCATTTTTGATGCGTCATGATTTGGTCATAATTATGTCTAAATGTATAGAAAAACAACGATAAAAAAATTCGAAAAAAAGTTTTTTTGAGCTAAAAAATAGCGATAGTTTTTTGTAATGACACGCCGCAATTGATGCTATATGGAGATTCAGGACTTTTGTAATTTTAAAAAATGTAATGACAAAAGCATATTGCGACAGCTTGTGTCGTAAGGCTAATTTCAAGCTCTTTTTTTCTAAAAAAAACCCTCCATAATGCATAAAGACGCAAATGCAATACGTAGTACTGTTAGAGATTACAGAACAATTATGATGAGGTCTGCGCAAGACACAGACCATCCCTTTAAAGACGGAGGTTCCTATGGAAGCAGCGAATTTCACCATGTGGGTTGGATTTGGCTTAATCGCTGTCGCAGTTATTGCTGTTTTCTTTTCTCCTTATCGTCGTTGGTTAGGTTTTATGTTGGCGGGTATGCTCTGCTGGGGACTGTTAGAAGTCGTACGTTTTGGAGTACAAACGATCTTCGATATATCAGTCGCCTATAGTTATCTGACTGCTTTAAGCCTTGCGATGGTAACGGTTACATTCATTCTTTTACGTGAAGACAAACAAGCACAAAAACAGCTGGCAAATCGTCAGTATATTGAACATACACCAGTATACAAGGATGATCAGCAACAATGTTCTAGCCGATAATTTATAATAATTCGAATCGCAACAAAGGCATGCTCAGCATGCCTTTGTTGCATTCTGTGACAAAGCTTTGGCTGTCTGATCTACAATTGTGCTAGGATACGGTTGTCTTAATTTTCATCATAATACTGTAGGCATAAATGTCATGAAGCTTTCTTCTTTACCAGTGGTTAAGTTACCTATCGTTGATGTAAGCACAGATCCGCTTGATTTATTGGTGGCAGGTTTGGCGTTACGTATGAAGCAATTGGCACGTACTAGCCCGAAGTTTATTGAGTTAGTTCATGACCGTGAATTCCGTATTCAAATTGGCACCGATTTAGGCATGGCTCGCCAGATTCTAGTTAATCGTGGCAAGATTGAAACAGTTGCTGGTAGCCCAGAACAAGCTGATTTTATTTTACAGTTTGCATCAAGTGAGCAGGGCGTGAAAACCTTATTAAAAGGTGATCCAACGGCATTTATGACGGGTATGCAAGATGGCAGCATCAAAATGGAAGGTGACTTTAGCCTGTTGGTTTGGTTCAACCAAGCCGCTAAATTGATTCCACCAAAAGTACCAAAACCAGTGAAAGAAAAAATTCGCCAAGCACGTGCATTTATTAAAGAAAAAACAGGTAAATAAACCGATTCGAAAAACTCCCTAAATGAACTGTACCCCGAGAGTTGGACGCTCTTAGTCTAATTTGAAGGGTGCAGCTTATAAAAGGGAGTTTTTTATTGCGTTATTTTATTCGATTTCAAGCTGAAAGGTCACAGGGCCATCATTAACTAAGTGCACTTTCATATCTGCGGCAAAAATACCCGTTTGTACATTTTGAAATTGTTGTTGAGTATACTCAACCAATTGTTCATACAGCACTTTTGCGTCATTAGGGGGCATTGCAGGACCAAAGTCTGGTCGTAAACCTTTTTGCGTTTGGGCCATTAAGGTAAACTGGGAAACCAATAAAATTCCACCATTGGCTTGGCTCACATTCCAGCCCATTTTGCCTTGCTCATCATCAAAAACTCGATATTTTAAAATTTTATCTATCAGTTTTTGACCTTTTTCTAAGTTATCTTCTTTGCCTAAACCTAAGAAAACCAATAATCCTTTTTCAATTTCACCAGTTGTTTGACCGTCAACCACAACTTTGGCTTCGAGAACTCGCTGAATTAGTGCACGCATAAATAAATTTGAATGATGAATGAAAGAAATGCGCTAAGTTTAACAGAGACATGGGTTAAAATTGAGCCGTGCAGCAAAAGTCTACTATTCAATAAGAAGCATTTAGTTGTATAACAAAACATATCTTATAAAAATTGGTTAAAACCATCATCTATGTCTGCCATTGTTCGATCATTACTGGATACCGACTTATATAAATTCACTATGTTACAAGTGGTATTACATCAGTTTCCGCAAGCGCATAGTGTTTATTTATTCCGTTGTCGAAATTTAGACGACACCCTTTATCCTTTATCGGAGATATTGCCTGAGTTAAACCATCAGCTTGACCTACTATGTGACTTAAAGTTTAAAGAAGATGAACTGCAATACTTGCGTTCATTGCGGTTTATCAAAAGCGACTTTGTCGATTATTTAGAATTATTCCAACTCAAGCGTCGTTTTATCAAAGCCAGTATTGATGAGGCAGGGCGATTAGATATCCGTATCGAGGGGCCGATGGTACAGGCGATGATGTTTGAGATCTTCGTCTTGGCCATCGTGAATGAGTTGTACTTCAGCCGTATCCGTACGGATGCTGTGTTGGAGGAGGGTGAACGTCGACTCCAGCAGAAACTGGTTCAACTACAACAATATGCCCAAGAGCAACAAGATAATGAACCACCGTTTTTGGTTTCAGACTTTGGTACACGTCGCCGTTATAGTTTTGATTGGCAAAAACATGTGGTACAGGCTTTTCATACAGCTGCGCCGAAAGTATTTCGTGGTACCAGTAATGTATTGCTTGCCAAAGAATTAGGGATTAGCCCAATTGGGACGATGGCACACGAGTTTTTACAGGCTTTTCAGGCACTTGATGTGCGATTGAGGAATTTTCAGAAAGCCGCCTTAGAAGCATGGGTACAAGAATACCGAGGTGATTTAGGGATTGCTTTGACTGATGTGGTCGGTATGGATGCATTCTTACGCGATTTTGACCTGTATTTTGCCAAATTATTCGATGGTTTACGGCATGATAGTGGTGATCCTTACGAATGGGGCGATAAAGCCTATGCGCATTACCGTAAGTTGAAAATCGATAGTAAAACCAAAATGTTGACCTTTAGTGATGGGTTGAATTTAGAGAAAGCTTGGGCATTACATCAATATTTTAAAGATCGCTTTCAGGTGAGTTTTGGGATCGGAACTAATCTGACCAATGATATGGGACAGACACCGCTGAATATTGTGTTGAAGTTGGTCGAGTGCAATCGTCAATCTGTCGCAAAGATTTCGGATAGTTCTGGTAAAACCATGACTGATAATGAAACGTTTTTGGCGTATTTGCGTCAGGTGTTTGAGATTGAGGATGAGAGTTAGCTTATATCTCCTTTTCTGCTAAATGAATGCAAAAAATCGAGCAAAGATAAAAAGTGAGCTATGCTAAAATCAAACATGATGTGATGACACAAGCGCATAACAATGACTGATATTGATTTTAAACTTGGTTTACTGATTGAGCCTGAACAGCTTGTTCCTTATTTAGGGCATGAGCTAATTCGTGTTGTTGATCTAAGCCGTGCCTCGGTTTATGAACAATTACATATTCCGCATGCCATTCATTTGCAACCTAAATATTTAGTTGCTCAAAATGAGCAGGCCAATGGGGTGTTGCCAGATAATGACGGTTTAAGCGCTTTAATTAAAAAGCTAAATATTTCTCCTCAGCATCATGTCGTGGTCTATGATGATGAAGGCGGTGCTTGGGCTGGGCGTTTAATCTGGAATTTACATTGCCTTGGTTTTACGCGAACCAGTCTGATCAATGGTGGCATTCATGCTTGGTTAGGCGCTGGACTTCCAACAAGTGCTGAAGTTGAGCGTTTTAGCCCTGTTCAGGAATTAGTGCAAGTTGACTTGAACGCAGTACAGCAGTACAGAGTTGAATATCAAGAGTTATTGGCGCAAGTCGAACAAGGTGATATTCAACTATGGGATTGTCGTAGTAATGAGGAATATACAGGGTTACGGTTAGCTGCGCGACGCGGCGGTCACATCCCAAATGCACTGCATTTTGAGTGGAGTACTGCCCTTAATCGTGAAAATCATCTAAAATTACACCCGCTTGAACGCACTCAACAACGTTTAGAGCAACTCGGCTTTAATTTACAACAACCTGTAGTGGTGTATTGTCAGTCACATCACCGTTCTGGTTTGGCATATATTTTAGCAAGATTGCTTGATTGGCAAGTGAGAGCCTACGATGGTGCGTGGAGTGAATGGGGCAATCGCCTCGATAGTCCTATTACTACAGGGGAGTCACCATCTTGAGTTTCGCAGCAGATTTAAAAAAACAACTTTTTATCAAAGCACAAAATTTAGTACCGCAACATCAACTTAGCCGTGTGGTCGGCAAGGTTGCCGCAAGTGAAAATGTTTTGGTGAAAACTGCTGTTATTCAGGCGTTTAAAGCAAAATATGGCATTGATATGAGCATTGCCGAGCAAACCAATCCAAATCAATATAAATCATTTAATGAGTTTTTCACTCGTGCTTTGAAACAAGGTGTACGTGGTGTAGATGAACGTGCCGATAGTATTGTTTGTCCTGCGGATGGTGCGATCTCACAGCTCGGCAAGATTGAAGCGGGTGATATTTTTCAAGCGAAAGGTCAAAGCTTTTCTGTTGAGAAATTGATTGGCGACCCACAGCTAGCAAAACCATTTGTTGATGGGCAGTTTGCAACTGTTTATTTGTCACCTAAAGATTATCATCGTGTGCATATGCCATTAGCAGGTACATTGACCGAAACTTTATATATTCCGGGTGAGTTGTTCTCAGTCAACCAAACCACGGCTGAAAATGTTCCAGGTTTATTTGCGCGTAATGAGCGTATGGTGTGTTTGTTTGACACTGAGCTTGGTCGTATGGCAGTGGTGTTGGTTGGTGCAATGATTGTTGCAGGGATTGAAACAGTTGCAACTGGTAAGGTAAAACCGACGGGTCGTGTTGAATTGCAACATCATCAAATGCAGTTGGATAAAGGTGCTGAGTTAGGTCGTTTCTATCTAGGCTCAACTGCTGTGGTTTTATTTGAAAAAGATAAAATGGTTTGGGACGAGCAGTTCAAAGCCAATTCGACCGTGGTGATGGGTGAGCGTTTGGGTCATTCGATTTAAGTTTAAAGATAAAAAGCCCTTTAAAATTTTTAAAGGGCTTTTTTACATATTCTTTATAAACTGTATTATGTTGGTTTTCGAAAAATAAAAGCGTCTTAATCTGTCGCATAAAGTTTTTTAACTATTGAAAACCTGATATATAGATATTTATTAAAATATGAATGCCGTATATAGTTATTAGATTAAATTTAAATCAATCTATATTAAGGTAAATGAATTGAAAATATATCACTATTGCTACAACATTCAGGACACAAATACGTTAGATGTATATCCATTTGATTTAAAGCCTTTTTTAAAGGCTCTTACAAACTGGGATACTAGTATGCAGATAGCTAGTAATGTAGTTATGACGGGAGACAAAATTTTCTTAGTTCCTGTTGATGGAATCAAAAATTTCTATTTGTTTGTTTCTGCTAAGACAAACGATGCTGTCCAAAAAATTAAGAAAACAGCAGATAATATACATGCTTCAAATATTCTCAAAGAATTAGAGGAAGATACTAATATAGGTTTTGCCTCTTATATTTTCTTTGATCCTGATAGAAATATTTTTTCTTTTGCAAGCCGCTTAGGTGCACCGACAGCAGCAGGGTTCAAAAACTTTCTGCATAATGTATTTTCACTTTTAAAAGTCGGTGGTTTAGAACTTAGAATTGATCCTATTCAAGAAAGTCTAGAAAAGTCTGAGGCAAGTAATTTGCCAGTAATTGGGAGGACATCTATTACTGTAAATAAAGACAATGAGCTTTTTAAGCTTATAGCAGATTATCTAATAGGGAACTCTGTTGACAGAGATTTAATAGAAGGAATTCAAGTAACGCTAAAGCCAGAGCTAAAGCAAAATATTCGTGATTCAGCTAAAAATGCTATAAATAAGCTCAAACTAGAAGGGCTTGAAAGCATTCGGATGCAGGCTAAAAGGATTGCTGCGGATGAAAAAAAATTAAAAGAGTATCGTGTTATCGAAAAAGGAAATATAACTCATGAAGTTAAGAGTTTCGATACAGCAATTATTTTTCAAGAAATGAATGATTCCATTCATTCACCTACCGTTGATAGAAAATATGCTGAATATGAAAAGGAAACAGAGTTCTGTGATAAAGAATTGATAGCTCTCTCTCATTTTTATAATGTAGAAAACTGGCGTAATCTTTAAATTTAATCAATTGTATTAGCTTAAATTTGGTCTGATAGTACTATTTATCAGGTTAAATTTGAGCTAGTGCAGCTAAACAAGATGAATGATTAAGCTAAATGGCATCTTTCGATGTATCTTGTAGTTAAAATAATAGGCGTTATGAAATGCTTTGCCATTTTCTTGATTGTATCTTTTAAAAGGATCAGTTCGCTCTAAGGTTTGTAAATTAAAGAATGTATCGCATGATTTTCCATTCCATCGTTCTTTAATAACTAGTAAATTTTCTTCAGGTATAATGATTAATTCATCCAAATTTCGAAATGATTCTGGATAACACATATCTAAAGATAGATTTCTATTTGAATTTAAACCTTCAATAAGAAAAGCCATAAACTTAGCGTGACGATTTCATTATTAATAATGATATTCTTTTTTAACGTTAAAATGTCTATTTTTGATAAAATAAAGTATAAAAATCTGGTCTTTTAAAAGGGTTTAAATTTTTTTAATATTACTTTTATTTAAATTAATAAAGTAAAAGCCCTGTAAGCCATTTCCTACACCAATTCCAGTCAATGACCTATATTCAGCCCCAATCGAATCACCTAATATGAACTCATCAGGAACAGGAAGTTCCAAAACATAAAACAAAAATAATAAGTTTGAGCATCAGGACGTGAGGTACGACAGGAGTTATACCTAAAGTGCGAAATACGAAAAAGCCCGACAGGATGTCGGGCTTTTTTCATGCTTATTTAGCGATTATAAAGGAACAATGTTCACAGCATTTGGGCCTTTTTGACCTTGAGCAACGCTGAATGAAACTTGTTGACCTTCATATAAGGTTTTAAAACCAGAATTTGCGATTTCGCTGAAGTGAGCAAACACATCAGGACCTGATTGTTGTTGAATGAAACCAAAACCTTTAGTTTCGTTAAACCACTTTACTGTACCAGTAACTGTATTAGACATAATATATCCTACTAAATTTTAATAATTTTCAGCCGCTTAATGAGGCTATGTATAACTTTGAAAAAGGATAAAGAATTGAGCTTAAGATCTAAAAAAACGAAGGATTATGACTAAAACTGCGATACTTAAAGAAGATTTACTAAACTATACTTTTTCTAGTTAACTTAAGTATACATGGAATTGAATAATATTCAAGTTTTTTATATGTAATATTTATTTTTCTTATATTTTGCAATATTCATGATCAAGTTCTGTGTAAGTTTTTATGTGAATTTAGCTGATCTAATAATTATTTTCCGCCGTGAACAATGTACGCTTTTTCTTACAGTGATTAGGGACAATATCCCATATTCAGACTGCTTTAAATTGCCTAATATGAACTCATCAGGAACAGGAGGTTCCAAAACATAAAACAAAAATAATAAGTTTGAGCATCAGGACGTGAGGTACGACAGGAGTTGCACCTAGAAACGAAATACGAAAAAAGCCCGACAGGATGTCGGGCTTTTTTTATGCCTATTCAAAAATTTCTTTACTCCAAAGCTCGATCAGCAGTTGAATGGTTTTACTCAAGGGTTTATAGCTGGCCCAAATGGCATGGATGGGCATATCCAGTCCATTGGTGGTGTCACTAAACTCTAAACGCACTAAACTGTGCTTGGTAAAATGCTCCGACACGACTGAAAGCGGAAAATTTCCCCAACCCATCCCTTGTTCTACCATATGAATTGCCATCGATAGATTGTCGGTATACCAATATGAGTCAGAAACCAAAATACGAGGATCGGGTAGAGGATAATTTTTACTAGCGACAATAATTTGTCTAAACTCAGACAACATCGTGAGTTCATTTTTATGTTGTGCCTTGAGTTGTTGTGCTTGCTCGGGGGAAATGGCAGCGACAAACTGTTCAACACCTAATAGTCGAAAACGTTGATTGATATCGATATTTGATGAGCTATAAGCAATATATAAATCAATTTCATTGTTTTGTAGGCGTGCTTTTAATTCTTGCTGTGGTGCGCAAACTATTTCAATATTTAAAAGAGGATAGTGCTGAATTAATTGTTCAATGCCCTTTAAGATGATTTTTTGATTGATATCGGCTGCGACACCAATACAGATACGAGTTTCTAATCCAGTTGAAAGTTCAGAGAGATGCATTTCGAGCTGGCGTAGCTTCGTCACAATCAATCTTGCGTGGGGTTCAATTGAAAGTGCAATTTCCGTTGGTGCTAGATGATTTTTACTGCGTTCAAATAATTTTAAATTCAATTCAGCTTCTAAATTGGCAATCGCCATGCTCACTGCGGAAGGAACCCGATTTAAGGCGCGGGCAGCTGCAGAGAAACTTCCACGATCAATGATTTCTAGAATCAATTCAAGCTGCTCACTACTCAGTTTCATTGCAATTTCCTTTTCAGTAAATCTGATAACGATTGACTTTTTTTATCAGATCTAGAGCGTAAAATCTAGCGATTGTTGATTTTAAGGTGTGATCATGCAAGGAACGAAACGAAGAGTAACTTATGTTTTTTTCTATGAAGTATTTAGCTTTTTGATCTGTGCCATGATTTTGGCAGTGCTTTCTGGTACAAGTATGAGTCATACAGGACCATTATCGGTGCTAATCGCAGTTATTGCGGTGACCGTAAATTTTTTCTACAACTATGTTTTTGAAATGTGGGAAAAACGACAAATTTCTAAAACGC
>NZ_GG665959.1:68964-105936 GCF_000156555.1 Acinetobacter sp. ATCC 27244
TTTTAGTTTGATGATCCTCATCCCATGTTATACCTTTGTGTATAACTATTTCTTTGATCATATTTTTGGCTTACCGAGCCATTTACTTGAAGCAAAACAGTTGAATCCAATAGTAAATAATTAATTCAATCTAAAAAACAAAACAGCCGATCTGTCTAGATCGGCTGTCTGTAGTTATTCAACTGTCCATTTATCCAATATAGAGACGTTCTTTCGGAAAAACGGCTGTAAAAGTTGAGCCTTCATTTTCTTTGGAGCTAATTTCGAGATGTGCACCGTGTTGCATCAATACGTGTTTCACAATCGCAAGACCTAAACCCGTTCCACCTGTTTGACGGCTACGTGCACTATCTACACGATAAAATCGCTCAGTTAGACGAGGTAAATGTTTCGGATTTATTCCAATGCCATTGTCTTGAACGGTAAAATAGGCTTGATCGCCATCCTCATGCCATCCAATGGTAATAATGCCACCTTTGGGCGTGTATTTAATCGCATTGGTAATGAGGTTGCTGAAAGCACTGGCAATTTCCATGTCTGAACCGATCAGATCACAGTGACTATCAATATCTAAGTTGAGTGTGTGACCATAATCAAGATTGTAGGCACGAGCATCATCAAATAATTGATTCATCAAATTTGCCATCTCAATAATCTGATTTTTTGCAACTTTTTTATTATTTTCGAGATTGGACAAGAGCAGTAAGTCATTAACCAATGCATTCATACGTTTGGTTTGTGACTGCATTTGAGTAAAAGCACGTTTCCAGCGAGGGGTGATATCGTCCTGATCAGTAAAGGTTTCGATATAGCCACTGAGTACGGTCAGGGGGGTACGTAACTCATGTGAAATATTATCAACAAAGTCCTTACGCATTTGTTCAAGATTATGCATGCGGGTGATGTCATGTGCGACCAAAAGACGGCTTTCCCCCCCAAAGCGGGTAATTTTGACTTGCACATAACGCTCTTCATCCATTTGTGCTTGTAGACGGATGCCATCGGGTGCTTGATCACTATGGTTAAAATATTCAATAAAATTGGGTTGACGCAAGATCGACAGCAAGTTACGCCCACGATCCATTGGATTGATACCCAATAATTTTTCTGCGGCTGGATTCCACCATTCGAGCTGATGTTGATCATCAATCAAGACAACAGCTTCTGCCAACGCTACCAATGATGATTGTGCACGGTCAATCAAACCTACCATTTCGGCTTGTACAATACGTTCTTGGCGTTGAGCGCGATAAACGTTGAACAATAATGCACCCCAAATCCCATTCAGATTCGGTGGCATATCGTAAGGACGATTAGAGATCCATTCATTGACGAGATAAAGTGAGCGAAGCTGTAGGATGAAAAACACCACAAAAGCGACGAAAATACAGCTCCAAAAGTATCCAACTCCAAATCCGATTAAGCTCGCAATCAATAAGAAAAACAATAATAGTCTTAAATCTTGTTTTGCAAACGTCCATAAGCTGCTGTATTGAAAACGTTGATGTTCGCGCGCCAGCTCAGGGACGGGATATGGTTCATACATAAAGGGTTTTAACCTGCTGCCAAATCAGCTCGTGTAGAGAAACGATAACCTGTGCCACGTACCGTTTGAACAAAGCGATCAACACCAAAAGGTTCTAACACTTTACGTAAACGACGAATATGCACATCAATGGTACGGTCTTCAATATACACATTTCCACCCCATACTTGGTCAAGTAATTGGGCACGTGTATAAGCACGTTCTGGATGTGTCATAAAGAAGGCCAATAAACGATATTCAGTTGGACCCATATCGAGAATACTCTCACCAAAGCTCACACGCTGACTCACTGGGTCTAGCATTAAGCCATTGGCATCAATCACTTTTTCACCGCTCAGTGCATTGGCACGACGCAACACCGCTTTGATACGAGAAACCAGTTCGCGGGTCGAAAAAGGTTTGGTCATGTAGTCGTCTGCACCTGCATCCAGACCTTGAACCTTATGATCTTCTTCACCACGAGCTGTGAGCATGATCACAGGGATCTCTGCCAAGTTCTCATCTCGTTTCAAGCGACGGCACAAATCTACACCACTTACGCCACCTGGCAGCATCCAATCCAGCAAGATAAGAGCAGGACGCTGATCAACGATAATCTGATGCGCTTGCTTAGCATCCTCAGCTTGTAAACATTGGAAGCCAGCCATATCCAAAGAGGTATGGATCATTTCGCGGATCGGTAGCTCATCATCGACAATTAAAATATAGTCATCTTTCACAGCGCAATACCCTCAAAATCTGTAACGGTTAACCGTTTTGTTGTTATGACAGGCTTATTACAAAGATTAATTATGACAATATCATTGCAAAAGGGTAAATAAAGTCGAATTTAGCAATAAATTGTGACAATTGTGGGGCAGAGGAGTGACTAATTGATGACAGTTTGCTTGAAATTAAAACAAATAAATTCATCTGTTTAACATCGCTGTCTTGTAGCAGTTACATTTGTCACAAAACTGTAAAACGATTTTAATTTTTTTGTGTCGTGTTTTCAATAAATGATAAAAACACCGCACAACAGGCATTTAGGACGTCTTCCAATGGCTGTTTAAAGCCTTCTGATACCCAACGGATAATAATATGAGTCACATAGCCATTTAAACCTGTCGCCATCAGAGATACCTCCTCAGTGGTTTGCGGCACATTGGGCATCGTGATCATCACAAAGCCTTGAATAATCCGATCAAATTGCGTCAGCGTTTCTTGGATTGTCGCTTGATTGTGTAGGTCTTGGACGAGCATTGCATCGATGTAAATAATTCGTGCCATGCGTGGATCATCTTTAATGGTATTCAGTAGCGCAGATAACCCTGCTGTGACCATATTTTTCGGTTCAGGCGCAGCCATGAGTACAGCTTGGGTCAAACAGCTCTGCATTTTACTGATCATGCGTAAAAAAACAGTTTGGAAAAGTTCTTCACTCTTTTTAAATGACTCATAAAAATAGCGTTCAGTGAGTTTTGCTTCGTTACAAACATCTTTGACGGTCACAGAGAAAAATCCTTGTGTCCCATACATCGCAATACCTGCTTCGATCAGTTTTTCCCGACGAGCTTCTTTGCGTTCAGTTAAAGACAGACCTTTGAATTGACGCTCTTTGGTTTCGTTCGTTTTTTTCTTTGTATTGGCTTGCTTCTCAGTTGTCATCGAAAAACCGTTCCCTAAAAAAGTCTATATATCGTATGTCTAGCAGCGCTTAGATTGCAAACTGTTTAAAAATAATATGTCTTGTTTCTGTCGCTTTAGCCAATAACACGATGTATGACTCAAATGCCAACAGACCTTAGAACGAGCATTTATGACAAGCATTATGTTTGTTCTTGCCATTTGTCTTAAAAGCATAGTGTACTATATTGACAACATGTATTGTCAAAATTATATTGGTTACAAGTTAAACGGCACATGATCTGAGCGAATATGTGCATATCATTCGCAATACAAAGGATAGGCAATGAAAAACTTTAAAAATAAAGTCGCAGCGATCACAGGTGCTGGCTCTGGGATTGGACAACAACTGGCACTTTTGTTGGCTCAACAAGGCTGCCATTTGTCATTGAGTGATATCAATGACAAAGGTTTGGCACAGACTGTTGAGCTGGTTAAACAATATCCAGTTACTGTCACTACCAAAGTTCTTGATGTTTCTAACCGTGATGCGGTGAAACAATGGGCACAAGATACCGTACAAGATCATGGCTCAGTGAATATGATCTTCAACAATGCGGGTGTTGCATTAGGCTCAACAGTAGAAGGTGCAAGCTACGAAGATCTAGAATGGATCGTTGGAATTAACTTTTGGGGCGTGGTTTACGGTACTAAAGAATTCCTACCATTTATTAAACAAACTAAAGATGGCCATATCATCAACATCTCTAGTATTTTTGGCTTAACCTCACAACCGACACAGTCTGCATATAATGCGACTAAATTTGCGGTGCGTGGTTTTACTGAATCGCTTCGCCAAGAGTTGGATATTGAGAAAAGTGGTGTAAGCTCACTTTGTGTACATCCGGGTGGTATCCGTACCAATATTGCAAAAGCTGCAAAAATGAATGACAGCTTAAAGAGCTTAGGGATGGATCCAAGTAAATCAATTAAGCAGTTTGATAAGTTCTTGCGTACCCCACCTGAAGAGGCGGCTCGTCAAATCCTTCAAGCCGTATTGAAAGATAAACGCCGTTTATTAATTGGAACAGATGCTCGTATCGTCGATTCATTCCAGCGTTTATTCCCAACAGGCTATCAACGTATAGCGGCTTTTGCCACCAAAATGCTGTAATCGCTACGTTACTTCAAGAAAGCCATTCCAAGTCGAATGGCTTTTTTTAAATCAAAACTTTGATTTTCCCTTTCTTCCAAACGAACTGATAATACGTGGCTTGGAATACACATAGGCAGACAAAAGCCAAAGCATAGGCCATCCAAATGCCTGTTAGTCCCCATAGTGTGGTAAACCAATAAGCACATGGGATCTCGATCAGAAGGATGGTAAAGATATTAATCAACATCGGTACAGTAACCGTTCCGCTGGCACGCATAATTGAAGCAAAAATCGCACTTGCACCAAAAAACAGCAATGACCATAACACGATAAATAATAGCTGCTGCCCCAAAACGACCACTTCAGGATCGGTAATAAACAGTGCCATTAAATATTTGGAAAATAGATAGCCTAAAGCAATTAAGCTACCTGTAAATAGGAAGTTCATGCTTAATGCAGTACGAGTAACGCGACTGAGTAGCTCTGCTTTTCCTGCACCGATGGCTTGTGCTGCGAAAATAGAGGCGGCAATGGCGATGGAAAGTGCTGGAAATTGGATATAGTTCAGAACTTGGTTGACTGCGCCATAGGCTGCGGTCGCATTTGCACCATAACGATTGACTAAGCCAATAATCACCAAACCAGCCAATGATGTGGTGACCATTTGAATCCCTGTAGGAATACCTAATTTTAGGATGAGTTTGCTTAACTCTGCATCATGACGCAGATGTTGTAAAAGTTGACGATCGATTTTGAGTGGATGCTTTTTATAATTCAGATAAAAACCCAAAAAAATCAGCACTGCCAAATAACCGATAATACTGGCGATTGCGGGTGCAACAATACCAAGCGCAGGAAAGCCGAAATAACCTTTTAGCAGTATGGGGGTGACGGCTAAGCCAATCAAACTGGTTAAACCCAATGCAATCAGTGGCGTTACGCTATCACCAACACCGCGTAAGATCGAGGTATAAATAATATATACAAAAAGTAATGGGCTACCTGCCATCATCCATTGCACATAAGGCAATGACAGATGCATCACAGTAGGATCAGTACCTAGCAGGATTAAAATATGTTCGGCAAAGAACAACCCGAGGATGGCAATAATACTGCCCCCAATTAAGGTCATAAACAGGGTAGAGCCAATAACGCTACGCACTTTTTCTAGGTTCTGTGCACCCCATGCTTGTCCAATTAAAACGGTTGTTCCAGCAGAAAGTCCAATAATAAAAGCAAGCAAAAAGAACAAGACCGGAAAATATACCGAGACAGCAGCAACAGCATCTACCCCCATCATTTGACCTACAAAGATAGTATTAATCGTTCCCGACAAATTTTGTAAAATATTGGTTGCAATCAGTGGGACGAGAAAAACAAAAAAGGTTTTCCATAGATTGGGTTGCATCACCAAAGGCTGGTGTGGTGTCATTCAAATTCCTTGATACTTCGTCCCGAAAATGGATCTGCTGTGTTTTCAACATAGCATAAGCTAGCATCAAGTTATGAGGATTCCGTTGATTTTTTGTTGATTAACACCGCATTAGGATGTCACCTGCTCGTTGAAGCGTTTCATCTGTCTTGGCAAAACAAAAACGAATCAGTCTCAGTGATTTAGGGGCTTGTCGATAAAATACGGAAATAGGGATAGCTACAATTTTATGTTGCTCTGCCAAGAACTGACACATGGCCACATCGTCTAAATCTGGACGGATGGCAGAGTAGTCCAAACTTTGGAAATAGGTACCTGGTGAGGGAATAAAATTAAAACGAGAATTTTGAATCTGTTGATTAAATAAATCACGCTTGGTCTGATAAAAATCAGGCAGTGTTTGGATATGCTCAGGATGGTGTTGCATATAATTGGCGAGTGCGATTTGACAAGGCGTGGTACCACAGAAATTGGCAAATTGGTAAATCTGCCTGAACAACTGCATTAACTGTGGTGTGGCTACACAATAACCAGTTTTCCAGCCCGTAACATGAAAGCTTTTGCCAAATGATCCGATGACAAAACTACGTTCGCGTAATTCTGGAAAGTGCAGTGCGCTGTAATGTTTCTGTCCATCAAAAACGAGATGTTCATAAACCTCATCGGAAAGCACCACAATATTTTTATCTTGAATCAGTTCAATCAATTGCAGCCAGTCTTGTTCTGACCAAATTGCACCTGTTGGATTATGTGGTGTGTTGACAATAATCATACGGGTTTTGGTATTGATGCTGTCTTTGACCTTTTGCCAATTCACTTGAAAGCTGGGTGCATCTAAATGGATATGAACAGATTTTCCGCCTGCAAGCTGTACCGCAGGTGCATAACTGTCATAGCTTGGATCAAAAATGATCACCTCATCATCGGCATGAATACAGGCTTGGATCGCACAGAAAATCGCAATGGTTGCACCCGGAGTAATCGTGATTTCAGTGATAGGATCTAGTTGCAATTGATCACGTAGTAAAAATTGCTGTGCCATTTGCTCACGTAAAGCCAATACACCATCTCCAGCAGGATATTGATTGTATCCATCGAGGGTGGCTTGACTGAGTGCTTCAAGTAGCGCCTGTGGAGCAGGAAAATCAGGAAATCCTTGTGATAGGTTCAATGCATTGAGCCTATGAGCGAGCTCAGTCATCACGCTAAAAATGGTCACGCCTTGACGAGGAAGTTTTGACTGAAGCTGCAACATTGCTTTTAACCTAATTTACGTTTTATTTTGATGTGATTGTATCGAGATAAACGGTCATTTTCCAAATGGTCGATGCCAAAGGAAAAAGTTGCGCCTTTCACTTACTATCTTAAAAAATGTGTCTTATATCAATAGAAAGATAGAAAATGTGCCTGTATAAAAACAATAGTGACGGAATTGGTCTTTTTTTATTTAAATTTGTCAAATAAATTGTTATTTTTCAACTATATAAGGTGTTTTAATTTTGATCTTTAAGCGATATAATTTATAGCGAGTGATTAAAATAAATACGAATTATTGTGAAATAGGACATTCAGAGATGGACAATTTCGATCTAAAAATACGCTACCCACATCATATCGATTTAAAAGATGTCGATCAGTTCGAAGCATTGAATACGATAGGCGTATTAACTCGCTTTGATAGAATGGCTTGGAAACAACTCTTAAGTCGTTGGTTACAGTTAGATGGAGCAAGTCCGACTTTTACGATAACAGATGGAAATACGGAACATACGATTGAAATTATCTTGAATACTTATTCTTCGTCTCAAGAGCTGAGCTTTATCGTAAAAACGGACATTTCAGTGGTGGTACCCAAAAAACAAGTTTTTGGATTAATTACCTTTCAAGCCAAAGAAAGAATTCATTTTAATCAAATTTCATTGGCACAAGTGAAAACGTACCTGACCGCATTTTTGAAGCAAGATACCGATACTTTGGTACGATACTATCAACAAAGTAAACAATTGGCTTGTTGATCTATTTCACCATGAACGGTTTACAAGAGTTAGCCCTAATCATATGCGCGTTAGGGCCGAATACGGCAAAAATGAGATATCTTGCGGTATGCCTATCCTTTACAGAACATTTTCAACAACGGCACGTATGATCCCTAAGATCAAACCGATAAACGTACCAACAATCACGCCATTCACACGAATCATGTGTAAATCACCGCCAACTTCACTCTCGATTTTGGCAATCATTTCTCGTGAAT
Organism: Acinetobacter sp. ATCC 27244; assembly: GCF_000156555.1. Taxonomy (NCBI): domain Bacteria; kingdom Pseudomonadati; phylum Pseudomonadota; class Gammaproteobacteria; order Moraxellales; family Moraxellaceae; genus Acinetobacter; species Acinetobacter sp. ATCC 27244. Next base: position 76,958 of record NZ_GG665959.1, read on the forward strand.
CCCATTCATGGATTCGTTCACTGATATAACGAATAATTTTATCGCTGTATTGTTCACTAAAATTGGTCGCTAAACCCACCATTTTAGTATTGAGGACTTGGCGAACCTTATCATTTTGGATCAAGCTCACCCCAAGTTGCTGGATTGCAGCTTGTAAATTGGTGGCAATACCGGAATCTTCCTGCATCAAATCCGTTTTGATTGCATCACATAAGATTGCGATTGCACCTGTAATAAAATTCAAAACCTGCGGGCTGTCGAGTAATGCATCTTTGCCATTGTTTAAACGTTGGCTGGCTTCACTGTCATTGTCTGCAAGTTCCAACATCAGTTTATGGGTTACAGCTTCAATATCCTGTCGCCACGGATGATCTGGATTGGCAAGCATGGATTCAACTCGTTCAATCAGTGAGTCAATGGTACGTTGTTGTACGTCGATACCAATCCAACTTGCACCTTTTGCTAATTTCCACACCCCTAGCTCTTTAAATAATGTCCGTGATAATTCGCGTGCTTCTTCGGGATGAGAAACCATCCATTCGTGAGCAACATCCAAACCTCGCTGTAATACATCTTGATGGAAATCATTATCTAAAACGGCACGTAGCATCTCACTGGCTAGGGTATTGATTTTGGTACTGCGAACCCATTGCACACTGTTATTTTGGACAAAATTTGCAATTTGATCTTGACTGACAAACTCAAAAATTTTCGGCACCGTTTGCTGAATGATCTGTACCACTTGCCCGTTATTTTTAGGATTGGCAAGCCATTCACCCACTGCCAGACTGATATCGGTGTTTTGTAGGCTGCGCTGTACAATCACAGGAGAGAGGAAGTTCTCTTGCACAAAACGTCCCATCGATTCAGCAATACGTGCCTTATTACGTGGAATAATCTCGGTATGGTCACGTAACAATTTCGGTAGGGGCATTTTTCCAAATGGGTTGCGGAATAATACCGTGACGGCATACCAGTCTGCTAACCCTCCGACCACACCCGCTTCAGCACCTAACATGAAGATATGGATGAGCCATTTATATTCAGGTAGAAAGTGCGCCACAATCATGAGAGCAACCCATGCCGAGACAGCAATAATCAAGGCGATGGTGGCAAAGTTTTTACTTCTTTGCAGACTTGGGACGTGGATTTCTTCGGCTGAAGTCATTGAGTCATCCTATTCATTCATTTTTTGTTTTGAGGTGAGGCAGGTGGCTGCAACACTTCTCCTGTTGGACTCAATCCGTATTTTTGACCTAAGGATTGTAGAATTAATTGCGCATCAAAGGCATCAGGCGATTGCTGTTGAGTCTTGAAGCATTCGATAGTATACGACACTTGGATTGGATCAAGATTGACCACTTGTGGCATATCATAGAATGGATCCGGCCAAAACGCAGGGTGGCGACGATAATAACCATACGGATAATAAGGTCGACTTGGATAAATCACCGCTTGGCGTTGCTCTTTAATACGTGCATTACTCGGATCATCAACGACAGTGAAAAATCTGAAACCATTTTTTACCGTGGTCTGAGCTGCTTTTAATAAAGTGATTTCTTCCGCTGTACCATAACTCAGATTATTTCCTGCTTGGAAGCTGATACGAAAGCTTTTGTTATTTAATGGATAAGCGGTAAATTGACCGAGTTGATCAAACGTCTTGGGTTGTTTAGGAACAGTTGCACATCCTGCAAAGGTCAGTGCGATGAGTACAGGCGTACACATTAATAACGATTTCATTTGTTATTCCTCTCTGGAAGATCGGATCAAAAGTGGCTGTCCGGTTGAGTTAGAAATTCAAGTTCTTCTGCTGTTGAAACTCGACCAAGTGCCGCATTACGATGTGGATAGCGTCCAAAACGATCAATGATCACTTTATGCTTTTCTTCGAAGCTTAAATTGATGGGATTGCCTAAACGTTGAAATAACGCTAGGGCATAATCGTGAATCATTTTGGACTCACTATGCATAAACGGCATGTATAAAAACGAGCGTTGTTCGGGGCTCAGTTCAGTGTCGAGTTGCAAACTAATTGCCTCTTGTGCCAACATCAGTGCCATGCTGTCGTAAGCAAAAGCTTGGGCTTGATCTCGATATAAGTTGCGAGAAAATTGATCTAAAATAATAATTTCAGCCAAGCGTCCTTCAGCAGTTTGACGCCAAGACCAAAGTTCTGCTTGTGCAGCTTGATGATGGATTGATTGAAAAAGCTCACGAATTTTGGCATCAAAGGCATCACTTTTAGCAAACCAAAGTGGTTGATGATCGGGAGTAAACCAAAAATTTAGAATGTCTTGTGCTTGCATAAGAAGTTATCCATCAGCAGAATTATTTTTTAATAAAATCACAATTTCGGCATGTCTTAAATAACAAGTTTGTGATAAAAATTGCCAAATTAAATCAGCTGACTAGATGGCAATAGTCGTTATAATTGACAAAAGCAAGCCACTACGCAGTGTTTGGCCAGTGAATCAATGAGCATATATATTATGAATCAACCCAGCGCACTTTCTTCCTCTGTGATACCAACTTGGGTAGATGCTTCGCAATTGGCAGGTATGTTACGTGGTATCGAGCGTGAAAGTTTGCGTATGCAAAGCAATGGATTTTTATCACAAAAAAACCATCCGATTGCTTTAGGCTCAGCACTGACACATCCGCACATCACGACAGATTATTCTGAAGCATTAATGGAATTTATCACGACACCGCATAGTACGATTGCGGCTGCGTTAGATGAGTTGCGTGATATTCATCATGTGGTGCATCAGCATTTGCAAGACGGGGAAAAGTTATGGCCGCTTTCCATGCCATGTATGTTGGATGATCATGAAGAAAATATTAGATTGGCGCAGTATGGTACATCCAATATTGGTCGTTTTAAAACTTTATATCGTCATGGTTTAGGTGTGCGTTATGGTCGCCGTATGCAGACTATTTCAGGTGTACATTATAACTTGTCTTTTCCCGATCAACTGTTTGAAGACCTACAACAGCATGAAACCAATGCTGAATTAAAGCAGCTCAGTTTGCAGGATTATCGTAGCCATCGTTATTTTGGTTTGATTCGTAACTTTATTCGACTGACGCCTTTAGTGATGTATTTATTGGGCGCTAGTCCATCCGTATGTCGTTGTTTTTTGACCGGTCGTGAGCATCATTTACAAGCATTGATCAAAGGGACATTGTATTTGCCAGAGGCAACGGCCTTACGTATGGGACGTCTAGGGTATCAGAATTCAGCCCAAAAGCAGCTTGGTATTCACTATAACGATTTGCATGATTACTTAGAGGGTTTACAAAAAGCTGTGCACACACCGTATCCTCAATTTACAGCCCTAGGCTTAGATGATGAGCAAGGTGAGCCGATTCAAATCAATGATCATGTTCTACAAATTGAAAATGAATACTATAGTTTGATTCGCCCAAAACAAGTACCAGAACAAGGTGAGACACCTTCCCAAGCGTTAAAAAATCGTGGTGTGGGTTATGTAGAGTTACGTGCCGTGGACGTCAATCCTTATCGTGCGATTGGTATTGATGAGACTGCAGCTGGATTTTTGGAAAGTTTAGCTTTGTATTGTTTGTTGAATGAAAGCCCTGAATTGTGGGCAGATGAACAAGATCAGATAGATCTAAATCAAACCGAAATTGTCAATCGAGGGCGTGCGGCAGACGCCAAAATTAAAGATGGACCGATTGAGGTACCTTTCCAAGATTGGGCACAACGTCATCTTGGTCAGATTCAAGCCTGCGCGATTTTATTGGATCAAATGGACCGCACTTCACTATACCAAGATGCTGTACAGGTGATGCAACACCGCTTGTATCAGGTTGAAAATACGCTTTCGGAGCAGGTAATCAATGATACCTTGCAACATGGAGGGACATGGAACTTTGGTAGTATCATGGCTCAACAGCATGTACAGGATTATGAGCAGCACCAAATCAGTTTAGAAAGAAAACAATATTTCGAACATTTGGCACAAACTTCGTTGCAAAAACAGTCTCAACTCGAACAAGATAATCACATGAGTTTTGCAGAATATCTTGCACAATACCGCTAGGGTCTGTCGATATTTTATCGTAAGGGTGATCATTCTTATTGCGACAGAGGACATTTTTTAGAGGATTTTCCATGCGCTGGAATTACCGTTTAGTCAGTGCTGTATTGGTACTGACGAGCATTATTGGGCTCGCATTTGCATTATATTTAGAACATGTGCAAGGTCTTGAACCTTGTCCTTTATGTATTTTCCAGCGAATTGGTTTAATTGGCATGGGTTTAATTGCATTAGTTGCATTTATTCACAACCCAATTTCAAACTTTTTTAAGCGCTTTTATGCCTTGTTGGCAACTTTAGCGATTGGATGGTCGGCTGGCGTTGCCGCACGGCATGTATGGTTACAACATTTACCACCAGATCAAGTACCGAGTTGTGGACCAGGCTTAGACTATTTGGTTGATGTTTTGCCGATGAAAGCGGTTTTGCAGCAAGTGCTGTCTGGCTCAGGAGAGTGTGCCATGATTGATTGGAGTTTTCTGGGACAATCACTACCTGTTTGGTCTTTGATCTATTTCAGCCTGATCCTTGTGATTTGTTTATGGCAACTCTTTAGAAAATATCCTGCTTAATTGGTAAAAAAGCCAACATGATGTTGGCTTTTTTATTTGGATAAAATTTGGAGCACTGTTTAGGTTTCAACAATTCCTTCCAGATCTTCAAAGCTATGATTATTTGGAATATTAATGAGATGGGTTTGAACACCTGCTTCAACCTTATCACTCACATCTGGATATAACCAACGGGTAATTTGCTCCGCGACACTGGAGTGGTATTGAATCTCAAAATGGTTCAAACCATAGAAAACCGCTTTATGTGTATCAGGAAGTTTAAGTTGGAAGCGAGGATTTGGGTGTTCACCTAAAGCACTTTTAACACTCACCAAATAGTCACCAATTACGGTGAGTGCTTTGGTTCTAAGCTTTTCGAACTCGAGTGTACCGGCGATGAGGAAGGTGTTGATATGTGATGGTAATGGTGCTGGCTTACGATTGTCATCTTCAAAACCAATCCGTGCATCATTATGTTCCCAGTCATCATCACGTACGCTACCGTGACGTAAATCTAAAATCCCATTACTGCGAATATTGACCAATTGACCGATAAGGCTAATAAATGGAAATGCGCCGAGTTTATCTTGCAGAATGAAACCAAAACGTTCAAGTACTGCACCATGATGCGGTGAGCCAATACAGACCAAATTTTCAACCATGTGAACCCATTGGCATAGGTTCTGCTTACCATAGAACAAAGCACTACGAGAGACTAATCCTCCCATACTATGCCCAATCAAATCGATACTGGTGATGCGTGGATTACGTTGAACTAAATCTTCTAGCACATTAGCAAAGCTACGACCATTGGCTGAAATACGACGCCCTGTATTGTAGTTGAGATACAGCATGGTGTTGTTATCACGTTGCGCAAGCAAGCGTTCACCAATGCCACCATAGCGATGATTCGACCAAGTTAAATGGTTCATACAAAGACCATGTGTCAAAATGACTACACGACCTGTGAGTTCACCTTGTTGTAATGAACCATAGTGATCATACAGCACCATAGGGAGTGCCATCGGGTTATGCTGTTTTAAGAAAAAATCACCAAAGATTCCATTGAGTGCGCCGACTACAAAGTGTAAAGAAGGACTCAACGGCTTGTCATGCAGCACTGGAAATTTTGCAATGACTCTGCGCAAGTTTGGTGCAAGGAAGCTAACGCCGTATTTTTGAATCGCGACATAGGAGAATTGGTAAAATCTCTGTAATTGTGGGTGCTTTTGTAATTTTTTGGCCTTTTGTGCACTCAAACCAAGCGTTGTCCGTAACACTTCAGTTTGTACCAATTGCACTAATTCGTGCACCCCACTTAAGCTAGTGCTTACGAGTTGTGCCAAACCTTCCAAAACATCCGCCTGACTGGGAGGGGTACTGTCCCATTTACAGTAGGTTTCATGTAGAGGTGTTAAACTTGGCATATTGATTTCCTCATCCTTGATATATACCGAAGGTTTGAAGTTATTGACCTAACATTGTTTAGATAAACTACAGCAAACGCATGCATCTTTTCTTGTTTCAACAGTATTTTTTTTAGAATACTGATGAACGGTGCAGAGTATCGTTTTTTGTGTCTGACAATTTCGGGCTTATCTGTAAATTATATTGTTATTTGTTTATCAATTGTGATTGATAATGTGATCTATTTGGCTTTAAGTCAAGCAAATGACGCTGTAGGTGCGTATGCAAATTATTTATTTACATGGTTTTCGAAGTAGCCCAAGGTCAATAAAAGGGCAACAGTTGTATCAATATTGTGCAAATTACGATCACATTCACGTGCATTTGCCTGATTTAAATCACCCACCACAACAGGTTTTGAAGCATCTTTCGGTATTGGTGGAAAGTTTACCACTCGATCAAGTGGTATTGGTGGGGAGCAGTTTAGGGGGATTTTATGCGACCTATCTTGTCGCAAAATATGCATGTCCTGCTGTTTTGATCAATCCTGCTATGCGACCATGGCAGCTGTTTCAAGATTTATTCGGAATTGAACAGATTCCACTCAAAGTGACCGACGCATGGACACTTGATGTCGATCAATTGCAGCAATTACAATCGATTGCTGAGACCAGCTTAGCGCATGCTGATAAAATTCTGGTGCTATTGCAACAAGGTGATGAAGTCTTGGATTATCGTCAAGCACAAGGCTATTATAGTGCAGCGCATCCATCATCATTGATTTTAACCGACGCTAATGGTAATCATGCAATGGATGATTTTGAAGAAAAATTACCTCTAGTACTCGAATTTTTATCGGCAGCCCTGCAAAAAGGAAATCAGACCAAGTGACACAATACACGGCACAATCTCTTGAAGTTCTTTCTGGTTTAGATCCTGTTCGTCGTCGTCCCGGAATGTACACCGACACCTCACGTCCAAACCACTTGGCACAAGAGGTGATTGACAATGCCGTCGATGAGGCACTTGCCGGTCATGCCAATCAAGTGACGGTTACGGTTTATGAAGATGGTTCATTATCGGTGGAAGATAATGGTCGAGGAATGCCAGTTGATATTCACCCAGAATATGGACAAAGTGGTATCGAAATTATTCTGACCAAGCTCCATGCAGGCGGCAAGTTCAGTACAGATAACTATCAGTTCTCAGGTGGTTTGCATGGCGTTGGTATCTCTGTGGTCAATGCTTTATCTACACGGGTTGAAGTCGCTGTACAACGCCATGGTAACTTGTATCAGATGGCATTTGAGCAAGGTGAGCCTGTTGCGCCATTATCTGTTTTAGAAGGCAAAGTGGCGAAACGTGCGACGGGGACAACGGTACGTTTTTGGCCAGAAGCGAAATATTTTGATAGTCCTAAGTTCGCATTAAAAGCGCTTAAACATAATTTAAAAGCCAAAGCGGTTTTAGCAGCAGGCTTAAAAATTATTTATGACGATAAAATCAATAATGAAAAGATTGAATGGCAGTTTGAAAATGGTCTAGTCGACTATTTGATGGATGAACTTGAAGATCGTGAAATTTTGCCAGCCCCTGCTTTTGTGAGCAGCGGACAAGCGGAACGTGCTGCTTGTGAGTTTGCAATTTGCTGGAATGTTGAGGGTGGTGAACAGATTCAGGAAAGTTATGTCAACTTGATTCCAACTGCACAAGGCGGCACCCACGTTAATGGCTTACGATCTGGTGTGACAGAAGCGTTGCGCGAGTTTTGTGAATTACGTAATTTATTGCCGCGCAATATGAAGCTATCTGCGGAAGATGTGTGGGATGGGGTAAATTTCATCCTGTCATTGAAATTCCAAGAGCCTCAATTCTCAGGGCAGACCAAAGAACGCCTATCCAGTCGTGAAGCTTCGAATATTGTTCTCAATATTGCCAAAGATGCATTTGCATTATGGTTAAACCAACATGCCGAGATCGCGACTCAATTAGCTGAAATGGCAATCGCCAAAGCGGGACGCCGTTTAAAAGCAGCTAAGAAAGTTGAACGTAAGAAGATTGTGGCTGGTCCAGCATTACCTGGAAAATTAGCAGACTGCGTGGGTTTAACCCGTGAAGATAGTGAACTCTTTATCGTCGAAGGGGATTCTGCTGGTGGTAGTGCTAAACAAGCACGAGATAAGAATTTCCAAGCGATTATGCCGATCCGTGGCAAAATCTTAAATACTTGGGAAGTATCTTCGGATGAGGTATTAGCATCTCAAGAAGTACATGATATTGCGATTGCGATCGGGGTTGATCCTGGCAGTGATGATCTATCAGAACTACGCTATGGAAAAATTTGTATCCTTGCTGATGCGGATTCGGATGGACTGCACATTGCAACATTATTGTGCGCTTTGTTTGTGAAGCATTTCCCGACATTGGTAGAAGAAGGCCACTTATATGTTGCTATGCCGCCGTTATATCGAATTGATATCGGAAAAGATGTGCACTATGCATTGGACGATGATGAGTTAGAAGCGATTCTAAAAAATATTAAAGGCAACAAGAACCCACAAATCACGCGATTCAAAGGTTTGGGTGAGATGAACGCCAGCCAACTACGTGAAACTACCATGGATCCAAATACACGTCGTCTAGTGCAGTTGGACTTGGATGATGCACATTTAACCGCTGGTTTGCTGGATAAGTTACTTGCGAAAAAGCGAGCGGCTGATCGTAAGCATTGGTTAGAGCAAAAAGGCAATTTGGCAGATATTGCGGTTTGATTTGAATCGATTTTTGTTTAGCCCAGTTTATCTGGGCTTTTTTATATCTTCTTAAAAAATATGAATTCATAAGCATAAGAATAAATATGGAACGCTATTTGCTTTTTATCTATTGGTAAAATTTTATCTAACATTTGAAGCGCATTGATCAAAATGGGTTGTTTGTTTTTAAGATTTTAAAACTCAAATATATCAAAGTCTTAATTGATAATAGTGAAAATATAATGAAGCGTTTTTTAAGTATTTTTTTTCCAATTTTGTTTAGTAATACGATTTTCATTTTAAGTGGTGTCATCGATACAGCTTTTTTATCCCACTATAGTCATGTGCATTTAACAGCTTTATCCGTTTCGCTCTCAGTTTACATGATTGTTTTCGTCGTGGGTTATGGCTTATTACAGGGCATGTTTCAAATCCTCGCTGAAGAAAAAGGGCGGGAAATAAACCAACAGAAATTAACCAATGTCGTGTGCTTGGCGGTATTAATTGCAGCTGTTTTTAGTGTCTTTGCGATCGTTTTGATCAACCATACCGAGCGTTTATTAACTTTTTTTCAAGCATCAGGCACGGTTCTATTGTTGGTGAAAAATTGTTTGATGATTTTCTCAGTAGATCTGGTAGTGCGGCTATGTTGCCGTATTTGGACCATACAAATACAGGTTTTAGATCGTCCTATTATCGCAACCTATATCGGCGTTATTTTTTTATTGATTAAGTTGCCACTGTCCTATGCTTTGATCAATGGAGTGGCGTACTTTGATATTGCGCCTTGGGGTGTCTATGGTGCTGTATTTTCGACATTGCTTGGCGATAGTGTGATGTTGATATTATTGTACGGCTATGTACGCGGTAAAGCTGTTTTTAAACTTGATCTGAGTCGCTTTTCCTTTAGTTATGAATTGTTGATCCGTTTTCTTCGAATTGGAATACCCACCGCACTCATGATCGTGATTGATGTGATTGCGTTTATGGCCATCTCGATTTTAGCATTACCACTTGGAAGTATCGCAATTGCCTCACATCAGGTCATCGCAAGCATTTGTTCCATGTTATATATTTTACCTGCTGCATTTTCTGTCGCATTCAGTTTGATGTTATCTGAAAAAATTGGCGCTCAACAGAAGCGAGTTGCTTTGCTTTGGTCAAAAAAAGCTTTTCTACTTATATTAGTTTTTGCTGTCACCTTATGCGGCGTATTATTGCTTCTTCGAGATGAATTCATCGCACTGTTTACCCAAGACCGAGCCGTCATTCAGATCACAATTTCTCTTTTTATACTAGGAATACTGTTTCATTTAGCAGATGCGATGTTATGTATTTTTGCGACAGTATTACGCTGTTGGGGAATAACGATTGTACCGAGTGTGATCTATAGCACTTCATTGTTGTTATTCGGTTTAGTTGGTGGGCAGATATTGGCATATTGGGGAATCAATTGGCGGTTTTTTGAGGTTGCTCCATTAGGTATTTATGGGTTTTGGTTGGCTTTGATTGGCTCTTATAGTTTGGCTGTAGTGATGTGTGCTTTATGTTTTAAATATAGAAACGTCACATGGATTCGTTAATAAAAATCTATTATGAATTTATTTAATTCGTTCGATGATAGGTTTAAATTTTCTTTGGCTTATCTCGGCATTAAGTTTTTATGAAGATCAAAAATGCATCATTTTAGTTCACTGCGTATTTTTTGTATGCAATGTTGTATACAAGATTGGATTTTTGTAGAACAATTCTTATAAAAACATATATAAAACAATATATTAAACTATTGGCATGAAAATTGAATAACTCCATTCAGTCAAAATCACAAGATCAAACTGTGGAGAACAAAGATGCAAAATAAAATGATGTCAATGTCTGTACTGATGGCTACCATGATGGGGGTGGGGCTTGTGGGGTGTTCAAAGCCAGCCGAGAAAACAGAACAGAGCACAACCGAAGCAAAAGTTGCACCAGCAAGCGGTGAAACCATTAAGGTCGGAATTTTACATTCACTTTCAGGAACGATGGCGATTTCTGAGACCTCACTGAAAGACACAGCCTTGATGACCATTAATGAGATCAATGCCAACGGTGGGGTTTTAGGAAAAAAATTAGAGCCTGTGGTGGTAGATCCTGCATCAGACTGGCCGCTATTTGCTGAGCGTGCACGTCAGCTCATTACTCAAGATAAAGTTGCCGTGATTTTCGGGAGTTGGACATCAGTATCGCGGAAATCAGTTCTCCCCGTCGTTGAAGAATTAAATGGTTTAATGTTCTACCCTGTGCAGTATGAAGGTCAGGAACAATCTAAGAATATTTTCTATACTGGCGCAGCGCCAAACCAGCAAGCGATTCCTGCGGTTGAATATTTAATGAGTGATGAAGGGGGCAAGGCTGAACGTTTTGTCTTACTTGGCACAGACTATGTTTACCCACGGACCACCAATAAAATTTTACGTGCTTTCTTGAAGTCTAAAGGCATTGCCGATGCGGACATTATGGAAGAGTACACCCCATTTGGTCATAGTAATTATCAGACTATCGTTGCCAATATTAAAAAGTTTTCTGCAGGTAAAAAAACCGCAGTGATTTCGACCATCAATGGCGATTCAAACGTACCATTTTATCGTGAACTGGGTAACCAAGGGATTAAAGCCGCTGATATCCCTGTCATGGCATTTTCGGTGGGTGAAGAAGAGTTACGTGGTATTGATACCAAACCATTGGTGGGGCATTTGGCAGCATGGAATTATTTCATGTCAGTCAAAAATCCAAAAAATACTGAGTTTGTTAATAAATTTAAGCAATTTGCTGTGGAATACAAACTTCCAAATGCCGATAAAGTTGTGACTAACGATCCGATGGAAGCAACCTATGTTGGGATCAATATGTGGAAGCAAGCAGTTGAAAAAGCGGGGACTACAGATGTCGATAAAGTCCGTGAAGCAATGGCAGGACAGACTTTCGCAGCGCCGTCAGGTTATACCTTAAAAATGGATGAAAGCAACCATCATTTACACAAACCTGTGATGATCGGACAAATTCGTGCAGATGGGCAATTTGACGTGGTTTATAAAACACCAGAAACCATCAAGGCAGAGCCTTGGAGTCCTTATATCCCAAAATAAGCTTGTTCTAAAACCTGCTATTTCGATGGCAGGTTTCTTCATTTTCTTTTTCGGTTCTTCGTAAAATCTACGATCCATAAGGGCGAGTCGTATGGCAAAACACTATGTTTTAGCATTGCTCTGCGTGATGACACATTTTTTTTGTAGTCTTGCATGGGCAGAGCAAGATCCTTTAGCAACCACTCCTTCAATTGAGACGACTGTTGCAGCTCAAGATGCGATTCAAACCTTCGTTAAAGCTGATTTTGCAACACGTCGTGCCATGCTGAATCAGTGGCCAGCCAGTATTGAACAGCTAGACCAGCTTGTTGCGTATATTGACCAAAATGAGTTGTATACCGATCGTGCGGGACAGACTTACATTTTACAAAATGATGAGGTCTTACTCAGTTATCCTGCCAAACAGGTATTGGAAGATTGGCCCGCCGATTTATCTCAAGTTACTTTGGTCAATACCTTACGCAAAGCGCTTAATTTCGGACAAGCCAAAGCGAAACTCAATTCAGAAGATGCATCACAGCGTTTGGCAGCCGTTGATATTTTGGAAAATAACTTGGCTGAAATTGATGTCACAATGGTTAAGCAACTCTATCTCAACGAGAGCAACAACAAAGTCAAAGCACGTTTAGCACAACTTAAAGCACGTTTAGAGTTTAAAGATGCGGATGTATTTGGAAAAATTGCGGCGGTCAATGTTCTCGCTGAATCGAATCGTCCTGATGTATTGGCAATGATTGAGCAAACCTTAGAACAGCCGATTGCCAACCAAGAATTACAAACGGCTTTGTTGGATGCCAAGAGTAAAATTAAAACCAGAATACAAGCCAGTGAATGGTCTGGACATGTGTTTTCAGGTTTAAGCACCGCCAGTATTTTATTGCTTGCAGCACTTGGTCTCGCTATTACCTATGGATTGCTGGGTGTGATTAATATGGCACATGGCGAATTGATCATGATTGGTGCATATACCACTTACGTTGTACAAAGCTTTTTCAAAACCCATTTTGTTGGTTTAGTCGATTGGTATTTACTGGCTGCGATTCCTGCTGCATTCCTTGTTAGTGCGCTGATCGGCATGCTGATTGAACGTACGGTGATCCGTCCTTTATATGGTCGTCAGCTTGAGACTTTATTGGCGACCTTTGGTGTCAGTCTGATTTTGATGCAATTGGTACGTATGGTTTTTGGCGCACAAAATGTCGAAGTTTCGAATGTGTCATGGCTCAGTGGTGGTATTGCACTTACGCCGAGTTTAATGTTGCCTTATAACCGCATTGCGATTATTGCATTCACCATTGCAGTTTTACTGTTGTTGGTGTTCTTACTCAATAAAACCCGTTTCGGATTATTCGTTCGTGCTGTCACACAAAACCGTCAGATGGCGCGTGCAGTGGGGATTCGTTCAGCGCGGATTGACATGCTGGCTTTTGGTCTCGGTTCTGGTTTGGCTGGCTTGGCGGGTTGCGCATTGGCACAAGTGGGAAATGTAGGACCTGATCTTGGGCAGAACTATATTATCGATGCGTTCCTCGTGGTGGTCGTCGGTGGTGTGGGGCAAGTGTGGGGCGCAGTTTTGGCAGCACTTGGTTTAGGGATCAGTGGCACGGTGTTGGAAATCGGCATGGGTGCTGTATTGGCAAAAATTATTCTACTGGTACTTGTGATTTTGTTTATCCAAAAACGTCCACAAGGTTTGTTTGCCATCAAAGGCCGTTTTGTGGAGTAAGCCAATGAAAATGACAACAATGTTTTCAGATCAGCCATACAGTGCGGTTGCAATCGGTCTGTGTTTCGGGGTGTTGCTACTTTTACCATGGCTGCACCTGCTTCCTCCGGATTCAGCATTTTACTTATCCGCGTATTGGGTCACCCTGATTGGCAAAATTATGTGCCTTGCTTTAGTGGCATTGGCATTGGATTTGGTGTGGGGCTATGCTGGTATTTTGAGTTTAGGGCATGGTTTGTACTTCGCACTGGGTGGTTATGCTTTTGGCATGTATCTGATGCGCCAATCTGCAGGCGATGGCTTACCCGATTTTATGCGGTTTCTCAGCTGGACTGAATTGCCGTGGTATTGGACAGGAACAGAACATATTCTCTGGGCAATGGCACTGGTGATTTTAGTCCCTGGAATTGTGGCCTTTATTTTTGGTTTCTTTGCATTTCGCTCCAAAATCAAAGGCGTGTATTTCTCGATTATTACTCAGGCAATGGTGTTTGCCGCAGCACTCTTGTTCTTCCGCAACGAAACAGGCTTTGGCGGAAATAATGGTTTTACAGGTTTTAAAACCTTATTGGGTTTTGATATTACCTCTGCACCGATGCGTGCCACCTTATGTTTTGTAACTGCTTTGGTATTGATGCTGTGCTTTATTGGATTACGTCAATTGATGAACCGTCCTTATGGTCGTGTACTCGGTGCAATCCGTGACAGTGAAAACCGTTTGCAATATTTAGGTTATCGTACGCTGTGGTACAAACTATCAGCATGGGTGCTTTCGGCTGTGATCGCAGGGATTGCAGGTGCGCTCTATGTACCGCAAGTTGGCATCATCAATCCGAGTGAAATGAATCCTGTCAACTCGATTGAAATGGCCGTGTGGGTTGCTGCGGGTGGGCGTGGTACCTTGATTGGCCCAATTTTAGGTGCAGGTCTGATCAATGCTGCTAAAACCTATTTCACGGTAGCTGCACCTGAAGCATGGCTGCTGATCTTGGGCGCATTATTTATTGTGGTGACTTTATTCCTTCCTAAAGGTGTCATTGGTTTGTTTGACCGCTTTAAAAAGGAGCGTAATTAAATGAGTGATTTACACAACAACTCAGCTCAACATGGTGGTCAACTGGGTGAGGGCTACGGACGCGCCAAAACACAAGGTGCAGACTTTAGTCATGGTATTGCCTTATATCTGGAAAAAGTCAGTGTTTGGTTTGATTCATTTCGTGCTCTAAATGATTTATCGCTGTATATCGCAGAGGGTGAGTTGCGTTGCATTATCGGGCCAAATGGTGCAGGTAAAACCACGTTGATGGATGTGATTACAGGCAAAACCCGTCCAACCACAGGCACAGCATTTTTCGGGCAAAACTATGATCTTGCCAAAATGAGCACCGAGCAAATTGCTGAAGTGGGCATTGGACGGAAATTTCAAAAACCCACTGTGTTTGAAAATTTCACCGTGATGGAAAACTTATTGCTGGCTGCGCCACGAGATAAGCGAGTGAAAAAAAGCTTGTTTAGCCGACTTGATCCAGAAGCGCAGTTGGCACTAGATGAAAGTTTGGAGCAAATTCGTTTAAAGGAATTTGTACAAAAGCCTGCAGGGTTATTGTCTCATGGTCAGAAGCAATGGTTAGAAATCGGTATGTTATTGATGCAGCGACCAAAACTGATTTTATTGGATGAACCTGTGGCGGGGATGACGGATGCAGAAACTGAACGAACAGCCGAACTATGTTTAGAACTTAAAAAGAATCACACCTTAGTTGTGGTTGAACATGATATGAGCTTTATTGACACCATCAGTGAGAAAGTTACGGTCTTAGCGCAAGGTGCAATCTTAGCAGAGGGCACATTGGCAGAGGTACAAGCCAATGAAGATGTGATTGAAAAGTATTTAGGACGCTAGGAGGACTGCCATGTTAGAAGTGAAACAAATTAACCAGTTTTATGGTGGCAGTCATATTCTGCGTGATGTGTCTTTATCTGCGCCTGTAGGAGAATGCAGTGTGGTTCTTGGGCGTAATGGCGTGGGTAAAACCACGTTATTAAAGTGTTTAATGGGGATTCTGCCGATTAAATCGGGACAAATTCTGTTAGATGGAAAAGATATTGCCAAGATGTCGCCTGAGCAACGAGTACGTGCGGGCTTGGCCTATGTGCCACAAGGGCGAGATATTTTTTCGACTTTGACGGTAGAGGAGAATATTTTAATTGGAATGGCGAAATTTTCAGGGGCTAAAACACGAAAAGTGCCGAGTCATCTGTATGATATTTTTCCTGTTTTAGATGAAATGAAGCATCGCCGTGGTGGTGATTTGTCAGGTGGTCAGCAACAGCAGCTCGCTATTGCTAGAGCTTTGGCCTCTGAACCTCGGGTTTTGATTTTGGATGAGCCAACTGAAGGGATTCAACCCTCGATTATTAAAGATATTGGTCGAGTGATTCGTAAATTGGCAGATCAGGGGGAGATGGCAATTGTGTTGGTTGAGCAGTTCTATGATTTCGCTGAAGAACTTGCTGATAATTATACCGTCATGGCACGTGGCCAGGTGATTGCACAAGGACAAGGTACGGATATGCCTGAAAAGGGGATTCGGGAGTTGGTTGCGATTTAATAAAAGCCTCGTAAGAGGCTTGTGGCTTATTTATTTTCCACTTTATAGAACGTCCCACCTGCATAAACATTGTGTCCAAAGCCACAGCTTGAATTACCGTTGTTTTGCTCGACCTGAATTTTTTGTCCATTCTGTGTGTCATTCAGAAATTGCAGTTTGATTTGACAGTCTTCGTAACGATAATTGGCCTGTTTTGCAGTAATTGGCATCGTGGTTTCAAATGAACCTAGGTTGGGACCATAAATAAGTCCACGTAGTCCAAAATAGTAACCTTCAAAATCAATAAGATATCGATTCTGTTGTTTTTTAACCGTAATGTAATCCCATTGCCCAAAACCATTGGCGCGGACATAGTTTCCTTGTAGATCAGTCGATAATTGGGGTTTGGGTAATTGTTTTAAGTTGTATTGACTGGTTTTAGAATCTTTATCTCGTAAAAACCAGACTCTTGCCCATTGCGGTTTACCCAATTTGGCATAACTGAGTCCCACATTATTATTGGCGATTTCAACATCTCGGTCAGTAATCTTGATCCCACTTTCTTCTGCATTCAGTTGGCAGAAGTGTGCCCATGCGGCTTGATTCTCAAATTGTTTTGCTGCCTTAGCATATTGTTTTTGGTCATAAAACCTCTTTCCTACCTGCGCATAATTTTTGATTTTGGCACAGCCTTGTTGTAATTCTTGTTGATAAGATGATTCAGCAAAACTTGTGGTAACTGCAAATGCGCTACTTATCGCAATATATAGTGATATTTTTCTCATCTTATTTATCTTTCTACACTCGGATAATTGTCATTCTAACCAGCCAAATCACAGGACAGCAGTGCTGTATTGTTAAATTTTTATGGCGTATTTAATTGTAGTTGCATCAGGACTAAATCACGCCATTGTCCAAATTTTTGTCCGATCTGAGGCATATAGCCAGTTTGGATGAATCCAAGTTGCTCGTGGAGCACGATTGAACCCCGATTTTCACTATCTATGGCAGCCACCATCATATGCATATGCTGTTGAGTCGCAAGATGAATCAGCTGTTGCATCAAGGCTTTACCAAGCCCTTGGCGTGCATAACTTGGGTCAATAAACACTGAATGTTCAACGCTGTGTCGGTAACCACTAATCGAACGGAATGCTGAATAATAGGCATAACCCGCAATTTTTTTCAGATGCTGATCTTCAACCACAATCATCGGAAATTGCTGCTGTTGTAAATCTTGGAAGCGTTGCTGATAGTCTGTCAGGGAAACGGCTTGATCATTCCAGTTGGCTGCACCCGTGATGATTTCATGATTATAGATAGCCAAAATCTGCTCAAGGTCATGAATTGTTGCCAAGCGGATCTTGTAATACTTATTGAATATGTGAGGCATAAATTGAGTAGAAATAGGCATAGGTTATAGGTTGAATTAGGTGGAAGATGAATTCGAATCAGTGAATTGATTTTATTTCACATTGTGTTACTGCCGCATAGATTATGATGAGGCGGATTGTTTGTGTATAGGGAATCTCTTACTTTTGAAAGATCAAAAGTAACAAAAATCTTCTGTTGAGTTGACGGTACAACCTGATACGGCAACTCAACAAGGCGACATCCATATCGCCTGTCACGGTAGTAAATGACATCTTAAATTTAAATAAAAAGATTTGATTATTTTATTCTACATATCAAAAAAAACAGCAAGACTGGGCTTGCTGTTTTTAACGATTTGACCAATTTAGAAATGGTATTTGATCAAAGCGCTAACGTTGTTTTCGTCGCTGCCTTTGATACCAAATTTATTGTTCCACACTGAATGCTCGACACCTAAATATAAGCGTGTTTCAGGCGAAATGTGTTTACCCACATTCCATTTGTACTGTGTAGTCCAGTTGAGTTCACTGGCGTGATCTTTTTCAGCTGTTGACCAGTCAAGGAAGCCATCGACTAAGAACTCTTCAGTTGAGAGTTTAAATGGCAATGCATAGACAAAAGTAAGCTGGTAGTCATCAGCTGTTTTCTCATTGTTTGCACGGTAGAAATTGATATTTGCATATTGGAAATATGGAATTTTAAGATCAAAGCCTACGCCATATAAGAAGTTATCAAAACTAGAGAAATCATCATTGTTGCTTTCCCATGTTGTTGAAATCAATACGTCTTTGATTGGACCGAAAGCTAATTTTTGACCAGAAATTTCACCTAGACTGAAACGTGGTGAGAGCTCGAAATAAGTGCTTTTGTGGTCGTCACTCCCACGCATACGATCCATGAAGAAAAATACATCGGCATATTTTACTTTTGCTGCGTATTCAACCGTTAAAGTTGTTTGCTTTTCATCAACAACTTCATAGTTTTCGCCGTATAAACCAGTGAGGCTAAAATCTTGCCAGATCGGTTTTGCTTGAGTAAAAGCTGCTGTAGATACCAATAAACATGTTGCCGCAAGTTGTTTCAATTGCATTTAAAAAATCCCCCCTGAAAGGCGTGTAAAGCATACAAGGAATTAAGCAAAAATAAAGCCAAATTTGACCAAATGCTCAAAAGAATTGTTGTGCTGAAAATCGAGGGGAATTGCATATCATTTAACTGTTTTTTGCTCAAGTTTTAATAAAAATGTCAAAAATCAGCTTGCATATTTTTCATTAAGGACGGATATTGGAATCATAGAAGATCTTCTTTCATACTGAAAAGCAACACATGTAAAGCAAGGAGACGACAAGCATTTACATAAACAAAATATACAACTGCGTTGAATGAATGCATGCTCAAAAGCGTGCTCAATAAGATAATTTTGTAGAACCGTCTCACAGAAAAGAGAGGAAGATATTTATGAATATTGAAATCCGTACAGATAAAAACATTCAAGGTAGTGAACGTTTAATTAGTTATGTTCGTGAAGAGCTGACACAAGAATTCCAACGTTATAGCGAGCGTATTACACACTTTTCGGTTCATATTAGTGATGAAAATGGGGACAAAACGGGCGAACATGACAAACGTTGTATGATCGAAGCCCGTCCAGCAGGAATGAAGCCTGTTGCAGTAACACACAAAGCTGCAAATATTGATCATTCTATTCATGGTGCGATTGATAAATTAAAACGTAGTCTGGAACATCTCTATGAGAAAAAAGATCATCATCGAGGTGGTTTACCTGAATTTGTTGACGTAGATGATGAAGCATCTTAGTAACAACTTAGAAAAAGCCCAGAAGTTGGGCTTTTTTTTTTGCCTGTATCAAATTTATACATGATTTTTAGATCGTTTTATAAAAACCTGTCGGGATATTCGGCATAATAGAACCATTAAATATATTGTGAGAATTGGTCATGTTAAGCAATCAGCAGCAGGCCTTGGTGCAAGCCATACAACAACTCGATTTAGACCAAGTGCGATTTTTACTGGCTGAGGGACTCGACCCAAATTTTATCGATCCTGAACAAGGACCACCCGTTTCGGTGATATGTGATGGATTATTTACATGGTGGGAAACCATCTGTGAAGCATATGAAGCTAATCAACCACTGACTGAAACTGAAAAACAACAACAACTTCAAGTCTACTTAGATATTTTAGATGCGCTGATTCAAGCTAAAGCGAATTTACATCTTTGGGATGCGGAAGAGTTTTATGGACCATTGTGGGATGCCGCAAGTTCAGCATGTGCACCAGTGGTCAAGCGTTTACTAGACGAAAAAGTTGACCCAAATACGCGTGATGAAGAGGGTCTTACGATTTTATCCTCGATTAGTCAGCTTTTCTTTGATTGTGATTTTGATGAAATTGACTGGTCACAGGCGTTGGCAGAGGAACGTGCAACACTTGAATTGTTACGGGAACATGGTGCAAAAATGTCAAAAGAGCTAGCAACTTGAGTTTAGCCGATTGAATAAAAGGGGATAATGATGAAACAACGTCAAACATTAAGCTTGATCGCGCTATCAATGCTAGCAAGTTCAGCCTTTGCGAATGAATTTTCTTTTGATCGACCTGGCGCTGGCATGGGTACAGGCATTACACCAGTTGGTCAACTGGCTTGGGAGCAAGGCCTGCCAACCGCAAGTTATCAGCAACAAACAATTGATGGGGTAAAGGAAAAAACTTTAACCTTAAATGGCGATATGTTGTTACGTACAGGTTTGGCGAAAGGGTTAGAGCTTCAGTTGGGTTGGCAAGGTCCAGTATGGCAACAACACAAGCGTGCCGGTGTAACTAAAGAAAACAATGGTTTGGGTGATGTCAGCATTGGTTTGAAAAAAGCGATTAATTTAAAAGATGACCGTCTGAGCATGGCATTGTTGGCTGAAGCGATTCTTGCAACAGGAAATGACGAATTTACTGCCCATGATGATATCTATAGCCTCACTTCGGCGGTTGCATATGAGTTTAGTGACCTCATTGGTACCTCGATTACTATGCGTTACGAAGCGCAAAACAGCAATTGGGCTGTGACTGCCATTCCAACCATTGATTATAAAATTGCTGGAAAATTGTCTGGATATTCAGAGTTTATTTATCGCAAAGCAGAAAGCCAAGACTATGAATATGGGTTAGGTACAGGTCTGATTTATGCAGTGAACAATCGTATGCAGCTCGATGCCAGTGTGGGTGTCGATTTAGAAGGCAATGCGCGAAGCTATAACGGTGGTTTAGGCGTTTCCGTTTTATTTTAATCCATGTCACTTCTCAATCTCCCGTGAATCCCTGCATTTCTCATCGGGAGTATTGGGTTGATAAAAGAGAAATCTGAATGAAAATCTATGCTCAGGGTGGCTACAGTAGCGAACTGGTGCGTTACTTTCTTGGTAGTTTACTGTTGTTATGTGGGAGTTTTACCCATGCCCAAGAGAATCTTTCCGCGCAACTGTTAAATCCTGAGGATGCATTTGTATTTTCCGTAGAATCTTCTCGTACAGATCAAGCACGATTACACTGGGAAATTCAACCAGATTATTATTTATATCAGCATAAGTTTGAGGTGAAACAAGGCAATCAGCCTGTTGCTTTAAACTTACCTAAGGCGAAGGACCAATATGATGAAAATTATGGTCATAGCCAAGTGTACTATGATGAGCTTGCATTTGAGATTCCTACACAAGCATCTCAACACTATCAAGTGACATGGCAGGGATGTGCCAAAGATCGTATTTGTTATCCGCCACAAACAATCGCATTTGATACGGATGCCAATGGTCTTGTAAATACACAAAACCTCAGTCCAAACGCACAAAAGCGCTTTCTTGATGTCGCTCGCTCTGCCAATGCAATCAATACGCAACGCCCCGATCTGGCAGATATTTCTGATCAAGAGCAAGCATCTGCAATAAGTTCATCCAATGAGGCAGGACAAATGGCACAAGACCAAAAATGGTCGAGTCGTTTAGCACAGCATTCATTGTTGTATAGCATTGTTTTATTTTTAGGCTTAGGTATTTTACTGGCCTTTACACCTTGCTCACTCCCCATGCTACCGATTTTGACGTCACTCATTGTACGTGAAAATAAAGGAGTCAAAGCTTGGGCGATTGCACTGACTTTTGTGGTCAGTATGGCAATGATCTATGCTCTACTGGGGCTTATTGCTTCCGCTGCTGGATTGAATTTTCAACGCTGGTTACAACAGCCTGCCACTTTGATTGCATTTAGTCTGTTATTTGTGGTGTTTGCTTTAAACCTGTTTGGTTTATTTGAATTGAAAATGCCACAGAAATGGGTGAATCGACTGGATCATCTGCAAGCCTCACAAAAAGGTGGGACGCTGGTCGGTGCGAGTGTCATTGGCATGATTTCGGCGTTATTGGTTGGCCCTTGCATGACAGCTCCTCTTGCAGGTGTATTGTTATTTATTTCGCAAACACAGAACCAATGGCAAGGTGCATTATTGCTATTTACCTTGGGCTTTGGGATGGGGATACCACTGTTATTGGCTACAGTTTTAGGTGCACGAGTGTTGCCAAAAGCAGGGGAGTGGATGCATCAAATTAAGGTGATTTTTGCCTTTTTAATGTTGGCTTTGAGTATTTATTTTATTCGTCCATTATTACCTGAGTTGGCATTACAAATTCTCAGTCTAATCCTTGGTTTAGCATTTATTATTTATGCCGCCTCTCGTTTGGTGGCACAAAACAGTAAACTCAAATGGCTTTATATTGTCTTATTGATGATCACGACACCTTGGCTTGTATTCAATCAATATCAACATATTCAAAATTTAAATTCAGTTCAGGCAGACAAACTAGCTGAATGGCATGTCGCCAAAACAGCAGATGAGTTTCAACATATTCTTGCCAATGCACCGAAAGATCGCGGGATTGTTATTGATGTATATGCTGATTGGTGTGTGGCATGTCAACCTATTGAACATCGTATTTTAAAAGATGCAGAAGTGCAGCAAGCTTTAGCGCCGTATTATTTAATTAAGTTGGATTTGAGTCAGTATGATGCTTCTCATCAAGCTTTGTTAAAGCAATGGGATATTTTAGGTCCACCCACTTATTTATTCTTAAACGCGCAACAACAAGAGCTCCGTTCATTACGTTTAACGGGTGCATTTAAAAAAACGGAATTACTCCAACAACTGGCTTTATTTGAGGGGAAATCATAACGATGTATACGCTCTTTATCGGTAATAAAAATTACTCAACATGGTCAATGCGTCCTTGGATTTTATTAAAACAAGCAGGCATTGATTTTCATGAACATTTAATTCAATTTGATAGCTTTGAACCAGACAGCCAGTTTAAGACAGAAATCTTAAAGCTCAATCCAACAGGAAAAGTACCTACTCTAGTCGATGCAGATATTACGGTTTGGGATAGTTTAGCTATTTGTGAATATGTAGCTGAACAGCAGCCTGAGAAAAAACTGTTGCCGCAAGATCAGAAATTACGTGCTAGAGCGCGTTGCATTAGCGCTGAAATGCATAGCAGTTTTCAAAACTTACGTAATCTTTGCCCGATGAATATTGAAGCTGATCTGACCCATATTGGTGAGCAATTGTGGGCTGAGCATGAGCAGTTGCGCGCTGAAGTTGCACGAATTGATCAGATCTGGTCAGAGCGTCCAAGTGAAGACAGCTTTTTATGTGGTGAGTTTAGTATCGCTGATGCATTTTATGCACCTGTAGTCATGCGCTTTGTGTGTTTCAAGCTCCCTGTCTCTGCATCAAGCCAAGCTTATATGCAAAAAATCTTGGCCTTGCCATCGGTTCAACAGTGGATTGTCGAGGCAAAACAAGAGCAAATGTTTGTTCCTTTTGATGAGCCGTACCGTCAAAATCGTGACGTATATCTGCGGGATTAAATGACTGAGAATGTCGTGCAGAAGGTAATTTCCCTTCTGCATTACTCTGCCAAAAGATCTCCAAAAATCTGAATATTATTTCTTCCTGATGCTTTCACCGCATAAAGTGCTTGATCGGCCTGACTGACAACTAAGTGTGGTTCATTCGCATTGAGCGAGCTACTGATCCCAAAACTCGCACTAACAGAAAATTGTTGTTGATCCTCAGCAATAAAACACATGTCAGCAATTGCTAATCGACAACGTTCAGCAACATTCTTGGCTTGGATTGCTGTGGTATTGGGTAATAATAAAATGAACTCCTCTCCACCAAAGCGACCAATCAGATCCTGATCACGGACATTGTTTGAAAGGCACTTTGCCACATGCACCAAAACTTGATCGCCCATGCTATGACCAAATTCATCATTAATATTTTTGAAATGATCTAGATCAAGTAGCACCACCGAATAAAATGAATTTGGCTGTTTATTTAGTTTCTCCAAATGGTTACTAATACTACGTCGATTCATAACATTGGTAAGAGGATCAAGGCGACTAAGTGCTTGAATGGCAGTTTCGCGAGTACGCCATTGGGTCAGTAAGATCTCAAATAAGAATAAACAAGCGATTAAAATAGGCAGCAGGAAAAACAACATGCTCCCCACCCAAAATGGGTGCATCTCGGCTTGATTTAAAATCTTTGGATTAAACAATGGTGCGTACTGGAGCACACCATATAAACTTAAAATATTGCAGAATAACAGCGCAATTGTTGCAGGAATAAGTGCACAGTAAATCATTTTACGATTAAATAGGACTAAGCCAACAGCGACGACACTGACATAAACCACCATCGTGGCAGGGCTAAAGCTTCCAATTAAATAGCTGGTATGACATAGCAGTGCTGTAAACAATTGGACGGTTAAGATAGGAATAACTTCTGACGCCCAAGCCCGATCTTTAAAAAGATAACAGGGAACAATCAGGCCCAAAAAGACAAAAAACATAATCAAATTGGTCCAAAGTTTAGACCAAATCAACGGTAAATTGACCCATTGCCATGTCACTGGATTGAGTAAGACCAGTACATCCCAAACGATCCCGAAAAGGGTCATAAAGGCAGCAAGGATCAGTAGCAGAATCGACTTCTTTAACATGTTCCAGTTGATCAGTGGTTCATGTTCCCAAAGCTGTGAGAAACTCCATTTTTCTCGATTCGCCGTCCTCTTAAAATGAATCTTCGTCATTGGCATGCATCCTTTTATGCAATGAGATTCCTAAGAAACTTTATAAATGTAAATTTGACATCAAAATGTTGATCAAATGCGTATATAACTAACAATAGCATCTTTGGAATGCGAAGAAAGTCTGCTTCTAAGCTTTGAGTGCAAATCAGAACGGGAAAAATTTTTAGAAAAATAGAGTATGATCTAAATAATCGATTAATTTTATTTTATGATGACAAAAATGAATTAAGTATGACAATGGTCAGCCATAGCTGACCATTTTTCACACAAAACCCAAAGGACTCAGTCACGATCAATCCGTTGTGCAAAAGTTGCAATATCTGCCAATGCTTGTTTTGCTTCTGGAAACCAAGCGTTGAACATTTGAAAATTATGCCACATGCCCGTATAGAGTTTGAAAATCACTTTAACATCGGCTTGCTCTGCTTTTTCGCGGAAACGCTTGGAATCATCCAATAAGATCTCTTTAGATCCGACTTGAACCAATGTTGGTGGTAAGCCCGTTAAATCATCAAATAAAGGAGAGACACGAGGATCATCAGCTTGAATATCTGCAGTCAGATAATGATTAATTCCCGCTTGTAAGGCTTCTATCGACAGTAATGCATCGTGTTTTTGATTAAAGCGTAGCGATTCACTGGTGAGGGTTAAATCCAAATAAGGAGACATTAAAATCAAGCCACTTGGCATCAGCTCAGGTTGTTGCTTTAAACGTAAGCACAGCGCGAGTGCAAGATTCGCCCCACAAGAATCACCTGAAATAATAATATCTTTGGGTTTAATCCCTTGAACCAGTAACGCTTGGTAAACATCAAAAATTGCATCAATCGCTTCAGGAAAAGGATGTTCTGGTGCTAATGGATAATCAATATGGATGACTTGCATTTGGGTACTGTCAGCGATATCGGTCATCAATGCCCGATGTGTATTGAGGCTACCTAAGAAAAATGCGCCGCCATGAATATGGAAAATTAACTGTGTTGCTGTTGCTTTGGTTTTGATTTCCTCACCACGTACGCCAGCCAAACGTAGAGGACGGATTCGCGCGTTTGGGTTTTGTGGGAATAAGCGACACAGTTGGTCTAATAGCGGACGTAAAGCATTCGGTGCTAAATTGAATTGACTTGGTGTCCGGATGGTCGCTTTGAGTAGGGATTCAGTAAAATAATATTTCCAAACAGTACCAAATTTCATAATTTTTCCATATTGTTAGAGCAGTATACAACTAAGAGAATATTTGATTTTAAGACCTATACAATGGCGTTCTGTACGGTGTTTTGCACCTGATCAGGTTGTACCTAATAGTCACAATCAAGAATTGCAATATTGATGGAAGTTTTCAATACTCTTAGTCTTAAAAGACCCATTAAGGATATTACAAAAATGAAGAAAATTGCTTTAGCACTAGGATTGTTTAGTTTGACAGCATTTGCCAATGCAGCGGACGCATTACACGGTAGCGTGTGGCAAACGATTGACGATGAAACCAAGCAACCCAAAGCGATCGTCAAGTTTACTGAACAAAAGGACGGTTCATTATCTGCATCGATTCAGAAGTATTTAGTCCCAGGTCAGGAAAGTGTTTGTACGAAATGTGAAGGTCCATTTCATAACAAATCATTGAATGGCGTAACGATTGTACGCAACCTTAAAAATGTAGGTGGCGTAAATTATGATGGTGGTTCTATTGTAGATCCAAAAAATGGTAAAACTTATAAGCTTAAAGCAGAGCTTACCGATGGTGGTCAAAAGCTGAAATTACGCGGTTATATCGGCGTTGCAGCACTTGGTCGTAACCAAACTTGGGTGCGTTCTAACTAAGTTGATTAGTTGAATAAAAAAACCGAGTTCGCCAAATGTGAACTCGGTTTTTTAATATCTATTCTAAGCCGATAGGTTTTGATACGTTGTTTCATCAAAGCCAATGATAAAACCTTGCGGGGTTTGTAATACAGGACGTTTAATCAAACTTGGCTGTGCAATTAAAGTCTCAATCAGGTTTTGCTCGCTACTGCTTGCATGCGCTTGTTCATCTGCTGTTAATTTACGCCATGTTGTACCTTTTTTATTAAGGACTTTATCTGCACCGATTTCCTTTAACCAAATCTCTAAAGTTTCAGCATCAATACCTTGTTTTTTATAATCATGAAACTGGTAATCAATTCCCTTGGCTTGTAGTGCATCAAATGCTTTTTTCATCGAATTACAATTTTTAATACCGTAAATTTTAAACATACTCAAACCATCAAAAACAGTGAATCATCTTCTTCACAGCCTAACTGAAAAGCGATGTGATTTGCCAGCCGAATTTTTTTATTAAGTTGATCGATGTAGGGTATTAATAAGTATCAATCGAGTAGGTAATAAGTAGATTGGTTCTTTGCGCTGAATGCGAAGGGGAAAATCGATAAAATTGTATATTCAGAAAAGAGAAAACCCGCATTTAATCATCCTGATCATGCGGGTCTCATTTCAACGTCCAATGTCTCATCCTTGCAAATAAACTTAAACTAAGTTTATTTTATCTTCCTACGGCGTCCTATCCCTTTGTGGTCATCCTGACCGCTTCCCTGTGCCGTGGTGCTATAATGCCGTCACAGTTGTTAAATAAAAATACACAAAAAGCGACATGATATGTAAGCTAAAGAAGCGATCAAAGTGAACAACTGTTCACTTATTCGTGTATTTTGTAGTCGATAATCACAGGGGCATGGTCACTAAACCATTGTTCTTTATAAACCCATGCATTTGCAGTACGCGCTTTCCAATCTGGAGAGCATGCATGGTAGTCGATACGCCAACCGACATTTTTTGCACGCGCTTGACCGCGATTTGACCACCATGAGTACAACTCTGCTTCAGGTCGTACTTCACGGAAGGTATCAACATAACCCAATTCATCATAAATATGATCGAGCCATGCACGTTCATGCGGTAACACGCCTGATGACTTCTGGTTACCTGACCAGTTCTTAATATCAATACGCTTGTGTACGATATTGTAGTCACCACACACGATGATTGATTTATTCTCGTCACGCCATTGTTTTAGTATTTTTGCGTATTCTTCGAGAAATATATCTTTACGTGCTTGGGCTTCATCACCACTTGATCCTGAAGGCAAGTATAACGAGGCAATATGAACAGGATGTGACAGTCCTAAATCAAATTCAGCGGTAATAAAACGACCTTGGGAGTCTGCCAGTTCGAAGCCTAAACCATTGGTGACTGAAACAAATGGTAGACGGCTATAGATGGCTGTACCTGCATAACCAGCACGTTCAGCAGGGAATAGGTGTGTGTACCAACCTTCTGGTTTAAATTTATCAGTCCATTGTTCATGAGTGATACGGCTTTCTTGCATACAGACCACATCCGCATCGGACTGTTCTAACCATTCCAAGAGTCCTTTGGTTACGGATGCGCGCAGTCCATTCACGTTAATTGAAACGACTCGAAGAATTTTTACATCACTTGGATAGCTATCCTTTGGTATCATACGTCTGTTTAACCTCAATTGAAGAATTTGGAGCACCTTATATGACAACGCCTGTGTCATTTCATCCGCAAGCTTTTATCGAACTCGCATTATCACGTGGTGTGCTTAAATTTGGTGAGTTTACCTTAAAATCAGGTCGTGTCAGTCCTTATTTCTTTAACGCAGGTTTGCTCAATGATGGTGAAGCATTGTCTTTGTTAGCTCACGGCTATGCGGATAAATTGGTTCAGTGTGACAATGTTGAAGTGATTTTTGGTCCAGCGTACAAAGGTATTCCTTTTGTTGCAGCAACAGCAGTGGCATTGTCTCAAGTACATGGCAAGAGTGTGCCTTGGGGCTTTAATCGTAAAGAAGCCAAAGATCATGGTGAAGGTGGTGTGTTGGTTGGTGCATCAGTTGCAGGTCAAAAAGTCTGGATCATTGATGATGTGATCACCGCGGGGACTGCGATTCGTGAAGTTGTGACCATCTTAAAAAATGCAGGTGCAACGATTGCAGGGGTGTTGGTTGCATTAGACCGTCAAGAACGTGGTCAAGGTGAGCTTTCTGCGATTCAAGAAGTACAAAAAGAACTCGAAATCCCTGTGCATGCTTTGATTACTATGAAAGATTTAATGGATTATTTAGATGCAAAAGGCGAGAAAGACGCTTTAGCCAATATGCAGGCTTATCGTGAAAAATATGGCATCTAAGTTTTGGATGTAAAAGAAAAGGAAGCGAAGG
>NZ_GG665959.1:107191-110537 GCF_000156555.1 Acinetobacter sp. ATCC 27244
TGAAGAATTTAAAACTCTAATAGTAAATATGCTAAATTACATCTTAATAATTTTTGATTTAGTTATAAGAGAGATTAGATGGAACTCCAACGTATTTGCATACGAGGGTTTAAAAGTATAGAAGATGTAATCTTTGAACCAAAGACAGGATTCTCTTGCTTAGTAGGCTCAAATGGGGCAGGAAAAAGTAACTTCTGTGATGCTTTGATATTTTTTAAAAATGTTGTCGTAAAAGGTGTTTCAAGTGCTATCCAAGAAGTTGGAGATAAGAGTTTATTAACAAATGCAGAAGAAACTTGTTTTACTTTAAGAATAAGAAACCCAGAAACCTCACATGAATATGAATATGTTTTATCTATAAATATACAGGAAAGTAAAATTATTAATGAAAGACTATCTACTAATTTATTATCAATATATTCACGTAAAACTGATAATGTTGAAAAATTAAATTTTGAAAAATTTAATAGTATTATTGAAGATCTTGTATTAAAAATTAAGTACGTTGAAGATAATAAATCAATTAAATCTAAAGAATATAAGAAAGCATTGGGTTCTCTAATCGACTTTAAAAAAACAATTGAAACAATAAGAACAGAAATACCTGAATCACTCAGAGAAAATATTCAAGATGAATTAAGCTCTGATAAAACTGGCTTAAGCTCTTATTTTGAGGATGAACACATCTATGAATATATCTCAAATTTAAATATTTTTAGGATCAATCCGTTAGCACCAAAACTGCCAAATAAAATTTTTAATAAATCTAACCTTTTAATGTATGGTGAAAATTTAGCAACAATACTCCTTGAACTTCAAAATGATGAGGTAAAATGGAATACTCTTCATGAGTTGCTTAATCTAATTGTTCCTAGTATTAGTGAAATTTCTCTAAAGAAAGGAGACTTTGATGATTTTCTAAGCCTTCATTTTAAAGAAGATACTCGATTATTACCCGCAATTTCTATCTCAGATGGAACGATTTATACTTTAGCAATTTTGACAGCAATTCTTTGGAATCAAAGTAAAAAATCATTAATTATTATTGAGGAGCCTGAAAGGGGTATTCATCCACAGGCTATAGTAGAATTAATTTCTTTTATCAAAGAAACTATATTAGAAAATACTGTAAATGTACTTGTTACAACTCACAGCGAAACAGTTGTGCGTAGCTGCAACTTAGATGAACTTTGGTTAGTAGATAAAATTAAAGGTAGCACTAAATTAAAAAATGCTAAAATATCAAATCCTCATTTAGAAGAATCTTCATTAGACCAAGCATGGCTTATGAACCTATTAAATGGTGGTTTACCGTGGTGAAAAAAATTGCTTTTATAGTTGAAGGTGGTACAGAAAAAATATTAATAGAATCACAACAATTTAAAAACTGGATTCAAACATTTGGATTAGAACTTATAGTTCCTGTAGTTGATGCATCAGGTGGTGGAAATCTATTGCCACATAGAATTGGTGATATGTTAGGAACTTTGGCGAATAACAGTCCTGATCATATTTTTATATTAACTGATCTCGAACGTGAACCCAATATAGCAACAGTCAAGTCAGCTATTGAACACCCTGATGTAAAAGATAGCTTTATTACAATTTTGGCTACAGAGTCTTGGTTTCTAGCTTGTACAGATGCTTTAAGGTCATGGTTGCCATCTGAAGAAGCTTATGTTGATGACCCTGAAAGTTTCACAGGCGATAAACCATTTGAACGAATAAGAGTTTTAAAGCTAAAAGCAAGTGAAGGCAAGAGAGGAGTATCTAATAAAAAGATTTTAGCTCGTCAAATGCTTTTACATGGATTTACTTTCGAGAAAGTGCTAGAGCATCCAAATTGTTCGTCTATGAAATATATTGAACGTATTTTTAAGAGCTTGTAATGTTTTTGAAGTCTGAATCACACTTTTTACATTCCAACATCACCCCTAACTTTTCCTTACGCCCTTGCTCCGTTAAAACCCAAGGGCGATTTTGCCACGGCGGATCATGACGGACATGCTGCGTATGACCACAGGCGAGATCAGCAACCCAATGATTCTCATCATCGAGGTGAAATCCAACAATGGCTTGTTGCATTTATTCACTCAAACTTTCGAGTTTAGAATGCTCTAAACCCTTTAAAAAACGATGGCATAAATTATGAATCGCCACTAAATCATTTGGATCAACACCCAAAGAGCAGGCGAGTTTAAATGGAATTAAGGTAATTTCATCTTTTGCAGCCAGTGCTTTTTCAAGCAAGATCACTTTCTTCATGCGCTCATCTTCTTTCACCGCAACACGCTTTAAAAACTGTTTTTCTTCGAGTTTTTTAATAATTGGCGTCAGCGTGCCCGAATCAAAAAAGGTCTTTTGACCAATTTCAGACAAAGTCACATTGTCTTTTTCGTATAAAGCCAGCAGCACAATAAACTGCGGATAGGTCAGGTCGTATTCCTGAAGCAAAGGACGATATTGACGAATCATCGCATTGGTCGCGGAATACATCGCAAAACACACTTGATTATCCAAGTAAGAAATTTCGGTCATGCTTCGCTCCTCAACATCGTTTTTGCTAGGTGACAGTATAGTTTGGAAATGAATAAAAGTATATTGCGTGTAATTAACTTGCACACAAGATAATTGTGTGCAATATTAATATGTACAGCTGAACAGATGCAAACAGCGATTAGGTAAATAAGATTGATTGAATCAGAGCGAGATGTTGTATGACCACAATTTATGATTTTCAGGCAGAATTGTTAGAAGGCGAGCAAAAGAACCTTGCAGACTATCAAGGCAAAGTTTTATTGGTGGTGAACACTGCAAGTCAGTGTGGCTTAACCCCACAATTTGAGGGACTTGAAAAGCTATATCAAGATTATCAACAGCAAGGTTTAGTGATTTTGGGCTTCCCATGTAACCAATTTGCTAACCAAGACCCATCAAGTAATGAAGAAATTGGCAGTTTTTGTCAGCGTAACTATGGCGTGTCATTTCCCATGTTTGCCAAAATTGATGTAAATGGTACAAATGCCCATCCACTATATAAATACTTGACTTCAGAAGCCAAAGGCATTTTAGGGAGTGAAAGCATCAAATGGAATTTCACCAAATTTTTGATTAATCAAAACGGTAAAGTGATCAAGCGTTATTCTCCAACCACCAAGCCCGAAAAAATTGGCAAAGATATTCAAAAGCTTTTGGCTTAATTTGAATTTGAAATCGAATGCTGTACGAATTACTGGTGATGTGCTCATTTGCCAGTAATTTTTTTATTTATAATGAAAGATAAAAATCTTCTTTAAAATAAACCTGATGTAGTCATCTGAATCAATTGGAATTTTTTGGGTTTAAT
>NZ_GG665959.1:111528-128554 GCF_000156555.1 Acinetobacter sp. ATCC 27244
CACAACTTGTTGCACGATCAGCGACGAACTTCGATATACTTTTTGCCAAGATTTAAAAATACGAGCGTCAGATTATGCGTGTACTTGTCGTGATGGACCCAATAGAAACGGTGAATCTCAAGAAAGATTCCACGATGGCCATGTTATGGGCGGCTAGCCGTCGTGGCCATGAGTTGGGTTATGCATTACAACACGATTTATATATCGACCAAGGTAAAGCTTTCGGTTTGATTTCACCGCTTAAAGTCTTTGAAGATTATAACCATTATTATGAGTTGGGCGAGCAGCGCAAAGAGTCATTAGCTG
The DNA here is from genome assembly GCF_000156555.1 of Acinetobacter sp. ATCC 27244. Lineage (NCBI taxonomy): Bacteria > Pseudomonadati > Pseudomonadota > Gammaproteobacteria > Moraxellales > Moraxellaceae > Acinetobacter > Acinetobacter sp. ATCC 27244. The sequence goes on from NZ_GG665959.1 coordinate 111,835, forward strand.
ACTATGATGTGATATTGATGCGCAAAGACCCACCGTTTGACATGAATTTTGTCTATACCACTTATATCTTGGAACAAGCTGAACGTGAAGGCGTGTGGATTATTAACAAACCACAATCGCTGCGGGATTGTAATGAAAAGCTGTTTGCGACCCAATTTCCAGAGTTACAAGTGCCAACGCTAGTGACGTCACAGCAAAGCTTAATTCGCGAGTTTATTACTGAGCATGGTGATGTGATTGTAAAGCCACTTGATGGTATGGGAGGAACTGGGATTTTCCGTTTATACCAAGATGGTGTGAATATCGGTTCGACTTTAGAAATGTTGACTGAATTGGGTACACGCCCAATCATGGCACAACGCTATATTCCAGAAATTGTAGAAGGGGATAAGCGGATCTTGATGGTCAATGGTGAACCGATTCCCTATTGCTTAGCGCGAATTCCGCAAAATGGTGAAGTGCGTGGTAATTTAGCGGCAGGTGGTTTGGGGCAGGCGCGACCACTCACTGAAAATGATAAATTGATTGCGGCAAAAGTCGGTCCTTTCTTGCGTGAAAAAGGTTTGGTTTTTGTCGGTTTAGATGTGATTGGTAATTATGTCACTGAAATTAATGTGACCAGCCCAACCTGTATTCGTGAGATTGATGCGCAATATGGTACTTCGATTGCGGATGATCTTTTTTCTGTGCTCGAAGCGGGTCGTACACACTAAAAAAATGAGGGGCTGAAATGTTAACAGCCCCTATATTTTTGACCGAATTGCCCATGTGAATTTTTACCGAACTTGGTACTAAATAGGCAATTCAATGTAGACATCATCGTGTTTTTAGCAAACAATTGAAAAAAGCCGAGCTTTCTGTTGTAAACAAGTGAAATTCGCTTTTCGTGAATGAAGCTTTAGGATTAAAATAACGCCCGAAAACAATAGACGATAACCTTCTTTTTTTGAGTTGAAGAATTAGACCGTGACCAATTCACCACACAACAAACCTAAACATGTCTTGATGATGGCTGCAGGTACTGGCGGACATGTTTTTCCTGCACTTGCTGTTGCCAAACAACTTCAACAAGAAGGCTGTCAAGTCTCGTGGTTAGCAACGCCTGCGGGTATGGAAAATCGGTTACTCAAAGATCAAAATATTCCAATTTATCAAATTGATATACAAGGTGTGCGTGGTAATGGTTTACTGCGTAAGCTCAGCGCACCGTTTAAAATTTTAAAAGCAACATTCAGCGCGATGCGCTACATGAAGCAGCTCAAGATTGATGCGGTTGCTGGTTTTGGTGGTTATGTCGCAGGTCCAGGGGGATTAGCTGCACGTATCTTGGGTATTCCTATTTTAATCCATGAACAAAATGCGATTGCAGGTTTTACCAATACCCAATTGGCACGTATTGCCACAACCGTGTGTCAGGCTTTTCCAAATACTTTCCCGACCAGTGATAAGGTGGTGACTACGGGAAATCCTGTCCGCGCTGAGATCACTGCAATATTAAATCCTTCATGGCGCTACCAAACCCGTGAACAAGAACAGCAAGCACTGAATATTTTGATTGTTGGGGGATCGTTGGGAGCACAAGCGCTGAATGAGCGATTGCCTGAAGCCTTAAAAAAGGTCAATGTATCTTTGAATGTGTTTCATCAATGTGGTCAAAACCAACAAGATGCAACGCGTGCACGTTATCAGGATGCACCTGAAGGTCTAAATGTTACGGTTGAACCATTTATTCATGATATGGCGAAAGCCTATAGTGAAGCAGATTTGATTATTTGTCGTGCAGGTGCCTTAACTGTAACTGAGGTGGCAACTGCGGGACTTGCAGCAGTTTTTGTTCCTTTACCAATCGCGGTCGATGATCACCAAACAGCAAATGCAAAATTTTTAGCAAATGTGGGGGCTGCCAAGATTTGCCAGCAAGCGGAGATGACACCAGCGGCTTTGGATGAGTTGTTTGGGCATCTACTCAACCGCCAGCTACTCTCTGAAATGGCAATCAAAGCACGTCAACAGGCGCAACCAAATGCAACGCAGCATGTGGTTGATCTGATTCAAAAATTGTAATTCGAGTTTATTTATGTCTCCAACAAGTCCAAACCAAGCCAAAAAGCTGATTAAAGTGCCAGAAATGCGCCGTATTAAACATATCCACTTTGTTGGTATTGGTGGTGCGGGGATGTGCGGTATTGCTGAAGTGTTGAGTAACCAAGGCTATAAAGTGTCTGGTTCAGATATCAAAGCTTCGAAAACTACGGCACAGCTCGAAGCGAATAACATTAAAGTTTATATCGGTCACACTGCTGACAATATTAAACATGCTGATGTATTGGTGGTGTCGACGGCGATTGATCCTGAAAATCCTGAAGTAAAAGCAGCGATTGAGCAACGTACTCCGATTGTACGTCGTGCTGAAATGTTGGGTGAGCTCATGCGTTATCGTCACGGGATCGCAGTGGCGGGCACACATGGTAAAACGACAACTACCAGCTTGTTGACTACCATGTTGGCGGAAGGCAATCTCGACCCAACCTATGTGATTGGTGGATTGTTGAATAGCACCGGTGTCAATGCAGCGCTGGGTGATAGCCGTATCATTGTGGCTGAGGCGGATGAGTCAGATGCATCATTCTTGTATTTACAGCCAATGGCAGCGATCGTGACCAATATTGATGCGGATCACATGGATACCTATGAAGGTAGTTTTGATAAGTTAAAAGATACGTTTATTCAATTCCTCCATAATTTGCCGTTCTACGGTTTGGCTGTTGTTTGTGGTGATGATGCCAATATTCGTGAGATTTTACCGCGAGTTGGTCGCCCAGTCTTAACCTATGGTTTCGATGAAGATAATGATATTCGTGCAATCGACGTTGAGCAGGATGGCATGCGTTCACATTTCACTGTGTTGCGCAAAGATCGTGAGCCACTACGTGTGACCGTGAATCAGCCCGGTTTACACAATGTGTTGAATGCGCTTGCAGCAATTGGTGTGGCAACAGATGAAGGCGTTTCTGATGACGCAATCTGCCGTGCATTGGCTGGGTTTAGTGGCGTCGGGCGTCGTTTCCAAGTTCAGGGTGAGTTTGAAGTGGGCGATGGCCTCGTGAAGTTGGTTGATGATTATGGTCATCATCCAAAAGAAGTTGAGGCGACGATTAAAGCAGCACGTGCCAGTCATCCAGATCGTCGTTTGGTGATGTTGTTCCAACCGCATCGTTATAGCCGGACACGCGATTGTTTTGATGACTTTGTGGAAGTGTTGTCACAAGTGGACCAATTGTTATTATTGGAAGTTTATTCGGCAGGTGAAAAACCGATTGTTGGCGCAGATAGTCGAGCATTGGCACGCAGTATACGTTTGCGTGGTGAGGTTGAACCGATTTTGGTTGACCCTGTTGATGGAAATTTACCGAGTGTTCTACAAAAAGTGTTACAAGGCAATGACCTGTTATTAACACAAGGTGCGGGTAACGTTGGTGCAATTTCGGTAGAATTGGCTCAGCATCGTCTGTATGCCGAATAATTTTGTTTTGTAAATATTAAAAGTTTTAAGGATATAAACGTGTCAAATGCTGCAAAATTCGGCAAAGTTGCTGTGTTATTGGGTGGGAAGTCAGCTGAGCGTGCTGTGTCATTGGACAGTGGTCAGGCTGTGCTAGAGGCATTGTTGCGTTCGGGTGTACAAGCTGAGGCATTTGACCCTCAAGAGCGTAGTGTGACTGAGCTGGTTGCTTATGATCGCGCTTTTATTGTGTTGCATGGTCGTGGCGGAGAAGATGGTCAGATTCAAGGTGTGCTTGAATGGCTGAATATTCCGTACACAGGCACTGGCGTACAAGGTTCAGCGATTGGGATGGATAAAGTCAAAACCAAGCAAATTTGGCAGGGTAGTGATTTACCAACAGCGCCATATCGTATCATTACGAAAGACACTGATTTAGATGCAGTGATTGCTGATCTTGGTTTGCCAGTCATTATTAAGCCTGTACATGAAGGCTCTAGTGTTGGGATGAGTAAAGTTGAAAAAACTGAAGACTTTGCTGCTGCAATTGCAAAAGCCACAGCACATGATGCAGTGGTGATGGCTGAAAAATGGATTACAGGTCGTGAATTTACGATTTCATTTTTAAATGGTCAGCCTTTGCCAGTGATTCGCCTACAGCCACCTGCTGATGTCGCGTTTTATGACTATGAAGCAAAATACCAACGCAATGATGTGGAGTATGGTATTCCATGTGGATTGAGTGAAGCAGAAGAAAAGACATTACAGGCTCTTTGCTTGCGTGCTTTCCAAGCCGTTGGTGCCGAAGGATGGGGGCGTATTGATGCAATGCAGGATGAACAAGGCAATTTCTGGTTGTTAGAAGTGAATACCGTTCCAGGTATGACCAGCCACTCTTTAGTACCAAAGGCTGCTCAAGCGGTAGGTTATAGTTTTGATGCGCTCTGTGTTGCGATTTTAGAGCAAACCTTAGCAGCGTCGGTTTAGTTTTATGGCTCAACTTCCTGCATCTATGCGTCGCAAGCAACGACCAGCGATTAGCTCAATCCACGAGAAACCACCGACACCAAAACAAAAAATGGTGAATGCCGGTGGTTGGATATTGCTGGTGGTTGCATTTGCAGTGTTAGCATTGGGCATCTATGGTTTATATAAAGTGATGACCGATGCGACTGTGGCGGAACTGCAGGTCGTTGGTACAAATTCAGAACAAGAAAATCAACAGCTAATCCAGCAGTTGAGTCCAGTGATTAAAGATAATTACTTTACCTCGGATTTAGAGCAAATTCGAGATTACGCGTTAAAAGTGTCTTGGGTTGACCGTGTGGTGGTGTCACGAGCTTGGCCAAATGCAATCCGAGTGCGGGTCATGCCGCGCCATCCGATTGCGCGTTGGGGAACAGGGCGTTTGCTCAGTGACAATGGTGAGGTGTTTAGCGAGGCTGTGCCAAAAGCACATCCTAATCTACCGCTTTTACATGGGCCCGTCAGCCAATCCAAAATGATGATGCGTCGTTATAATGAAATTAGTCAATTGTTTCAGCCAGCAGATTTACGTCTGAAAGAATTGTATTTAACCGAGCGTATGACATGGTTTATGCAGTTTGATTCGGGTTTACGTATTATCGTTGATCAAGATCAAACCATGAATAAGTTACAGCGCTTAAGCCATTTGGCACAAACGGATCTTAAACCTGTATGGCCGAAGATCTCGGCGATTGATTTGCGTTATCGAAATGGACTGGCAATCCAGTGGAGAAATGCAACGCCGCCTAAGATCGTCAACGGTCAGTTTGTTGTAACGATTGATGACACAAGCCTTGCAGGTGGAATTCAGGCAAAGCCATAATACGTGGCTTGAAAACAACAGGCAGTTTGCCCGTACTAAACAACAAAAGATATGGTATTGAAGTAATGAGTGAAACTGTTCCCTCAGTTGTTACGATTGATATTGGGACTCATAAGGTCACAGTTTTAATTGGTAAAATCCATGCGCCCGATAAGATTCAAGTGATTGGCATGGCGTCTGCTCGTAACCGTGGTATGGTGAAAGGCAAGATTGTCAGTCTCGACAAGGTGATTGCGGCTATTAAAAATGCGGTATCCGAAGCTGAGGATATGGCAGAGTGCCGTATTCATAGTGCGTGGGTATCTATTCCAAGTACAGAATTACAAAGTTTTTATGCATCAGGTCGTACGCCTGTGGCAAACCACGATCATATTATTACAACCAATGAAGTGGTGCGCGCTTTAGAACTGGCGAAAGCTAGCCATGTTTCACCTGACTATTATTTGGCGAGTGCTGTGCCGTTAGGTTTTGAGCTTGGCGATTCTGGTGAATGGGTACAAAACCCAGTGAATATGTCAGCGCATAGCATGACAGGACATTATCAGCTCATGATGATGCCAATCAGCACCATGCAAAACCTTGATCGCGCCATGAAAGGGGCGAATATTGGGGTGGAGAAAATGGTCGTATCCTGTTTGGCGACCGCTGAGGCGAGTTTGCTTAAAGATGAAAAAGAATATGGCGTATGTTTGGTGGATATTGGAGCTGGTATAACCAATATTGCGGTGTATTTAGATGGTCGTTTAGCTTTGGCGCGAACTTTACAGCGTGGTGGTGAAAATGTAACACGAGATATTGCTGCGGTTCTACAAACCACCACAGAAGAAGCAGAACGTATTAAAATATTACATGGTTGTGTGGATCTCAGTGTGGTAAAGCCTGATCATATGATTCAGGTGCAAGGCATTGATGGGACACAAACCATTAGCCGCATTGAATTGGCTGAGATTATCATTGCGCGTTATGAAGAAATTTTTGCGATGATCCGTGAAGAATTAGAGCATAGCGGTGCGATTCATGGTTTGTATCATGGTGTTGTATTAACAGGTGATGCATGTCAGATTGAAGGCATGGTGAATTTGGCACGTCGTATGTTGGGCGTTTCTGCGCATTTGGGCAATCCACCGTTACAGGTCTATGCCGATGATCAACATCTACCAGCACTACGTCGCTCAATGTATGCAACGGCTGCAGGTTTGTTGATGTTTAGCCAAAGTGATTTGCAAGATGTGGTCGAAGAACCAGAAGAAGCAACCGAGCGTAGTTTTGTCGAACGTGTTGCCAATGGCTGGAATGCATTGAATAGCAAATTAAAGGCTATATTTTAGGATTTGCTGAGATTCTGCCTTGAGCGTTATAACTCACCTTGCGGCATTGGTTTTTTAGCTAATTAGGCAAGGCAGGGTAGAAATCTAAACAAACCCTTAGTTGTAGTTTTTTTTGGGAAAATTTGTTAAGAAGTTGTAATAGTAGGTCACTGTACTTGACAAGCTAGTGATTATTGAACAGCATCCTAAACATCAGTAGTTTTAAAAATCAGGGCAGTAACGGGCTGAAGTAACTGCCATTAATATATTAGGAAATCTAAAGGTCATGGCCTCATTTGAATTTATAGAAGATGAACTAGACGATGGCAACGGTCAAGCCCGTTTCACAGTGTTTGGCGTTGGTGGTGGGGGCGGAAATGCTGTCCAGCACATGGTGCAGTCAGATATTCAAGGCGTGAAATTTGTTTGTGCGAATACGGATAAGCAAGCACTTGATTGTATGAATGCGCCATTCAAAATTCAATTGGGCGAACAAAGTACCCGTGGTTTAGGTGCTGGTGCAAATCCAGAGGTGGGTCAAGTTGCGGCAGAAGAAAGTCGTGAAGTGATTCGTCAACACCTTGAAGGTACAGACATGGTGTTTGTTACTGCTGGTATGGGCGGTGGTACAGGTACGGGTGCTGCGCCTGTGGTTGCCGAGGTTGCTAAAGAAATGGGCATCCTAACTGTGGGCGTCGTAACAACACCATTTAACTTTGAAGGTCGTCGTCGTCAAAAGTCTGCTGAAAAAGGTATCGATGCTTTAGAAGCGCATGTTGATTCTTTGATTATTATTCCAAACCAACGCTTACTCAGCGTTTATGGCGATATTTCAATGAAAGATGCCTATAAAAAGGCGGATGATGTGTTGTTGAATGCGGTACGCAGTATCTTTGATTTAGTCGTCAATCGTGGTCATATTAACCTCGACTTCGCAGATTTGAAAACAGCAATGAGTACGCGTGGTTACGCCATGATGGGTGCTGGTCTAGGGCGTGGTGAAGATCGTGCACGCCAAGCGGCTGAACAAGCAATTCGTAGCCCATTGCTTGATAATGTCAATATTATCAATGCCAAAGGCGTGTTAATTAATATCACAGGTGGTGATGACATTACCTTGCGTGAAACAGAAATTATCACTGATGTCGTCAATCAAATCGTTGACTTGGATGAAGGTGAGATTTTCTACGGTACTGTATTTGATCCAGATGCACGTGATGAACTACGTGTGACTGTGATCGCAACGGGCTTAACGCGTAATGCATCTGAAGTAGAAACCAAGAAACGTACCACTCATGCACAGGCCGTTTCCCAAGGTACGCAAACTGTTGATGAAGATGATGTTCCAGCGATCAGTAAGCGTGCAAATACAGAAGCACCGAGTAGTGCAGCGCCAAGTTCATCACCACTTTCATCTCCGATGAGTATTCAAGATTATCTAAAAAATCAACAAAGAAAGTAATTTAATCAATTACTTGGAAACAGGGAGGGCGAGCACCTCCCTTTTTTATTTTTGTAATAAAGTATTGATTGACATTTCTGCCAACAACAGATTCGATTTATCAAGTGCCAAAACAACCCAAATATGCTAACTTATATCGGTTTTTGCAAATAAAGTTGGCATGGCATGTTGAAACAACGGACTCTTAAACGTGTAGTGAAAGCGAGCGGTATTGGTCTGCACAGTGGTCAAAAGGTGCTGATTAATTTTGTTCCACATCACGTAGATGGAGGAATTGTGTTTCGTCGTATTGACTTGAATCCCCCTGTTGATATACCAGCAAATGCGATGCTGATCCAAGAGGCATTTATGTGCTCGAACCTCGTTCGAGAAGATATCAAGGTCGGTACCATTGAACATGTGATGAGTGCGATTGCAGGGCTTGGAATCGATAATCTAATCGTCGAAGTCTCTGCGTCAGAAGTTCCGGTTATGGATGGCAGCGCTGGTCCTTTTATTTATTTGTTGATGCAAGGTGAGCTCGCTGAGCAAAATGCACCGAAGAAATTTATAAGAATTTTAAAACCTGTCGAGGCGCTAATCGAAGATAAACGCGCTATTTTTACACCGCATTCTGGTTTCCAACTTAACTTTACTATTGACTTTGATCATCCCGCCTTTGCTAAAGAATATCAGTCAGCAACGATCGATTTCTCAACTGAAACTTTTGTATATGAGGTGAGTGAGGCGCGAACTTTTGGTTTTATGAAAGATTTGGATTATCTAAAAGCCAATAATTTAGCTTTAGGTGCGAGTTTGGATAATGCGATAGGTGTAGATGATACTGGTGTGGTCAACGAGGAAGGTCTGCGTTTTGCTGATGAGTTTGTACGGCATAAAATATTAGATGCAGTGGGTGACTTATATCTTTTAGGTCATCAAATCATTGCGAAGTTTGATGGTTATAAATCAGGTCATGCACTGAATAACCAGTTATTACGCAATGTTCAGAATGATCCAAGTAGTTATGAAATTGTAACATTTGATGACGAGAATAATTGTCCAATTCCTTACGTAAGTGTGACATAAGTCATTGTCTTTTCTTGCCTATGTTATAATGTAACAAATGAAAGTGAGATGGAAATCACGGAAAATAAGAAGATATTCCATCACTTAAGTTGTACTGTTTACTTTTTATTGCTTGCCAAAAGTAGTAAAGCTTGGCTAAGCTTAGGGTCGCTCACATATTCAGCGGCACTGCGTAAAAGCGCTTGAGTCTCTGAATTAAGTTTCTTTGATGCGGGGGCAGGTTCTGTTGAAACATGTTTTTTGTTTCTCAATCGAACTTGAATTTTGCGTAAATCACGGAATACTTCAAGTTGAGTGAACTGCGCGACATAGTGAGTTTGTAAGTAACTAAGTTGACTAATCATCGCTTGATTTTCACCTGTTATGATCAAAACACCATGTTGATAACAAACAACCTGCCATTGCTCTGGTTGGGGCAATAATGGTTGAATAATTTTCGTAAGTTTTTGCCATTGTGTGACTTGCGTAGTCAGAAACGTTAAGTTTCCAGTTTTTGTATGTTGTCCTTTCTGTTGAAAAACGTTGTTAGGTTCAGACATGTCAACTTCCTTAGAGGTTACCTGTCCATCTTAAGCGTTTAGTTCGGCTGTGATCAAGGAAGAGATGATAAAGGAACAATTTAAGGACGGTTTCAAGAGGTTTTTTATGCATACGCGTCGTATTTTACTTGCATTTTCACTTGCTGCTTCAGCCGCTTCGGTTGCTTTTGCAGATTATCAAAATATCAATCAAGCCACTGCTGCAGACCGTCTAGAGCAGTTATCTAAAACCTTAGCTCAAGGTTCATATACCCATCCTGATGATATTGATCTGCCAGCTGTATCAAATGTCTCTGTTAAATTACGCGAAAAAACCATTGAACTAAACAATGCCAGTATTGAAAAGAAGTATGGTCGCCAAGAGAGTGGACCTTCATTCTCAGCGGGTACAGGCCATTCTTGGTTAGTCAGTCATCCATTGCAAGATGGTCGTGTCAGTTCGACTTGGGGTAACCGTACGCTATTAGGTTCTACTCGCCATCATTCAGGTGTTGATATTGCAGCACCATCGGGCACACCTATCTATGCTACAGGTCCTGGGGTTGTAACCAAATCAGGTTGGGGTACGGGTTATGGTCAATACGTTGAAATTGATCATGGTAATGGCTATGTTACTCGTTATGCGCATGCATCACGCTTAATGGTCAATGCGGGTGAGCGTGTTGGTGCGGGTCAGCATATTGCAAATGTTGGTTGTACTGGTCGTTGCACTGGACCTCATTTACATTTTGAAGTCGTGAAAGATGGCCAGCGTCGCAATCCTTCAACTTATCTTGCTTTGTTGCCTTAATGTAATTTGTTAACAGTTGTATATAAATGTTTGAAGAAATCGCCTTTATTGGCGATTTTTTATATTTTTTGTTTGATTTGGGTCAATGACTATTTAGGAAAAAAATATTAAGCGCTTTTGTATTCATTTAGGGCGATACCTTTATGAAGCCAAAACATGATAAATATAGCAATAACAATATAGCTTAAGGGAAAAGGTGAATTATATGGCGTTTTATGGCGACTCAGACGCGCAGGAAACCCAAGAATGGCAAGATGCTTTTGATTCAGTATTACAACATATGGGCACGGAACGCGCTGCTTTCTTACTTGAGAAACTTTATCAACGTGCCATTGCCAAACACGTTCCTATTCAACGCTTAAATACACCTTATCTCAATACTATTTCAGTTGAAGAACAACCTGCCATGCCTGGTGATCAGGATATGGAACGTCGTATTCGTGCTTTAATCCGTTGGAATGCATTGGCGATGGTTCTTCGCGCCAATAAAACAGGTGATGATTTAGGTGGTCACCTCGCAAGTTTTGCATCATCTGCAACCCTATATGATGTCGGTTTTAACCATTTCTTCCGCGCCAATAATGATAACTTCGGCGGAGATATGATTTATTACCAAGGACACTGTGCTCCTGGTATTTATGCACGTTCATTCCTTGAAGGACGTTTAACTGAAGAGCAGTTAAGTAATTTCCGCCGTGAAGTTGGTGGCAATGGTTTACCAAGCTATCCACACCCTTATCTGATGCCAGACTATTGGCAATTCCCAACGGTATCAATGGGCCTTGGTCCAATCATGTCGATTTATCAGGCACACATTCAAAAATATTTGATGAACCGTGGTTTGATTAAAGAAGAAGATCGTAAGGTCTGGGCATATCTCGGCGATGGTGAGATGGATGAACCAGAAAGCTTAGGTGCTATTTCATTGGCAGGCCGTGAGAAACTTGATAATTTAGTCTGGGTGGTTAACTGTAACTTACAGCGTCTAGATGGTCCTGTACGTGGTAACGGTAAAATTATTCAAGAACTTGAATCGATCTTCCGTGGTGCAGGCTGGCGTGTCATTAAAGTAGTATGGGGCCGTCATTGGGATCCATTACTGGCTAAAGATACAAGCGGTGCCTTAAAAGCACGTATGGAAGAAGCTGTTGATGGTGACTACCAGCGCTACCAAGTAAAAGGTGGTGCCTATACGCGTGAGAAATTCTTTGGCAAGTACCCAGAAGCTGCGGAACTTGTAAAAGACTTAAGCGATGAAGATATTGATGCTTTAAACCGTGGTGGCCATGACCCTTACAAAGTCTTTGCTGCCTATGCAGAAGCAATGAAAGCAAAAGGTCAGCCAACAGTAATCTTGGCAAAAACCATTAAAGGTTATGGTTTGTCTGAAGAAATTGAAGCGGTGAATAAAACGCACCAAATCAAAAAGATGCAAATTGACTCGTTACGATATGTGCGTGACCGTTTCAATCTTCCATTCACGGATGAGCAGTTAGAAGAACTTCCATTCTATCGTCCAAGTGAAAACTCTCCAGAAATGAAATATATGAAGGCGCGCCGCGATGCATTGGGTGGTTACTTGCCAGCACGTCGTCGTGAGAGTGAGTCTTTAGAGATTCCTGATTTATCTGTATTTGATGCAGTGTTGAAAGGTTCTGGTGGCAAAGAGCAATCCACCACGATGGTGATGGTGCGTTTAATTTCTGCTTTACTCAAAGAAAAAGCAATTAAAGATCGTGTCGTGCCAATTGTTCCAGATGAAGCACGTACGTTTGGTTTAGAGGGTATGTTCCGTCAGCTTGGTATTTATGCCGCTCACGGTCAAAAATATACACCAGAAGACCAAGAACAGCTCATGCATTACCGTGAAGCAAAAGATGGTCACATGTTACAAGAAGGGATCAATGAAGCAGGTGCGATGAGCGCATGGGCTGCTTTGGCAACCAGTTATTCAACCAATAACTTGCCGATGATTCCAATGTACATGTACTACTCAATGTTTGGTTTCCAACGTATTGGTGATATTGCATGGGCTGCTGGTGATGCACAGGCTCAAGGTTTCTTGTTGGGCGCGACTGCGGGTCGTACAACATTAAACGGTGAAGGTTTACAGCACCAAGATGGTCATTCACATATCTTGGCGAACACGATTCCAAACTGCGTATCGTATGATCCATGTTTTGGTTATGAGTTAGCGGTAATCGTACACGACGGTTTACAACGTATGTATGTGAACCAAGAGCGTGTGTTCTATTACTTAACTGTAATGAATGAAAACTACGAACATCCTGAAATGCCAGAAGGCGTTGAAGAGGGCATTAAACGTGGTATGTATTTATTCGAGAAAGATGAAAAAGCAACTGTCCAATTACTTGGTTCAGGTGTAATTCTTCGTGAAGTGATTAAAGCTGCGAAAATCTTACGTGATGAATACCAAATTCATTCAAATGTGTGGAGTGTAACAAGCTTCAACGAATTGGCACGTGATGGTATGGCATGTGAAGAATACAATCGCCTACACCCACTTGCTGAAGAAGTGAAAGAATCTTGGGTATCTAAACAATTACGAGGTACGGAAGGTATCGTCGTTTCTGCTACAGATCATATGCGTGCTTATAGTGAACAAATTCGTGCCTATCTTCCAGATGGTCGCCCATTTGTAGCATTGGGTACAGATGGCTATGGTCGTTCAGATACCCGTGCGAACCTACGTAGTTTCTTTGGTGTTGATGCTGCGCATATCGTTGTTGCAACTTTGAAAAAATTAGCGGATGAAGGTGAGGTGGATGCACGTTTGGTGAAAGATGCAATTTCTAACTTTGAGTTAGATACGGATCGTCCAGTAGCCTGGGTTCCACAAGCACATCCAGAAGTTCAGCCAGTTGCTGAATACAATGAAACGCAAACAGGTGAGGGGAACTAAGCATGCAAATTAAGACCCCTGATATTGGTGTAGATAAAGCAAACGTTGCTGAAATTTTAGTAAAAGTTGGTGACCGTGTTGAAGTTGACGACAGTATTGTTGTGCTTGAGTCAGATAAAGCAACTGTTGAAGTGCCTAGCACTTCAACAGGTGTCGTAAAAAGTATCTTGATTAATCAAGGTGATGATGTGACTGAAGGTGTGGCTTTGATTGAGATCGAAGCAGAAGATGCAGCACAAGCAGCGCCAACTCCAGTTCCTGCGGCTGAAGAAAAGCCAGCTGCTCCAGCACCTGCACAACAAACTCAAGCTTCAGCCCAACCTGCTGCCGCTACATCAACTGCAACTGTTGACGTGACTGTACCTGACATCGGCGTTGAAAAAGCATTGGTTGGTGAAATCCTCGTTAAAGTGGGTGATCAGATCGATGTTGAACAAAGTATTGTGGTTGTCGAGTCAGATAAAGCGACTGTAGAAGTTCCAAGTAGTGTTGCGGGTACTGTGGAAAGCATTCAAGTGAAAGAAGGCGATACCGTTAAAGAAGGTGTTGTGCTTCTTCAAGTGAAAACAACGTCTGCATCTAGTGCACCAGCTGAGGCACCTGCTTCTACAGCAGCTGAGGCGGCAGCACCTGCACCAGCTCAGCAAGAAACTGTAGCAGCGACGGCTACTCAATCTGGTCCAGTGGATATCAATGTTCCTGATCTAGGTGTCGATAAAGCAGTTGTTGCTGAAATCTTAGTCCAAGTTGGCGATAAAGTTGATGTCGACCAAAGCCTTGTTGTGGTTGAGTCAGATAAAGCGACTGTAGAAGTCCCAAGTACGGTTACTGGTGTTGTCAAAGCAATTCATTTACAAGCAGGTCAACAAGTTTCGCAAGGTATATTGCTTGCAACAATTGAAGTTGAAGGTCAAGCAACTGCGGCAGCTCCAGCAGCAGTAGCATCTACTTCACCAGCAACAGCACCTAAAGCGGCAACTCCTGCTCCAACTCAGTCTGCGCCTGTGGCACCATCTGGTACTGACAAGTTAACCAAAGAGCAAGAAGCTGAAAACGCCAAGGTCTACGCTGGACCTGCTGTGCGTAAATTAGCACGCGAATTGGGTGTGGTACTTGGCCAAGTTAAGGCATCTGGTGAACATGGTCGTGTGATGAAAGATGATGTTTTTGCTTATGTAAAAACTCGTTTAACTGCACCGCAAGTTGCTCCAAGCACACAGGCAGCGCCTGTGGCTTCAGGTTTGCCATCGCTACCTGATTTCACCGCATTTGGTGGTGGTGAAGTAAAAGCAATGACGCGTTTGCAACAGGTTTCGGTACCGCAATTGTCATTGAATAACTTCATTCCGCAAGTGACTCAGTTTGACTTGGCTGATATCACTGAGCTTGAAGCGTGGCGTGGCGAACTAAAAGATGGCTTTAAGAAGCAAGGCGTTAGCTTAACTATTTTAGCGTTCATCGCGAAAGCGGTTGCTCATTTGTTAAAAGAAGAGCCTTATTTTGCAGGTCATTTGGCGGATGATCAAAAGTCTGTATTGCTCCGAAATGAGATCCATATGGGTATTGCGGTTGCCACACCAGATGGTTTAACAGTGCCTGTACTACGTAATCCTGACCAAAAATCCATTAAGCAAATCGCAATGGAATTGGCTGAACTTAGTCAAAAAGCGCGTGATCGCAAGTTATCACCAAAAGATTTACAAGGTGCGAACTTCACGATTACCAGCTTAGGTTCAATTGGTGGAACGGCATTTACGCCGTTGGTGAACTGGCCTCAAGTTGCAATCTTGGGTATCTCACCTGCCACCATGCAGCCAGTATGGAATGGTAAAGACTTTGATCCGCGCTTAATGTTGCCGTTGTCATTGTCTTATGATCATCGTGTGATCAACGGCGCCGATGCAGCACGCTTTACCAATAAATTGACTAAATTATTGAAAGATATTCGTACTTTGTTACTGTAATTTCAATGGTTTGATTTGGAATAACCTCGCAATTGCGGGGTTTTCTTTTTTGAATAGCCTGAATCTATGTAGTGCTTTATTTATGCAATTTTTTATCTAAAATGAATGCTAAACAAGGAGATCTGATGTGGAGTAATAATGTTCGCGGTATATAAAATAATGTTGCCGTTATTGCTGGTTATGTTTGTTGCTATGGGGCTCTGGGTGAGTGTTCTGCATTTCCCGTGGGAATGGGTATTCTATATAGTGATGGGGTTAGAAGTAATGGTTGCTACAGTCGCGATGACAATGGAATATCAAGCACAACAAGTGGGTGGTGTAAGCAGTTGGGGCAGTATGGGTTTTATAGGGAGTAATCTTTTTTTTGCTTGTGTGTTGGGTATATTACGTTATGGATTATGGTGTTATCAAAAAATCTAAATTTAGAGATTTTAAATGGGGAAGGGATTTGTTAAAATAATTAAACTTCATTGGGGAGTAGCCGCTCTTTACGCAAAGTAAAGAGGTGATGATCAACATAATTGTTCAACCGAACATGGTCATCATAGCAAAGAACCAAAGCAGCTCACGCTGTGCTTTTGTTGGCAAGACCTTTGATTTATCACTCTGCATCAATTCATTTGATTTTGGCTAGCAGGAGGGATAGGTCATCGGTATATATGCTAGCCAGAGCAATCCATTATGTATGAATTTCTCATCTCAACTTCGATTGTTGCCCTTGCTGAAATGGGCGATAAAACTCAGCTTTTGGCATTGTTACTTGCTGCGCGATTCCGTAAGCCGATTCCGATTTTAATTGCTATATTATTGGCGACCTTGATCAACCATGGTGTGTCTGCTGTACTAGGTCAGTGGATTACAACTGTACTCAGCCCTGAAATTTTGTTGTGGATTCTGGCGCTTGGATTTATTGGAATGGCGATTTGGATGCTGATTCCGGATGAATTGGGCGATGAATCAGAGAACATTAATAAATGGCAAAAGTTTGGTGTATTTGGTGCGACTTTTATCTTGTTTTTCTTGGCAGAAATTGGAGATAAAACCCAAATTGCAACGGTTGCTTTAGCTGCACGTTTTGACAGTATCTTTTGGGTGACGATGGGTACAACCTTAGGGATGATGATTGCCAATGCGCCAGCGGTGTTCATTGGGCACAAGATTGCTGATAAATTGCCGATTTCATTGATTCATAAAGTCGGCGCTGCCATTTTCTTGATTATCGGTGTGTCTACTTTGCTTCAGCATTATTTCTTTTAGGGTTGTAATCTGAAAAACACGCTTTGGCAGAAGTTGTTGAGTTTTTGTTGATTAGAGCG
>NZ_GG665959.1:129206-138262 GCF_000156555.1 Acinetobacter sp. ATCC 27244
ACGTATTACAATTTTAAAGCCCCTTTGATCAAAGGGGCTTTAAATGATTAATAGTTAAATTTCACAGTAAAATTAATCTGTCGTGGATTGCCTAAGGTGATGAGATTCTCATTGAGCGCACCCGCATAATAGTCTTTATCAAACATATTGCGAATTGCCAATTGGGCACCCCAATGTGCCGCATCATAGCCTGCTTCAGTATCAAAGACGGTATAACCTGGAATATGGACATCTAGTTTATCCATAGTTTTATAAGTTTCGCCGCGAAATCCACCACCTATATACCAGCCAAGTTTTGATGTGGGATCAAATTTATAACGTGCAGATAAACTGTAGCTGTGTTCTGGGACATTATTAAGTGCTTTGCCAATATTGCTACTATCGGCGTCTTTACTAATTTTGGCATCGGCTGTGTAGGTATAGGCAGCTATTAATTTTAGGCCTTCTAAAATTTCTGAGCTGAGTTCAGTTTCGATACCACGAGTTAACTGTTCACCACGTTGTACTTTTTCATTTGAATTTACTGAATCATTAACAACTACGTTCTGACGTTTTAAGTCATACCAAGCAATAGCACCTTGAATACGTTGATCTGGGCTTTGTAACTTCATCCCAACTTCTACCTGTTTTCCTTTTTCTGGCTTAAACGGGTTGCTATTGACATCAGTACCACTGTTTGGAGTAAATGAAGTCGCGTAGCTGACATAAGGCGCCACAATGTCATTGAGGGTATACATTACAGAGGCACTACCAGTAAATGCTTCATCAGACTGTTTACTGCTATTTCCCGTAATTAAACTTGTAGTTTGAGTTTGTGCCCAATCTTGGCGACCAGATAGACTTAACAGTAATTGATCATTGAGTAGAATACGGTCACGAATATATAAACCTGCGTATTTTAAACGGTTAATATCGTGGTTGCTGACAGGATTGGAACAAGTAACAGTTTGTCCATATACGGGAGTGTATATGTTTAAATCACCGACATTACAACGGTTGTTGGTGTAATCACTTTTTTCTTGGAAGGCATCAACACCTATATTGATGTCGTGCTGCATGCCATATAATTCAAATTGGTTATTTAAACGGTTATCAATTGCATAACTTAAGTTATCAATAATTTGGTGGCGACTGTTATTTTTACGGCTGATCGTGGTGTAGTTTTTATCTGCCCAAAAGTTACTACCTGTACGGGCAAAGACTGCTTGCCCATCCATTTCAGTTTTTTGTACGGCAAAGTTTTGGTTAAAGTTCCATCCATTTTCAAAGGCGTGCTTCAACGTATAACCAGTACGATATACATCTGCTTCATATTTACCAAAATGAGGATCGCCAATATATAAACTTCGGTCTATAGCGCCGTTAGGGTTATCTTTTAATGTACCAATGACAGGTAAACCTTGTTGGCGAATATATTCTCGATGCTGATAGCTTGCGATGACAGAAAGATCAGTGTTATCCCCTAAGTCAAAGTTATAAGAGGGGGAGATGTAGTAATTTTTAAAATAAACGTAGTCAGTTGGATCATCTTGATCAGAGATACGACCATTTAAACGGAAGGCACCTTTTTCACTCTTATTTGGGCTATAGTTTAAGTCGAAAGTCCCTTCTTTAAGGCTGTAACTACCATAAGTCATGCTAGCTCGTGCAAAGTTTTCTGCTTCAGGTCGTTTGGTGACTAAATTGACCATACCTCCCGGAGCAACCAAACCAAAATTAATCGAAGCAGGGCCTTTTAATATTTGTACTTGATCCATTCCCGAAATTTCAGCAGCTACAGAAGGGGTAGGTGAACTTTGCCCAATTCTTAAACCATCGACATACACCGAGTCAGAAGAAGTTTGGCCTCGAATAATAAAATCATCCCAACCGCGGCGACCAAGCTTTCCAGCTTCTACACCAGCAACCCCTTCAAGTGCATCCGTAAGAGTTCTTGCTTGTTTTTGGTCAAGTTGTTCACGGGTGACAACAGAAACTGATTGAGCAGTTTTAAATAGAGGTGCATTGGATTTGAGTGCTGAAGTCGCTGTCGTGGCGGCATAGGCCTGATCTTGCTGTTGGGCTTTGACCGAAATAGTTGGGAGTATAAGGTCTTGATCTTCTTTAGCATATGCCATGGTCATAGTGCTTAAGATAAGTGTTGCGAGTAAAGTACGATGCGTAACAAGCATAGGGATGTCCAAGGGAGGGAGCAAAATGGCAGGTGAATGCCATGAATGAGAATGGTTATTATTTTAAGGGATCCGTTTTCTAAAACCAAGCAATAAATCTAAAGCTGATTGTTGGATAAATTATGATAAATATCCAATATGTGATTGAATCTAGATTTAAATCCCATTATTTTATTATGGAATTAAAATAATTCATATTTAAAAGATTTTTTGGGGTTTCTATGAGTTTTGAACGGACAACATCACAGATATTATTTGATAATGGTACGCATAAATGCATTAGTTTTACCAGTTTGGTGAAAGGGGAAGGCATTCAAGCAAATCAATTTTTGATTATTGACCATGAGCGAGCTGCGGTTTTAGATCCAGGCGGTGATCTCACATATGTGCCTTTAACCATGGAGCTTAATCGCTACACCAAACTGAAAAATCTTGATTATGTGATGGCTTCTCATCAGGACCCAGACATTATTACCTCGATGCCTCGTTGGTTGGTCTATACCGATGCCAAAGTTGTCGCATCAAAGTTGTGGGCACGTTTTCTACCGCATCTCAATTCAGCATTTATGAGTGATCGTATGAAGGGAAATTGGGAAGAGCGACTGATCGAGCTGTCTGATACGGGACAAGTTATTCCTTTAGGGCAGTCCTCGATTGTCGCAGTACCTGCACATTTCTTACATTCTGTCGGTAATTTCCAGTTTTATGATCCGACAGCAAAAATCTTATTTTCTGGTGATATGGGAGCATCGATAGTAGATGATGCGAGTGTGCCGATTGCAGATTTTGAAGCGCATACTAAGAAAATGAAAGGTTTTCACCAGCGCTATATGTGCTCAAATAAAGTGATCCGATTATGGGTCAATATGGTACGTCAGATGGATTTAGAAATGATTGTCCCGCAACACGGCACAGCCTTTGTTGGAAAAGAAATGATTGAGCAATTTCTAGATTGGATTGAAACGCTGGAATGTGGTGTTGACCTGATGAATGAATATGTCTTTAGTATGCCCACAGAAATCGCTTAAACATAGGATAAATATGACGGTCGAATACAAAAAATAGGGTTCATCTCTCTTGTTTTTGTAGATAAGTTTTTTTAGGATTCGCGTTTTAAAGAGTTTTATTTTGATAACGAGAATTTTAACAAAAATGTTGTCTCAAATTATGACCTCTGAAACATGTGTCCATTGTGGCGCATGTTGTGCGCATTACCGTGTATCGTTTTATTGGGCTGAGGCTGAAGTCATGCCAAGTGAGATGATTGAGCCGCTCACGGCTGTTTATTCATGCATGAAGGGAACAAATCAGACTCAAGTTAGATGTATTGCTTTAGAAGGCGTGGTTGGACAGCAGGTGAGTTGTTCAATTTATGCGGTGCGTAGCTCAACCTGCCGAGAAGTACAGGTTGGTGATGAACATTGTCATAAAGCTCGACTTGCACACAATATGATTCCTTTGATTTTAATTGAAGAACAAGATGCTGCAAATAATGAAGATTATGATCAGGTGGGTTGATTAAAAGTCTGTGAAACTCGATTCAAAAAACAGGGAAACGTGATGGTAACGGTTTTTCTGAAATTATTTCATCCTAGAAAATGAAATTCACTGTGAAATTTGTTTATAATAGCTCACGGAATTTACCAGTGAGATTGTTATGCTGACCATCGTTCAAGAAGCGCTAACCTTCGATGATGTCTTATTACTTCCTGCCTACTCAACTGTTCTCCCAAAAGATGTCTCCTTAAAGACACGTTTAACTCGCGGAATTCAACTCAATATCCCTCTCGTTTCGGCTGCAATGGATACAGTGACTGAGTCACGTATGGCGATTGCAATGGCGCAAAATGGCGGTATTGGTATTTTGCATAAAAACATGGATATCGCAGCGCAAGCCGCTGAAGTACGCCGTGTGAAAAAATTTGAAGCTGGAATGGTGAAAGATCCAATCACAGTAACACCAGAAACGACGGTTCGTGAACTGATTGCAATTACACAAGCAAATAATATTAGCGGTGTACCTGTGGTTAAGGACGGCAAAGTTGTCGGTATTGTGACAGGACGTGATACACGTTTTGAAACGAATTTAGAGCAACCTGTTAGTAACATCATGACAGGTCAAGATCGCTTAGTCACTGTACGTGAAGGCGAGTCGAAAGAAAATATCCAAGCATTGCTACAAAAGCATCGTATTGAAAAAGTTTTAGTTGTTGGTGAAAACAACGAACTTAAAGGCTTAATTACGGTGACTGACTTCCGTAAAGCAGAAAGCTACCCGAATAGCTGTAAAGATGAACTCGGTCGTTTACGTGTAGGTGCAGCAGTTGGTACAGGTGCTGAGACACCAAGCCGCGTAGAAGCATTGGTCGATGCAGGTGTAGACGCTATTGTTGTTGATACAGCACATGGTCATTCTGCTGGCGTCATTGAGCGCGTACGTTGGGTAAAAGCGAATTATCCACAAGTTCAAGTGATTGGCGGTAATATCGCAACGGGTGATGCTGCATTGGCATTACTTGATGCGGGTGCAGATGCGGTAAAAGTAGGTATCGGTCCAGGTTCTATTTGTACCACGCGTATTGTTGCTGGTATTGGTATGCCACAAATTTCTGCCATTGATAGCGTTGCAAATGCCTTGAAAGATCAAATTCCTTTGATCGCGGATGGTGGTATTCGTTTCTCTGGTGATATGGCGAAAGCGATTGGCGCAGGTGCAAGCACGATCATGGTAGGTTCGCTACTTGCTGGTACTGAAGAAGCACCAGGTGAAGTTGAGTTTTTCCAAGGTCGTTACTATAAAGCCTATCGTGGCATGGGTTCATTGGGTGCAATGGCAGGCGCGACTGGTTCTGCTGACCGCTATTTCCAAGACTCAAAAGCAAGTGCTGAAAAATTAGTACCAGAAGGCATTGAAGGTCGTGTTCCTTATAAAGGTCCAATGGGCAACATCGTACATCAAATGATGGGCGGTTTACGTTCATCTATGGGTTATACGGGTTCAGCTGCGATTGAAGATCTTCGTCAAAATGCGAAATTTGTAAAAATTACTTCAGCAGGTATGTCTGAATCACATGTACATGACGTGACGATTACTAAAGAAGCGCCAAACTACCGTGTTGGTTGATTTTTGGTAATTTTGTCGCTGGAAAAACCGTCAGTTCGCTGACGGTTTTTTTGTTTTAGTGTAAAGTGAAATAGATGATAAATGATGTGGCTTAGCGTCATATTACGATAAGAAAGTGAGTAGAAAATGAGTTATTTTGGTACTGATGGAATTCGAGGCAAATTTGGACAATTGCCGATTACGCCAGAATTTGCTTTAAAATTGGGTTTTGCTGCAGGAAAAGTATTAAAACGTAATAGCCCAAAAAATAAGCCAATTGTGGTCTTGGGGAAAGATACACGTTTATCAGGGTATATTTTAGAAGCTGCATTACAAGCGGGTTTAAATGCGGCTGGCGTGTATGTGCATTTGCTTGGTCCATTACCGACGCCAGCAATTGCACACCTCACTCGTGCTCTGCATGCACACGCGGGCATTGTGATCTCTGCTTCACATAATCCTTATTTTGATAACGGGATTAAGTTCTTCTCAAGTGAAGGTAAGAAACTTCCTGATAATATACAAGATCAAATTAATCAAGAGCTTGAACAAGATTTGCTTATTGATGATACAGCGAACTTAGGTAAAAGTGTTCGTGTAAAAGATGCCAATGGTCGCTATATCGAATTCTGCAAATCAACTTTCCCATATCATTTCAACCTACATAATTTAAAAATTGTCGTGGATTGTGCCAATGGTGCAGCCTACAGTGTTGGACCATCAGTGTTCCGCGAGTTAGGTGCCAAAGTTATTCCACTATTTAATGATCCTGATGGTTTAAATATCAATGAAAACTGTGGCTCTACACATCCAGAGCATTTACAAAAAGCGGTAGTTGAGCATCAAGCAGATCTTGGTATTGCTTTTGATGGTGATGCCGATCGTGTCGTAATGGTGGATAAAAATGGCAATCTCATTGATGGAGACCATATTCTTTATATTCTTGCAACACAAGCCAACCATAAGCCAGAAGGTGTGGTTGGAACAGTGATGAGCAATATGGCACTTGAGCTTGCGTTAGATAAAGCCAATGTTGGATTTGTCCGTGCAAAAGTGGGTGACCGCTATGTATTGCAAGCCCTTGAGGAGCAGAATTGGAGTATTGGTGGAGAACCATCTGGGCATATTTTAACCTTAGATAAAAGTACCACCGGTGATGCAATTATTGCAGCTCTGCAAGTACTTACCGTCATGGTTGAACAAGGTAAAGCCTTACATGAGTTAGTAGATGGTTTTGAGCTATTTCCACAAGTATTAGTCAATGTCCGTTTACAACAAATGATTGATCCATATTCAATTCCTTCTTTAGTTGAAGAGTTTGAAAAAGCAGAACAACAGTTGAAAGGTCGTGGACGCTTATTAATTCGTAAATCAGGCACCGAGCCAGTCATTCGTGTAATGGTTGAAGGTGATGACTTACCAGAAGTTGAAGCGTTAGCAAACCGTTTAGCGGATGCTGTGCGTGCGCAAGCTCAAGTTGCTTAAGAGAGAATACCAATGAGTGATGTGATTAAGGATCTGAGTGAATTGCGATTAAGTTATGAACAAGGTGAGTTGCATGAAGCACAGATCAGCGATCATCCTCACCTGCAATTCTTGAATTGGTTTAATCATGCTTTGGCGGCACATTTACATGAGCCGTATACGATGTCTTTGGCAACTGCAAATGCACAAGGTCGCCCACATGTACGGACTGTATTATTACGTGGTGCGACAGAAGCAGGCTATGATTTTTATACCAATTATGACAGCCAAAAAGGGATAGACCTTGCTGAAAATCCATTCGCTGAGTTGTTATTTTACTGGCCAAGTTTAGAGCGCCAAGTTCGTATCAGTGGTCAAGTGATCAAGATCTCTGAACATGAATCAACTGAGTATTATTTAAAGCGCCCCCGCGATAGTCAAATCGCCGCGCATATCAGCACCCCACAAAGCGGTAGAATTGCGAGTCGAGAAGAGTTACAGCAGCGTTTTTATGACTTACAGCAGCAAGTGGGTGAACACGGTGAACTCACTAAACCTGATTTTTGGGGCGGTTATCGTTTAATTGCTGACTATTATGAGTTTTGGCAAGGGCGTCCAAATCGTTTACATGACCGCTTGAGTTATGAAAAACAGGATGGGCAATGGGTTATACAACGTTTGATGCCATAAATGACACAGATAAAAATTCAACAAAGACCTTTGCTTACACGCCCTGAACAGTTTCAGGGCGTGCCTTCGTTTATTGCTGAGATATTAGCAAGACGAGGTGTTCAATCAGAGCAAGAACTTGAACTCAAGCTAAAACATTTATTGCCCCCTACTTTAAAAGGGATCGATGCCGCAGTTGAATTGATTGATCAAGCGATTGATCAACAAAAGCAAATTGTCATCATTGGTGATTATGATGCGGATGGGGCAACCAGCACTGCATTGATGGTTTTGGTTCTACAAGAAATGGGGGCAAGAGTAGAGTATTTAGTCCCTGATCGCTTTAAGTATGGTTATGGGCTCACGCCCAAAATTGCGGAATTGGCAAAGCAGAGTTATCAGCCTGATTTGCTGATCACGGTCGATAATGGCATTTCCAGTCATGCTGGTGTGGAAACAGCACAAGCTTTAGCTATGCAGGTGATTATTACTGATCATCATCTCACGACAAAACCAACGCCGACTGCTGAAGCGGTAGTCAATCCAAACCAATTGGGTTGCGATTTCCCAAGCAAAGCTTTGGCTGGAGTAGGTGTTGCTTTTTATGTATTGGCAAAGTTAGCCAGTCACCGTGTTCAGCAAGGAAAAAGTAGCTGTAAAGTCACTCAATATTTAGACCTTGTGGCATTGGGAACCTATGCTGATGTCGCAACCTTGGATTACAACAACCGTATATTGATTGATGCAGGGCTGAAACGGATTCAGCAGCATCAATGTCGTGTGGGAATTTTAGCGCTATTAGATATTGCGGGACGTGATGCTGCGAGTTTACGTGCACAAGATTTAGGTTTTGTCCTTGGGCCTCGTATTAATGCCGCAGGGCGTATGGAAAGCATGCGAATCGGCATTGAATGTTTACTTGCAAACGATATGCAAACCGCTTATCCAATCGCACAGCAGCTCAATCAATTAAATCTTGAGCGCCGGCAAGTTGAAACGGAGATGAAGCAACAAGCACTTTCTGCCTTGCAACATATCCAATTAACAGCTGAGCAAATACCGCCAGCATTAGTGATGTTTGATGAACAATGGCATCAAGGGGTGATTGGTATTGTCGCTGGGCGACTTAAAGAACAGTTTTATCGCCCAAGTTTGGTATTTGCACCTGATGAAGATGGGATACACATCAAAGGTTCTGCGCGTTCTATTGATGGTATTCATATCCGAGATATGATTGAATCCGTGGCAGAGCAGCGTCCAGATCTACTGAGCCATTTTGGTGGTCATGCAGCAGCAGCAGGTTTAACGCTTAGGAAAGAACATTTTGATGAGTTTAAAAGCGTTTTTACTCAAATGATCGCTGAGATGGATTCTGATTTATTTCAAGCCACCTTATGGACCGATGGAGAGTTAGATGATTCAGCTTTGCATTTAAGCTCTTTGGATTGGATTGAGCAGCTTGGACCTTGGGGACAAAAATTTCCTTTGCCGCAGTTTGAAGGACGATTCCAAGTGGTTGATTATCGTTGGCTTAAAGAGCAGCATTTAAAACTGAAATTGGCAGTAGGGTCACACTCAATTGACGCGATTGCTTTTCACGCAATAGATCGTTTCGAATTTAACCCAATGCTAGGGTATGTCGATTTAGT
>NZ_GG665959.1:138408-156968 GCF_000156555.1 Acinetobacter sp. ATCC 27244
AGCGGTTTTTTTATTGTGCGTATGGCGAATTAAAAGCGGAATGTTCCGTTGATGCCATATGAGTTTGCACCATCAATCGTTGTATATCCAACACTTACAGCAACTTGTGGCGTAAAGAATTTTTGTGCACGAATGCTAAAAATACTATCGGATTCATCAGCAGTTGAGTCAGCAATTGAAATACCGACACTCAATGTTGGATCTAAATAAAGATCAGCAGCTAAGCGGTAAGTAGTTTCATCTCCTATATAACTCTGAGCTTCAAAGTTAGTATAGTAACCAGCAATTTCGGAAACATATTTCGCACGAAGGGTCACTGCTTTATCGTCATCTTCACCTGAAACAGTCGCTGCATTTACGTAAGTTGTAATATAACCGTATTTTGCTGCTTGGATCGGATCGAAACTTTTTGACAAATCTGTTAGACCAACTGCGAATAATAGGCCGTTAATTGGTAAAAAACCTGCTTCAATAGAGTAACCATTACCATCATCACTCGCAAATTTATAGGAATATCCTAATGCTTTAAGTGTTGCGTCTATCTCAGTTCTATGGAGACTACCAGCAATATAAAATTGAGTGTTGGGAATAAAGAATTCACCATTGATACCTAAGCTATTAAATTCTTGTTTAAAATCTACATCTGCAAGTGGTGTTCCAATGATGTTTGTAATTGGATATTGACCAGATTCTTTGGCATAAGTGTAGCCTAATCCAATATTGGAAGCTTTATCTAGATAAGCCGCTTCTGCTAATGGGGCATTGCGAGTTTGGACTGGATTAAAATAATATTTTCCTGCGACAGAAACTGTATTAACTCGATGACTATCCAATTCACTGTCTTTAATGTATGTATATTCATAAGCACCAGTTACTTCTGCTTGATATGCATTTGCATTAAAACCAATGAATGAGGATAAAAGCGCTGTAATTAGACTAAGTTTTTTCATTGATTGATAACCCCTTATTAAAATAAGTCATTTATTAATATTGTGTTGCACGGGGTAGTTTAGTGAAAAAAAACCATACGTCAATTATTAAATGAATGGTCAAATCGATTATATATTTATCGTTTAAAAAAGACATTTATGCTTTTAGGGAAGTTGGATTGTTATTCTGATTTGGTTGAAATTATGTATATAAAAATCGCCCTGAAATATTCCTATTTCAGAGCGATTATGTATTAGACGAAAACGTCTATTTTAGTAATTACATTAGAAGCGATATTTTGCTGCAACACCAAATGTATTGTAGTCATTTTTAGCAACGGTTCTGTCTTTACCGAAACCAATACGTCCTTCTAAACTCATTTGTTGGTTGAAGAATTTACGTGCATTCACACCAAATTCACGTTGTTTAGAGAGATCATTGTCGTAGTAATCAGCACCAACACTGAATGTTTTATCGATGTAGTAATCCGCTGCTAGGTTAAACTCATCTAAGTCACCGAATGCTGCACCAGCTTCTAAGTTGATGTCATTACCGCCGACTTGAGTCACATATTTCGCACGAATAGTTGGATCAACACCATCGTCAAACTTGTTGTCATAGCCCTTCGCGCCCACAGCAACTAAGAAACCTGGTGCTGGTAAATAACCAACTTCAGCACTGTAATAAGTAGTTTTGATATCACGTGCATGATTTAGCTTTAAGATATTACGGCTAACATCACCACTGACATAAAAATCTGAGTTAGGAACAAAGTACTCGACACCAACACCATAGGTATTGTCATCAGTATCACCTTTGTCTTTCCAAACTGCTTCAGCGCTAACGTTACTTGCACGATCTAAAAATGCTGCTTCAGCAAGTGGCGCGTTACGAGTTTGTACAGGATTGAAATAGTATTTACCATTAATCGCGAAGTCACTGCCTGAACTACCTTTGTCAGGGTCGATATAACCTATAGATGCCCCAACTTCAGCTTGATACGCATGAGCAGTGCCTGTTACTGCAAATACAGATAAAAGTGCTGATGCAATTGCTAATTTTTTCATGGTTATGCCCCTTTGAGATAATGAACCAAATGAAATTTCGATTACATGTTTTGTTACAACTTCCAGTCTAGGCTAAAACTAGTATGCGTCAATCCTTCGTCAGTAATCAGATGGTACAAATGTAAATGTATTGTAAGTTTGTTTATTTAAGATATTGATTTTAATTGTAAAAAATTAATGTTTTGATTTATTAAAACATAGGATGGATTGTGTGTTTAGGTATTCTTCGTGTAATTATTGAACACTATTGTCGCTAAATGTGTCGTTTGAGAGTTATAAAACCGATAAGAAAAAATGTTGATGTTGATCTTGTTTCGCAATTATTGCTCTCACCTGATAGAGGCTGTGTCGGCTATATCAGTTATGTTAAAATATCAAATTGAGTGAAAAATTTTTGTGAGAAAACACACGTGGAAATTAATCCGTATTTAGTTCAATTGAAAGATTTATCTGATCGTAGCCAAACACTACGGGGGTATCTTTGACTACGATCTAAAAGTTGAGCGTTTAGAAGAAGTTTTAAGAGAATTAGAAGACCCTGCGATTTGGAACGATCAAAACCGTGCTCAAGCCATCGCCAAAGAAAAGGGCAGTTTAGAAAATACCATTGGAGTGTTTGATCGTCTTGCTGAACAGCTTGATGATGCAAAAGCAATGCTTGATTTGGCTGTTGAAGCTGATGATGAAAGTCTATTGCTCGATGTACAAGCTGAGTTGGACAGTGCAGAACAAGCTTTAGGTAATCTAGAATTCCGTCGCATGTTTAGCAATCCCATGGATCCGAATCCATGCTTCCTTGAAATTCAGTCAGGTTCTGGCGGAACAGAAGCACAGGATTGGGCGTCTATGCTATTGCGTATGTATTTACGTTGGATCGAACGTCATGGCTTTAAGGCCGAGTTGATGGAAGTTTCAGATGGTGATGTTGCGGGTATTAAATCAGCAACAATCCGTGTCGATGGTGAGTTTGCTTATGGTTGGTTACGTACTGAAAGTGGTGTGCATCGTTTAGTACGTAAATCGCCATTTGACAGTAACAATAACCGTCATACTTCATTTTCTGCGGTATTCATTTCACCAGAGATTGATGACAATATCGAAATTGATATTAATCCTTCTGACGTTCGTACTGATACCTATCGTGCTTCGGGTGCAGGTGGTCAGCATATTAACAAAACCGATTCTGCGGTGCGTTTAACGCATGCTCCGACAGGAATTGTGGTGGCGTGTCAGAACCAGCGTTCGCAGCACGCGAACCGTGACCATGCATGGAAGCAATTACGTGCCAAACTCTATGAGTTAGAGATGAGCAAGCGTAATGAAGCTGCACAAGCATTGGAAGATTCGAAGTCTGATATTGGTTGGGGAAGTCAAATTCGCTCTTATGTCTTGGATGATTCACGAATTAAAGACTTACGGACTGGTGTGGAGAATTCCAACACTAAAGCTGTGCTAGACGGTGACTTAGATAAGTTCATTGAAGCGAGTTTGAAACAAGGTTTATAAGAACCTCTCTCAATCACTTCTTAAAAGAGGGAGACGTCTTCGATGGTTTAATCGAGAGTCCTCTCTTTTGAAGAGATGAACTTTCTCAGTATTCTGAGAGAGCAAAAGGAGGGGTATAAAGAAATTCAGAACGGCAATCTCGTTTAGTACCTTAAGGTTAATCGGAAAAATATGATATTAATATCGAAAAAAATAGATATTAATATTTATAAAATTCGATATACTGATTCTAGGTGCTGAACAAAGCTTTGCCTGTTGAGAAACATGGTGAGTCTATGGATATTGATGTTATAAGCAAGGCCTTAGCCAATCCATTACGTCGACAGATCTTGCAATGGTTAAAAGAGCCTGAGCAATTTTTACCTGTACAAGAATGTGGTGGCAGTTTTGAACGCGGTGTC
The DNA here is from genome assembly GCF_000156555.1 of Acinetobacter sp. ATCC 27244. Taxonomy (NCBI): domain Bacteria; kingdom Pseudomonadati; phylum Pseudomonadota; class Gammaproteobacteria; order Moraxellales; family Moraxellaceae; genus Acinetobacter; species Acinetobacter sp. ATCC 27244. The sequence continues at coordinate 142,313 of NZ_GG665959.1, forward strand.
TGTGCAGGACACATCGAACGTTTAGGCAAAGTTGCGCAATCGACGATGTCGAATCACTTGTCTGTATTACAGCAAGCGGGTTTGATTAAAGTTGAAAAATATGGGCAATGGTCATACTTCACACGTAATGAAGCTTTGATTCAGCAATACATCGAACATTTAAAACAAACACTATAGCCGTGAGTCAAGACTTGGTCTTTAAGCTTCGGTTCATAGTGAAGTTGAGGCGATCATGGCAGAATTAAGCTCTACCTTACAAGTAGGTGATTTTACAATTAAAAACCGTTTGGTTTTAGCTCCATTAACCCGTGCACGTAGTGGTGAAGAACGTATTCCAAATGATTTGATGGTGGAATATTACCAACAACGTGCGAATGCGGGTTTAATTATTACTGAAGCAACGGTGATTAGTCCTAAGGCCGTGGGATATGCCAAGACACCAGGTCTATGGTCACAAGAACAAGCTCAAGCTTGGCACAAGATTGTTGATGCCGTACATGCACAAGGTTCAAAAATAGTTGTTCAACTTTGGCATGTGGGCCGTATTTCGCATCCTGACCTATTGGATGGCGATACACCTGTTGCACCAAGTGCAATTCAACCTGCTGGTGAAGTGAGTTTACTTCGTCCAAAACGTCCTTTCGTCACGCCTCGTGCTTTATCACATGAAGAAATTCAAGAAATCGTAGCGGAATATAAACATGCTGCTGAACAAGCCAAAGCAGCAGGTTTTGATGGGGTGGAGCTACATGCAGCCAATGGTTATTTGATCGATCAATTCTTGCAAAGTAAGACCAATACACGTGATGACGAGTATGGCGGTTCTATCGAAAACCGTGCACGTTTGTTATTACAGGTCGTGGACGCCTTTATTGAAGTGTGGGGTGCAGGTCGTGTCGGTGTACATTTAGCACCACGTGCTGATTCGCACGATATGGGGGATGAAAATCCATTGGCAACCTTTGGTTATGTGGTGGAGCAGTTAGAGCAACGTCATGTTGCATTCATTTTCACGCGTGAATATGAAGCAGAAGACAGTTTAATGCCAAAATTGCGTCCTAAATTCAAAGGTACTTGGATTGCCAACGAAAAATTAACACCTGCATCAGCAAAACGCATTTTGGCGACTGGGCAAGCGGATGCTGTGGCATTTGGTTTAGCGTATATTGCCAATCCAGATCTATTCGAGCGTTTACAATATGATTTATCTTTAAATCAGGTAAACTTTCAAACTTTATATGCTGATGGTGCAGAGGGATATACGGATTATCCTGTATTTGAAAAACTAGAAGCATAAGCTTCTATTCGAACACTCATGTCATTAATGGTTGTTAAATCGTCTTAACAGAACCAACAAAAATGGCATGAGTTTTTTATTGAAATTCCGCATAATAAGCACATATTAAATCGTGAAATATGGTCTAGGATGGCGCAGCAAAACGCAGTACAGCAAACACCATTTTGGTATAACTTTTTATTGACCTGTCTCAAACCCTTATATCGTTGGAAAATAAAACAACGTGCAGAAAGTGATGCGCTGTATCAGCAAGAATGTCTGGAGCGGTTTGGTCCCTTCCAGCCACCAAAAAATTTAGCGACCATTTGGTTTCATGTGGTTTCTGTCGGTGAAACCAATGCTGCACAGCCTTTGATTGAGCATTATTTAAAATTAGGTCATCCAGTACTGGTTACCAATACCACCAAGACAGGTCAAGCTCGAGCAAAATCACTTTTTTTAAAAGCTCCTTATCTTGATTTATTTCAGGCGGTTTACTTACCCGTTGATCAAAAGTCATTACTCAAACAGTTTTTTGAGTTATATCAACCAAAACTCTTGGCTTTGGTTGAAACTGAAATTTGGCCGAACTTAATTGCGGAAGCAAGACAACAACAAATTCCCTGTATTTTGCTCAATGCACGCCTTTCGGAAAAATCAGCCAAAGGCTATGGAAAAGTGAGTCGTTTAACTCGACCGATGTTACAACAGCTGACTTGGCTGTTGGCGCAAGATAAAGCTACCCAACAACGCTATATTGAGTTAGGTCTGGATCAAACAAAAAGTCAGGTCGTAGGAAATATAAAATTTGATATTACTGCTCCCCAGCAGTTTATCGAGCAAGCAGAACAATTAAAACAAGACTGGAATTTACTTGGGCGGCAAATTATCACTTTAGCCAGTACGCATGCCCCTGAGGAAGAAAATTTACTTGAACAATTACAGCAATATTTAAATTCAAATCCTCATCTACTTTGTATCGTTGTTCCTCGTCATCCAGAGCGTTTCGAGGAAGTCTATAAGGCTTGCCAAAGTTTAAATTTAAATACGCAACGTCGTAGTCTTAAGCAAACGATTCAAGCAGATACACAAGTTTTTCTGGCTGATAGTATGGGCGAAATGTGGTTGTGGTATGCCTTGAGTCAAGCCTGCTTTGTAGGTGGATCATTGAATGAACCAGGTGGTGGGCATAATATTCTAGAGCCGATGGTTTTAGATGTCCCAACGGTGATTGGTCCCCGTTATTTTAATTTCCAAACGATCGTGGATGAGTTTGTTGCAGAGCGGGCGATTTTGATTGGCGAGAATGCTGAGCAGGTTACGGCACAACTTCTCAATTGTTTGAATGATTCAACGCAACGTCAGCAGTTAATCGAACAGGCTCAAGTGGTGTTACAGCGTAATCAGGGTTCATTGCAAAAGCATATTCAATTACTTGATCATTATTTGAAGCAAACTGATTTGTCATGAACATGGTTTTATTGGAGCCGCATCAAACGGCTAGTGCTGATCAATGGTTAATCGAAAACCCACGCCAATTAAAACATTTACAGCAACATCTGCAATTAAGTGTTGGCGACACATTGAAAATAGGTGTTCGCAACGAGCAGCGTTATTTAACAGAAGTGTTGTATGTTTCCGAGCAAAGAATCATTGTTAAACCGATTCGAGTTGAGGCAATTCCTGAAAAATTACCAGTCCATCTGATTTTGGCTTTACCTCGTCCTAAAGTGTTGCGCCGTATGGTGATGGATGCTGTGACTTTGGGGGTGGAACGGATCAGTTTAATCCATAGTTATCGAGTCGATAAAAGCTATTGGCAAACGCCGTTTTTGCAACAATTGGATGATTATGTGACGCTTGGCTTAGAACAAGCCGGCGATCCGATTGCTCCTGAGATTCAATTGTATAAGCGGTTCAAGCCTTTTGTTGAAGATATCTTGCCTTGCTTTATCACGACTGAGGCCGCTGCATATGTCGCACATCCTTATGCTGAAGCGGTTATGCCTTATGCGATTCAACATCGATGTAGTGTGATCGTTGGACCTGAGGGAGGATTCATTCCATATGAGATTGAATTGATGCAAAAAAATGGTTGCCAAGCAGTATGCTTAGGCAACCGAATCTTGCGAACAGAAACAGCAGTAGCACATATCTTAGGACGGCTGTTTATCTGAAGGCTGCATTACTGTTGGCAATTGTGCGGATTGATTTGCCTGAACTTTGAGTTCTTGGATTGGGTATGGAATATTAATATCTTGAGCATTAAATGCTTGTTTTACTTGAGCTTGTATTGAGCTTGTCGATGATAAAATATCGGTTTCTGTGGTATCAATCCACCAACGAACAGTTAAGTTGACTGAGAAGTCTGCCAGTGCTGTGACATTGACTGAAAATTTTGGTTGGCTTAACACATTACGGTCATTGTTTAGAATGTCCAAGACAATTTGTTTCGCTTTCTGTTCATCATCATCATAACCAATGCCAACGACAAACTCACAGCGGCGTTGTTGATAAGCCGTATTTACCGTTACGGCACTGGTATAAACCGTCGCATTTGGAATCACAATTCGACGACCATCGTAAGAGCGTAAGAAGGTGGCGCGAATTTGAATATCCTCTACAGTACCTTCCATGCCATTGACGATGATGGCATCCCCTATGCGAAATGGTTCACCCAATAAGATGAGTACACCAGAAAGTAAGTTCTGAAAAATATCCTTAAAAGCAAAACCAATCGCGACTGAGCCGATCCCTAAAGCTCCAATGAGCTGGCTCGGTGTAAACCCAGGAATCGCGATCACCAAAGCAATCAAGAAGCCAAAAAATAGAATGAAAGTGCTACCGACACGATGTAATACCAGAACCAAGTTTTGTCGTGCATAAGAACGATTACTGAGTGTTTTATTCACAAAAACTTTGAATAGTTTTGTGAGTAGCCAAAAAATCACAAAAACAATAATCGCAAGACCGATATAGGGGATACGATCCCAAAACGCATAGATCATTTTATCGATAGCACTGTATGCATCTTGATATTTTTCCGTATGCGCTAGGACTGTTTCGGTTGTTTTGCTGCCAGCTTGTTGGATCAATGTGCCTGTATCTTTGGCGACACTTGTTAAGGTGATTTGTTCGTTTGCCAAGGTAAGATCTCTATTTCACGGTGAGGGAGGAATCAGGTGCGCCATCATAATCAATTTATATTGGGCACGCATGAGAAATTGGTTTGTCATGATATGGTTTTATTTTATACCGAATCGGGCATGATCGTTTATGATGATTGTTGGAAGATTTGTTGTCAAAAATAAACATTTTTATCGGTTTATTTTTATACTTTGGTCTGTAGATTACTGGTCAATGATCAAAACAATGATCTTTTTTGAAAATAAAAAACATCGACAAGCGGTTAATATTTAAATTATTTTGAGGGACTTTATACATTTAGGTGATTGGATCTGTAGCGAATCCCTACGACCAAAGCCGCATTGTTTACCCTTATAGATGATCGCCATACTGCAAATGAGCACAGACATACCAAAGAAATAGATGAGTACATCTAAGGTATGAGATAAAAGACCAAGGAAGTAAGTTATGAAAGAAATCTACCCAGTGCCTGAAAAATTTAAAGAAACGGCAAGGATCTCGGAAGCAGACTATTTCAATCGTTATCAATACTCTATTGAGCAGCCTGATGCTTTTTGGGCAGAAGAAGCACAAAATATTGATTGGATTAAACCTTTTACTCAAGTCAAAAATACAAATTTTGACCCCGCGAATTTTAAAATCGAATGGTTTGCCGATGGTGAACTAAACGTATCAGCAAATTGCTTAGACCGTCATTTAAAAGATAATGCATTAAAGCCAGCGATCATTTGGGAAGGTGACCATCCTTCACGTCACAAGATCATCTCGTTTGCTGAGTTGCATGATGAGGTTTGTCGTTTTGCAAATGTATTAAAGAAACAGGGTATTAGCAAAGGCGACCGCGTTGTTTTATATATGCCAATGGTCCCTGAAGCAGCAATTGCGATGTTGGCTTGTGCCCGCATTGGTGCTGTGCATTGCGTCGTTTTTGGCGGATTTTCACCTGATTCACTGGCAAGCCGTATTGAAGACAGTCAAGCAAAATTAGTCATTACTGAGGATGCTGGCATGCGTGGTGGTAAGTTAATTCCATTGAAAGAAAATGTGGATGCCGCTTTAGAAATTCAGGGTACGGAAAGTGTAGAACATGTGATTGTGGTTCACCGTACAGGCAACCCGATCCAATTCAATGAAGCACGTGATTTATGGTATCACCTCGAAATCATGGAAGTTGACGAGCATTGTCCACCTGAACCAATGAAGGCAGAGGATCCGTTATTTATTCTCTATACATCAGGTTCAACAGGTAAGCCGAAGGGTGTGTTACATACAACGGGTGGTTATCTGGTCTATGTCAACACCACATTTAGAGAGGTTTTTGATCTCAAAGAAGATGATGTGTATTGGTGTACAGCAGATGTTGGCTGGATTACAGGACACAGCTATTTATTGTATGGTCCACTTTGTAATGCAACCACCACGGTCATGTTTGAGGGGATTCCTCAATACCCAACATGGGCGCGTATTGGTCATGTGATTGATAAGCATAATGTCACGATTTTATATACAGCACCAACTGCCATCCGTGCCATGATGCGTGAGGGCGATGCTTATGTTCGTGAGAGTGATCGTAGTAGCTTACGTTTACTCGGTTCAGTCGGCGAGCCAATTAACCCTGAAGCATGGAACTGGTATCACGAAGTGGTTGGTGAAGGACGCTGCCCGATTGTCGATACATGGTGGCAGACGGAAACAGGTGGTATTTTGATTTCACCGTTACCGGGTGCAACCGCTTTAAAACCGGGTTCGGCAACACGTCCAATGTTTGGTGTACAACCTGCATTGGTTGATGGGGAAGGTAACCCACTTGAAGGTGCGAATGAAGGGAACCTCGTGATCAAGGATTCTTGGCCGGGTCAAATGCGCACTATTTGGGGTGATCCACAGCGCTTTATTGAAGCTTATTTCTCAACTTTCAAGAACTGCTATTTCACTGGCGATGGTGCACGTCGTGATGAAGACGGATACTATTGGATCACAGGTCGTGTTGATGATGTACTTAATGTTTCCGGACATCGTCTAGGGACTGCTGAAATTGAAAGTGCATTGGTTGCCCATGAAGCGGTTGCAGAAGCTGCTGTTGTTGGTATGCCACATGACATTAAGGGGCAGGGAATTTGTACCTTTGTAACCTTACAAGCAGATGTGTCAGAGTCTGAGGAGTTGCGTAAGGAGTTGGTTAATTGGGTACGTAAAGTTCTTGGGCCAGTGGCAACGCCAGATGCCTTGCATTGGGCACCTGCTTTACCAAAAACACGCTCAGGTAAAATCATGCGCCGTATCTTGAGAAAGATTGCAGCAAATGAACTAGATAGCTTAGGCGATACTTCAACGCTTGCTGAGCCAGCAGTGGTAGATGTGTTAATCGCAACGGTTTACCCAGAAATGAGTAGTGCAGAAGGTTAAATTTAAAAAGCCCCCAAGCCGAGTCTTGGGGGTAATTTTGCGCCTTTATCTTTATTTTTCTTCTTATTCAAAAATGACGGAAACTCAAGCTGATTTTGCAGTAACATGAGACAATTGTTGTTGTTCTAATTGCCGTACCAGCGGTAATACTTTTTCACCAAAATATTCCACCTCCTCAATAAAATGTAGAAAACCTGACAGGATCAGATCTACACCGACCTGTTTTAAAGCTACAATTCGTTCCGCAATTTGCTGTGGTGTACCAATCAAATTGGTTTTAAAGCCATCATTGTATTGCACAAGATCATCAAAGCTTGATTTAGCCCAATTTCCTTCTTGTTCTGGCGCTGAAGCGCCTGCTTCACGTGTTGCATCACCAAAGGCATTGACTGCCTCTACATTTGCCTTTGCGATGATTTCATTTAGCACAGCATGGGCTTCTTGCTCTGTATCACGGGCGATAATAAAAGCATTCACTCCGATTTTCACTTGGCGATTTTCCAGTTTTGCTTTGGCACGTACATCATCGATTTGCTTTTTGATCTCTGCGACGCTATTGCCATTTGTAAAATACCAATCTGAGACACGAGCTGCCATATCACGAGCTGCGCGGGAGCTGCCGCCTTGAAAGACCTCAATATAAGGTTTTTGCAAAGGTTTTGGTTTTAGCGTGTAGTTTTGAAACTGGTAGTATTTACCTTCAAAGCTATAATTGTCTGTAGTCCAAATACCTTTGAGTGTCCGAATAAACTCTTCAGAGCGAACATAACGTTGATCATGCTCAGGCCAAGGCTCACCGATTGCATCAAACTCTCCACGAAACCAACCACTCACAACATTGATTGCGATGCGACCTTGGGTTAAATAGTCAATGGTCGCGAGTTGCTTCGCTGCAAGTGCAGGTTTCCAGGGACCCGGCAGAATTGCTGCGATGACTTTGAGTTTCTCTGTTTTTGCCAACAAAGCATGACTAAAGCTCACCGATTCATGTTGATTTTCTGCACCATAGCCCGCGGTAAAACGGATTTGGGTGAGCGCGTATTCAAACCCATTTTTTTCTGCGGTTTGTGCTAAACGGATATTGTAGTCATAGCTCCAATCAGTGCGTTGTTCGATGTTACTGACCACAAGTCCGCCACTGACATTGGGAACCCAATACGCAAATTTAATTGCAGATGAAGAAATAGTCATTTTTTTACCCTCTAAATAGTCTTCTAAGCGACGTGGGTTAAATTTTTTGTAGGTTTGGGGTGTAAGCGAGATTCAGCGGCATCGAGGTCTGGAACAGCCGCTGATGGTAAAACCTCTGCTTGTTCAATTTGCTTGTTGATCCCCAAGTTCTGATTGGCCTGCTCAGTTTTGGCTTTGATGACTGCTGCGCGTTGTCCCTTGGCAGGCGCCCATTCCAGAATAGGTAAGGCGCGGGCAACAGCTAAGGTGATGCGATCAGACAATTGCTCACTATTGACCGTGTACGCTGGTGTGAAATCACGATCTGTCGCGTATACACCGATTGGTAAGGTTTGCGCTTGGAAAAAGCTAAACAAAGGACGTAGTTGATGCTCGAGTACCAAAGCATGGCGGTCGCTACCACCCGAAGCAGCCAATAGTACAGGAACATCAACTAAGGCAGTTTGTTCAACGAAATCAAAAAAGTGTTTAAATAGCCCTGTAAACGAAGCACGATAAACAGGTGTTCCTACAATTAATGCATCTGCAGCCTCTACCGCAGCCAAATCATCTTGTACACGTTGTGGTAATTGGTTGCGATAGATTGCACCACCTAATAAAGGTCCGATTTCACTGAGTTTTACAAAATGGACTTTGATCTGCGTTGCTTCTGCAAGCTCATCAAGAATTGCTTGAACGAGACTTTCTGTTTTTGATGGACTATTCAGGCCACCTGAAACGGCAACGATGTTGAGCGGAGTAGAAACAGTATTACGATTGGACATAGACATTGCCTAAATAAAAGTTCATTACGAATGGCTTTTATTTATCTACGTCTGATGTCGTGCTGTAAAATAAGGAAATGCTGCAAGCTTATCTGATTTAAAGATATATCGCATAAGCATACAAAATCGTAAATTTACGATGATTTAATTTTATGTTTCTATTCAAAATTTTTAAGATCGAACCATCATCGTGATGATTTATACAAATATATGATTTATTTTACTGGAAAAAGAAAGAAAAAATGTCAGAGTGCTTGACCAATGGTTTATTTAAAAATAGGCTTAGATAGGTTAATTTTAATAAACACCGTACAGTGACGTACTAAAACAGCAGATTGCTTATAGCGCTTATGAATATTTTAATTGTAGATGATCACCCTCTCTTTAGACACGCTTTAATTCAAGCGGTGCGTTACAGTTTGCCACAAGCGCAGATTCAAGAAACGGCTGATGTAGATGAGTTTTATAAGCGTTTAGAGCATGGTGCTGAACCTGATTTAGTTTTGCTTGATTTAAACCTGCCTGGTGCATCGGGTTTTTCTGCTCTGGTTTATGTGCGAGCGCAATATCCTGCGATTCCAATTATTGTGGTCTCAGCGCATGAAGAGGTTTCGATTATTCAACGTGCCATTGCACATGGGGCAATGGGATATATCCCAAAATCATCTCATCCAAGTCATATTGGTGAAGCCATCAAGCATGTTCTAGATGGCGAAATCTGGCTCCCTCCAAATTTACCGACGCATGTGAGCTTTGACCCAAGAGCAGCAGATGAAACTGCTTTGGCAGAACGCTTGCAGTCCTTAACACCGCAGCAATTTCGCGTACTTATGATGGTCGCTGAAGGCTTATTAAATAAACAAATTGCTTATGAGCTTGATGTCTCTGAGGCAACAATTAAAGCACATGTGACGGCGATTTTCCGTAAATTGGGCGTGCAGAATCGTACCCAAGCTGTTTTAGCAATCAGTGCGTTAAATATTGATGAGAAGAAAATTTCCTGATTTTATTTTTCAGTTATTATCAATTTACTCTGCAAATCGTTGCAATAAAAAAACCAGTTACAAAAGAACGGTTTTTTTATTATGAATCATATGTTCTATAGAAAGAACCAAAATCCAAAATTAGAAACGGAACTTCGCGTTTAAGCCGATAGTTTGCGTATCTAAGTTTACAGTTTCAGCATCTTCATCTAGGAAGCTTTTCGCATTTGCATTTACGTAGCTTGCACCAACAGCAATCGCTGGAGTGATGAAGTAGTTTACATTTGCACCCCAAGCTGATTTGATTGGAGAGAATTTGTCATTTGCTTGGTTAGAGCTTGCACTTACTTCTGCATAAGAAGCACCAACGCTTAACTTAGGTGTTACATAGAAGTCAGTTTTTAATTCATAAGCGGTTGTATCGCCATAAACAAGACCTGCTTCGAAACCTACAGCCATGTTTGTACCGTCGATGTTACCAACGTATTTAGTACGTGCAGTGATTGCATCTTGGTCTTCACCAATAACTAATGGTTGAGCAAATGATTTAGCAATACCACTAGAAAGTACGCTGTTAGCATCTAAAGCAAATTGGTCAGCAATGTTAGTATAACCAACAGCAACTAAGAAGTTAGGTGTAAGCATAGTACCTACTTCTAATGCGAAGCGGTCGCCATTGTCTCGTTCATCATCACTTTTAGATTTAGTGTGGCTATAAGATGCGCTTGTATATACTGGTAGGTAAGGTGTTGGAATATAAGCTTCACCTTTAGCACCATAAGATTGGGTTTTAGATGTTACAACTTCATCGCCGCTTAATTTTGCAAAGCTATATGCTGCAGAAACATTAGAAGCTTGGTTTAAGAACGCAGCTTCAGCTAAAGGACCTTTAGAAGCGTCTACATCTTTGAAGTAATAAGTTGCTTGGCCAGCACCAGTAAAGTCTTTGTCATTTGCATCAGTTGCGTTGATGAATTCAGATTGACCTTGAACTTCTACTTGGTAAGCGTTGGCACCGGTCATGGCTAATAATAAAGCAGTGGCTAAACCGAGTTTTTTCATAATAATTTCCAGCTTTAACAGTGATTGAGTTAAGTTGGAGTCATTGTATTGTAACAAAGTATGTTGTCAATGTCATAAATCGAATTACTCGACCAAGGGTAAAATCAGTACAATAGGTTGATTAAAAATCAAACAAAAGCATCATTTCTTGTCAACCTGAAAGAAAATATATAACTAACAGTTAGATATGATCATTTTGTTATAAAAAGAAATGCTTTATGCATGTAGGGAATGAAAGGATGTTGATTGGTTAATTCGATTATTACAATCGGTTTTTACGTTTATTTGCTGTGGTGATTTGTCATAAAATTGCCATGAAAAATGTGTTTCTAATGCGTTTATTTCACAAATATGCGATCAAATTAGCAAAAAAATAGCAGTAATCTTGTTGATAAAATCAGCCAAATTGGTTGTGGATAAGCTTAAATAATCGTCAGTATTTAATAAACCGATTAAAAAACAGAAAATAATTTATTTAATTTACTTTACTTTTTGAGGCATAGTTCACATAATACGAATCAAGAGATATGTAATTTGCATTTTACGATCTCCTAACATTTTCCTTGTGTATTTTTTAAGTTTTCTAGCTCGGCTTTCCCCAAGGTCGAGCTTTTTTTTATTTACTTATAGTAGAAGATCTAGATCAATAAATATCACAAAGTAATTTGTATAAAAAGGTCTATAGTGACAACTAAACTCCGATAATTTTAAATACAGAAAATGAAGCTATCAAAATTATACACCCTCACTGTGCTCATAGGATTTGGATTAAGCGGTGTCGCCTGCCAGCATATCCATACTCCAGTCTCGTTCAATCAAATTGAAAACGATCAAACAAAGCAGATCGCTTCCTTGTTTGAGAATGTTCAAACAACAGGTGTTCTAATTACCTTTGATGGACAGGCGTATAAAGCATACGGTAATGATCTGAATCGTGCCAAAACTGCGTATATCCCAGCATCTACTTTCAAAATATTAAATGCTTTGATTGGCATTGAACATGATAAAACTTCACCAAATGAAGTATTTAAGTGGGATGGTCAGAAGCGTGCTTTTGAAAGTTGGGAAAAAGATCTGACTTTAGCTGAAGCCATGCAAGCTTCTGCTGTACCTGTTTATCAAGCGCTTGCCCAGAGAATCGGATTGGATTTGATGGCAAAGGAAGTCAAAAGAGTCGGCTTCGGTAATACACGCATCGGAACACAAGTTGATAACTTCTGGCTCATTGGACCTTTAAAGATCACGCCAATCGAAGAAGCTCAATTTGCTTACAGGCTTGCAAAACAGGAGTTACCGTTTACCCCAAAAACACAACAGCAAGTGATTGATATGCTGTTGGTGGATGAAATACGGGGAACGAAAGTTTACGCCAAAAGTGGTTGGGGAATGGATATTACCCCGCAAGTAGGATGGTGGACTGGATGGATTGAAGATCCGAACGGAAAAGTGATCGCTTTTTCTCTCAATATGGAAATGAATCAACCTGCGCATGCAGCTGCACGTAAAGAAATTGTTTATCAGGCACTTACGCAATTGAAATTATTGTAATGCGTAATCCACTGATTTTAGGCAAAAAAAAGCCCAATCTCTTAGCATGAGTTGGGCTGAGAAATAGGATGTTTACATTTGGGGGGAGAAAACATCCTAGAGGGTAACGAGTGAGTAGTAAGTCATATATTCATTGATCAAAGTATGTGGCTTGATGGCTGATTTGTAAAATTGATAATTTTCATTTTTACAATCTGTTTCGGCAATGAAGTGGGTGGGCGTATATGATGTTGGTCGTATAAAGGTTTTGTGATTGTTAGAACATCGCTAAAATGTTTATTTGGTTATGAATTAACCAAAACAATGGGTGAGAAAAGCAAGGTATGTTCATGGGACGTGATTTAAAAAACTCAAAACTACGTTCTGAGCAGATCAGCCTCCGTTTGTTTTCATGTATGGCTGTGATCATTTTATCGATCTTATATATTTCTATTCCGCTGATTATCCGGAGTTGTCAAGAATATACCGAAACCAAACAAGTGCTGACAGATACGACCAGTTTACGAGCACTGGTTAAGACTGTGAATAAAATCTCTAGGGAACGTGCGCCGGCAAATAAGGTAATGTCCAGCACACCCGATGAGCTGGCTGCAAACCAAGCAGAGTTACACGCTTTTAGAGATATTGTAGATGCTGAAATTGATCAAACAGTCACAATCTTGGAGCAAGGTGGCTTTCCATCAATAGCTCAGTCTTTGCAGACTGATTTAAAAGCAGAATTGGCGCAAGCGCGAATTACAGTGGATGCTTATGCACTTATTCCACCTCATCAACGAACATCTTTGCAGTTCGATCAAGCGATTTTGTCGATGTTTACTGCATGGGATAAAGCACGTGAACTTTTAAATAAATGGATGATTTTATCAGAGAGCAAAGATAGTAAAATTTCAAATTACTTTACTTCTATTCTGATCTTAACGGATATGCGTGATCAGGCGGGACGTGTTGCTTCTAATATTATGGCTCCCGTTACGTTTGATGAAAAAATCTCAGATGAAAATCTTGCTCGATCTTTGCAAACACAACATCAAACACGCTATTTATGGGCGTTGGTGGACACCATTCATTTAGAACAATCCAAAACACCTGAATATAGTCGGTTGCATCAACGAGTCAAAACTGAGTTTTTGGATCAAGGACTTCCGATCGTAACTCGATTATTATTACAGAGTAAAAATAATGAAGATTATTTTATTTCTGGGACGGAGCTAACAGAGCAAATCGTAGACAAGTTTACAACGGTGATTGATCTGCAAAACTATATTTTGGATTACAGCATTGAATTTGCGACTACCCAAAATCAGAATGCTCGACAACAGTTTCTTTTTACCCTTGGTATTTCTAGTCTCTCTTTGATGATTGCGCTTTTTACGATGATTTATGCTAAGCAAAAAGTGTTTAGTCCATTGATTAAGGCCCGAAATATGATTCTTGGATTGTCTGATGTCAGCGATGAGCCTGTGAATCCACGCAAATCTCAAAATGAGTTCTATTCTTTATTTGAAGCGATAGACAAACTCAAAATCATGCTAGGTCAACGGGATACGATGGAGTTGCAATTAAAGCAGATTGCCAACTCGGATCCGATGACAGGGGTATCCAATCGCCTTGCATTAGATGAGTATCTTGATCTACTTCAATCTAAACCTGAGCTTCTTAGGTATTTGGGTGTGATCGTGATTGATATTGATAATTTTAAATTTGTGAATGATCAATATGGGCATATTGTCGGTGATCAGGTGATTATAATGATCGCGGAACAGTTAAAGCACAATGTGCGTGCCTCAGATTTAATCGTCCGTTATGGTGGTGATGAATTTTTGGTGGTCATTGAAAATATTCAGTTAGATGCCGCAAAACAAATTGCGGAAAGTATCCGTTTGGAAATTTCTAAGCAGGCTATTGAGATTTCTCGTTCGGGGGAACAGCTCTTTGTTTCGGTCAGTATTGGCGTTGCAACAGGTGCTGAAAGTTGGTTGGAATTGTTAGAGAAAGCCGATCAGTCTTTATTAAAAGCGAAGGTAAAAGGGAAGAATATTGTTGAGACTTGATTCGTTCAATTATTTAATTATTATAGAGTTTTATAATTATAGTGTTAAGCGTTGATGAATATCTCAGAGAAAGAAGAAAGATTAAAAGGCATATTAGAACATAATATAAAAAATGAGAAAATTGGTACCGCAATTGCGATTACTGGACCTTGGGGTGTGGGAAAAACGTTTTTCTGGAAAAGCTTTTTAGATAAACAATTAAGCAATGAACGAATTTATACAGACGGC
>NZ_GG665958.1:0-952 GCF_000156555.1 Acinetobacter sp. ATCC 27244
TATAGCTATTCTAATTTACGAGTATTATTTCAGCTTTGAATAAAACTTATTCTTACTATCATACTGATAAGGTACAATTTTATTTACTTTAACCATCTGACTATTGTCGTTCAAATCCGTTCCCTGATATTGAATCTGGAATGGATAAAATGGTTGTCCATTTTTGTTAACTTTGATTGCTGAAGAATAGCCGTACTCTGGTTGTTCTGAAACTTTTCCTTCTTCGAACATTTGTTCAACAATATAGTCGTCTTCATTTAACAGAAGAAGTGACCACACGCTTTCCCCATAACCATTGCCGTAATAACCATCAATGGTATAGCTTCCTAGTGTATTGTTTCCAAAAGCTTGTAAGTTCTTTTTAAATTCTTGAGCATTCCATGAGGTTCGACCATATCCCTCTATACTTTCAATTCCCCCTTGGGCTGTTTTTGAAATCATTTGGAATTGTCCATTGTCCAATTTTTTAAAGAGATATAATTCCAAAGTGCCTCGTGTAGCATGTGAAGTTTCTATCCTCCCTTCGATTGCTAAAGTCACTTCCACAGGGACTAAATAACGGGCTTCCCCCTGCATATTCTGGTAAGTAATAATAGGCGCGATACTGATTACAGCATCAGTGAGATCATCCAAGTCGCTAGGCTTATTAACATAGTAGTATTTGCCACTTCCCCAGTAATCATCTTTTCCTCTTTCTCTGGATGATGTCACTTTATAAAAACTTCGAGCAACGGTATCTGTACTTAGGTTAGGGAGTACAACTTGCTTAAAGTTCTTAGGTTCAAGCTTGGATGTATCATAGTATTTAATGGCTGTTGTAGCTGTTTGTACTGATGTCGTTTGAACAGCATTGAGCTGCTGTGCTTTATTAGCCTGCAATACATTGTATAACTTGACCGCTTCAGGTTGTCCCTGCCGTGCAGCACTTTGCAACAAGGTAACGCCCTTTTTT
>NZ_GG665958.1:1143-7451 GCF_000156555.1 Acinetobacter sp. ATCC 27244
ACTGCTGCCTTGGAAAACCATTCAGCCGCTTTTTTATGATCTACAGGTACACCTTTCTTTCCTAAGTAGTAAAGCATTCCCATATTATGGTGACTTTGATTATTATCTCCTTTGGTCACGACTTGTGACAGTACATAGTTCAGTCCTGCCGACAGGTTCACTTTCTTGGTTTCAGCAGATACTGTTGAACTGGTCATTACCATACTGTTAGCGACAGCAAGATGGAGTATTAATTTTTTCATCTGATTCTTATCCTTATTAATCATTCACATTAAACCAGTAGGAATATTCTTTAGGCTGACCATTCACCAAGACATTGCTGAGTTTGACGTCGTAGATCACATTCAGTTTCAAATCGTCGAAGTTAAATTGGATATGGTTAGGAACTCCGATATTTTCATAGCGTATATTGCTGATCTTCTGTTTAGCTCCACTACTTCGTTCAGTGACAACAACAGTGGCTTTGGCGTAATCCACATTTCGATTGGCAAAGAAATTCTTTTGATCGGTTAAAACTGAAATCGAGAGAATTGAACCCGCCATATAATATTTGGCTGGATAGTTGTGGTAGGGATAGGCAATCACACCGAGTGGTGCAGTGGTTGGATTGTCGAAGGGATAAACCACTTTGTAGGACGTACCGACCACATAAGGGAATCGGGTATCTTTAAATGATGGCGCATTAACTGAACCATACGCCGATTTTTGTAAGAAAGGATTAAGCATCCAGAGGCGATGCCCCACATCTCCTGCAAACAGATTTAATTTGTCATGCACCATATTTGTAATGCTTTCGGCAGGTGAATAGTCATATTTATTCTGTCTTACCCCCATTTCCAAACTACTGGTTTTTGCACCCACTGCACCAATATCTGAATAGCAGTTTGTGGTCGCTTCAGGGTAATGAGTCAAGATGTTGTTTGCCGCAAGAATCAGGGCAGTCTGCATCATCTCATCTTCATGGGCATAATCGTATGTAATACTTGGCAACCCATGCAAGGCACGAACCGTATTGAGCTCATGTAAAAACTCATTTCTAAACTTTGCTCTGAGCTTACCTGCATAACAGTTATTGATATCGGGTGCATCACCCATAGATGAAGCTTTAAACACATCAAAGCTGATGGTTTTACTCTCTGCTGCCAGTGTTTTAGCATCCCCCTCTTGAGTAAGTTTAAGGGTACATAACCCTGCACCAATCCCTTTGAGTTCCCCCTGACTATAGGTACAGGTTGATGAAGAAAGGCTGCTAATCGTGACAGGTAGTTTGGCACTGGATTCCGTATCCAGTGAATACACACTCTCCGTCAGGATATATTTGATTTTTAGTGGGGTAATGGTTTGCTTGAGCTTATTCACGCACACATTATTTTCTAGATATTGCTCAGCCGCACAACTCACATTGACGGTCATGCTGCTATTCAGTGCTAGAACTTTTGCCGTCCCTGCCTGTGTCAATACCAGATTACACTGACCGACTTTATGCGCTTTAAGTTCACCGCCACTTACACTACAGATGTTGGGTGTGTTACTGCTAAACGTTACTACTAGACCTTGATCTGTTTGCAGCGATAATGGATAGCGTTGACCTTGAATCAGCGTACTGAATGGTAGTGACTGAATATTCTGCACTACCTTGTTTTTACATACACCCTCTTCCAGATATTGGCTTTCAACACAGGTCACGGGCTTAGGGATTGGATTGCCATTATCTGGATTATCCGTTCCACCGCCATTGGATAAACTTGAATCTCCACCCGAACCACTACCACACCCGACCATTGCTGTACTGATTTCCATCATTAGAACTGATGGCATGAACGATTTTGAAATCATCATGATTGACTGCCTTAAATTTTTATATTGTTGTTATTGATAATGATCAGCCGATAATAATTGACGGATTTCACTGGCCATTTGTGGACTACGCCAAGGAAATAGGACTTTTAGGCTGTAATTCGGTTTGAATGGATCTCGTGTACCAATATTGACTTGAAACTCTCGTTTCATCGGTGTGCGATGGACCTGTTGATTGACATGTGTTCCCATCATTGGATTGCTGATCACAGTGGTCGTGGTTCTAAAGTTATCTTCGACTAAGTTGTAGTGTCCAACGGAAGTGATGTAATCAAAGGGATATTTGACGAGGCGTTGATCAGACTGATCAAACAGAATAATGGTTTTATCTTGGCTGTTGATCCAAACACCACGGTTTTGGTAGTTAAAGCTTTCTCCTTGACGTTTCAGTTGTTCAGTCATCCCGTCAAAGTAGGTATTTCCATATTCATAAAGGTAGTAAAGGATCACAAACCAGAACAGGTCAAAGCCAAAGAAGATGTAACCGAAAGCACCAAAGGAGAAGATTTTGGCAACGATGAGAAAGATCACGATGGGTAAGACCACACATTTTATAAAGAGCTTAGATTTTTGTGGACGGTGTTCAATGGGTATGATTTTGGGTTTGCTTAATTCAGTCATGGTTGTTTCCCGCATGTTCAATGCAATGCACAATCACCAGCAGATATAAAAAGGTTTATTTTTTATAGGCGTGATTTAGCCGTCCACCGTTGGATTGTTCTTGTAAAAATGTTGTTTGAATAACAGACGAATAATAAAAAATTAGCCGTATCGCCCCCGTTGCAAAGCACAACAAGGTTGAACATGGGGTGAAACACAAATTAGAAAAGATTGGTACAGCATGAGAAGCTCCTTGTGTTAAGAAGTTCTACCAATTACTGCTAAATAATGGTGGCAGAACGAGAGCGGGTTAGCAGACTGGAACACAAGAATCCAGCACGTCCGAAGACGTCCCCCTCCCGTTCCACCGCAGAGGGGCACGAGGGGATAAACACTAAAAGACAAGTCCTTTAATGCTCTTGTGTTGGACGGTCTGCTAAAACCGACTGGCAATGTAGGCCAGCGAGCTCATATTAATTTTATCCAGCGCTTTAGTCAATTTTACAAAGCACTAAAATCTAGACAATTAGATTCGCCAAATGTAATCGCATTAAATCTTTGATTTTTCCCATAAGGTCAAATTCGTCCAATCGATAGGCTCATTTTGCTTTGATGGATGAGGCTAAAATGGACTGTTGTTCTCTATTAAAATAAAACAATAAAATAAAGAATTAAATCAGGCTCAGTTCAGCTTTTACATTCAACGCATTGAGATGAATCAATGCCTAATGAGCTGTTAATAAGAAGAATGTATTGGCTCAGGCTGATTTAAAGCGATCAAACTGAAGCTCACGCACCTTCAGAAATAGCCTATTAAATGGGATAGAATAAATAATCAGCAAAGCTCAGCGGGTCGATTAAATGAACTCAGCCAGTACAACAATGGTTTTAGCAGAAGCCATATTGAAAACTGCGGATTTACTCGGTCTTAGTAATACTCAACTGGCTGCTGTGATAGGTCTCGATCTCGCTTCGATGAAGCAAATCGAATTCTCAGCTGTATTAGAACCCGCATCTGCACAAGGTGAAACTGGATTATTACTGATTCGCCTTTATCAAAGCTTATCAGCACTCACGGGCGATGATTCTGAATGGATTGATTATTTTATGAATGCATTCAATACCGCAACCGATGGTGTCCCGATTCAGCAAATTCAAACTAGAAAAGGCTTAGAGAAAGTCTTAACAGTTGTTGAAGCCCTAAACAATCGATGATTTATTTAACTCATTCTTTTAGCGAATCAGCTTCAATTTGCTTGATTAGAAATTCTGATCATCATTAGCATCACTTCCGTTAAAAACACAGCAAAGATTAAAATTTGTGCTCAACAAACCACCACAAACATGATTCACAATCAAATTCCTAGCCGTCAGAAATTTAAAATATCTTCAGGTTAATCAATACATTATTTAATGTTAAAATATGTAAAAAGATCCAATTACATCGTTGACAGCTCAAGCGATACCCAGTTAAGCTAATTGAACACAGCAAAATCTGTGTACAGGCGTGAGAACCTGTTATATTCTACAAGCGCAAAACAATGTCGCTTATGCGGCTATTTTTTTGTCTACTGTTTAGCAGTCGTTATGGCAGCTTGACAGGGCAGCTTTATGCTGGCCGTACCTTGTAGAACGGTATTCTCACCCCTGTTTTGCTGCCACCATTACCGTGAGAAGTAATGGGGGTAAGTATTAAACTTATCTACAAGGAAACGACTATGAACGCAATTCTTCATGGTGCAAATACGTGCACATCTAAACAACAAGCCTCGCAACTGATTGTTGAACTGGGCAAATCAATTTCAAATCCTCAACGTCAAACACTTGCCAATCTTTATATTGCTGTTGACACTGCAAACTCCCTGCTCAACGAACTTGAACAAGCCCATGAAATCATTCGTCAATGCATGCATGAAATGACTGATGAGCAAATTCTTAAAGTCGCAAAGCTCAATCAAAATAACAATTTATCGTCGCTCTGGGCATTTCGTACACATCAACGTCACAAGATGATTGAACGTGCACAACGTGTGCTACGTGGGGCGAATCATGTCCAAGACCAATAAGAATAATCATCTTCTCGTATCTGGAGACTATCCTCTCATTGCTTCGCCAACGCTTGCAAAAGCGTTTGGCGTGGCTGCCGCCAATTTTTTACAGAAGTTGCATTACTTTTTAGAAAATAACGAAGGAAAAACCTTTAATGGAAAAAAATATTGGTTCCATAGTTATGAACAGTGGCAAAGCACGCTTGGCGTGTACAGCATCTCAACAATCAAACGAATTGTTGCAAAGTTAAAGCGAGCTGGGATTCTTGTGATTGAAAAGTTAGCACAAAATAAATGGCTGCAAACCAATTTCTATACGATTAACTATAAGAAACTCAAACAATTCATCAAAGTCGACAGTCAACAAGATCATCAGGCTAAAGTGAAATCACCCATTTTTGCTCCAGTCGCTGCACCCAGCTTGCAGAAGCCAGCACCAGCACATACTATTCAACCGAGTGCACTAATTAATTCGATTCAACAGGCATTTCAAAATATCAAGGTTAGATCAAATAGATTTGAACCAACATTAAAAGTGGCAAAGGAATCCCTTATAAGCCCCGACTTTGTCACGCGTGAATCTTATTCAATAGTTGGATTAAGCCAACCACTCCACCCTGCGGCATCCAAGGAAATATTAAAAAATATGGATATGGACTACCGCTGCTTTTATCAAGCACTGCGGCAACAACGGGTAGATATTGATTATGATGATCAGCGTATTCAACAACTGTTAAAGTATCAGAAGCGAATTCTTCAACATATTGTATATATCAAACAAAATTTTGCAGGACATGAGCGTTATCAATGGCATACGCTTGAACAATTACAGATGGAAAATTATTTTAAGAAATAGGTCAAATTGCACTAAGACCAATTCAGTTGATCCGTCCATAGAAAGTATATAGACAGATCAACTGATTTAATTAAAGGCTGAACTAATACATATTAGAAGTCAAAATCAAATTTTTTAGATTGAACAAGTTGTGGTCTATTCTGGTTTTCCTGTTCACGTTTTCTAACTAAGGCTAATTCATACTCATTTTTATAGCGTTCGCATAAGTTGTTTTGACGTATTTGCCAAATGTTCTTTCTATATTCTGCTACCTTATCTTGATCTTCAGGATCAGTGCTAAAGAGTAACGACCTCGGAATTTGTGGGACATCTTTTAAATTGGTTCCATGTTTTTTATTATAATCTTCATTAGATAAGCACGATACTGCACTGCTCACTTCGATTTCCATACCATGAATTTCTATAATTTTTGTGGGCGCATATTTTTCTAAAAATTCATTTATTATTTTTTCAGTTTGTGTTCGGTAATGAAATAATATATTACGACCGAATCCAAGCACATCAGCCGTGATTTTTAATGCACCTCCTTTTTCAGGATTTTTTTGACGATATTGCTTAAAGAACTGCTCGGGGGAACGTTGAATATTATCCAACATACTTTTTTCTGAAAATAATAAATGTAAATGTGGCTGTTCTGACTGCCCATCGAGCGCAGCCACATGATTATGAATTGCGATTGTTGATGGCATTTTATATTGACCACAAAATTCATACATTAATCTTTCAGACAACTCTATACGGCGATTTTTATCCAGTTCTTTTGGCAAAGCGATTGTAATATGTGATGAGGTTCGTCTAGTCTCACTTGTATATTGATCAGCTGCATACCAAAACTTTTCAGGATTATTTTCAGACCAAATCGGCATATTATAGGATGCACAATATTCAAGCTCTTCAATGTCACTTTTATGCTTTGAAAAATATAAAGTACGCGTAATATAGTGATA
>NZ_GG665958.1:7961-73631 GCF_000156555.1 Acinetobacter sp. ATCC 27244
TTAATTACTTATACTATAAAAGATTTTTTATCTGCCCCACCATTAACAGCCATAAATTAACAGTTAAAACTAACAGAAGAGTAGTTTTTTTTGAAAACCTCAACTTATGACGATTTTTTTTTAGACTCTGTGATATACCAACATTTTCTTAAATGCAGATGGTTTAAAAATGGCTAGAACTAGATTAACAGTAGATGAAATGATTTTAGGTGTTGAAAAGCACTTAAAACAGATAGCAAGACGCACTCATTCAGATGAGTTAATACTACAATTGATTCGATCAAAAACTGCAAATCAATTTACAGAAGAAGACATTAAAAATTTGAGGAATAAATATCATAAAGTTTTAGAATTAAATAGATTAGAAGAAGTAATGGACACTATCTGCTCAATCAAAAAAAGTGATCGCTCTGATATTGAAAAAGACATTGTTGATTTTAGTGGATATGAAGACCCTTTCTCTCAGACTGATGAAAGATTAAAAATAGCCTTAAGGATGCTAAAAAACTACAATCGAAGAGTTCCTGATTTAATAAAACAAAAAGCACATGATGAAATCAAAAATTCATTTCATAGTTCTTATAGACAAGTAAAACAAAAGATAAAAGATCGAAAGCAAGAGAATCATGAGAAATTTTTTCTTGGAAGTGTGCTTATATCATTTTTTAAATCACAAAATATTGAAATGAATTATCTTGAGAATACACTTAAAATGATAGAGCTTTATCAAATAAAAAATTATTTTAGAAAAGAGCTGTTTTTAGAATCAGAAATCAAAGAATTTAAATTTTCAGAGCAAGGTAGAAGCTTTAACGACAAGAAAAACGCGATTTTATCTGATCCTAAAAATCCTTTTAAAAAATAAACAATAAAATTAAAAGATAAAGCAGTATACGTTAACTCATTTATTTTAGATGAGCTAAGCAGTCGACGTTGTTATTACCAACAACGAACAAAAGATTATTTACTGATATAATAAAAAAATAAGTCTTTTTTTTGATTTTTTAAACATATCTCATCTTTTTTTTAATTAATTTGTTAAATTATATTTTATAAGTAATTGTATTGCTGACCCTCTGCAATTATTTTTAAATCTATTTTTTTAATTGGAAATAATATGGGAATTATAAACAAATATGTCATGGTGATTGAATCTGATGAACCTCCACAAGTTTTCCTAAATGATACTATTCCAAAAGTCGGGAAAGTCATTGAACTTAAAACAGAGCAACTACCCAACCGTGTAGATGCAGCGTGGTTACAAGAAAGATTTAGTATCTCGCGCAAAGCACTTATTGAAAAATTGAGAATTTTTAACAGAGGTACTGATACTAAACATCTTTACGATCCGAAAGAAGTCATACCAATTTTAGAGAATTTTAATGTCACCAGTAGACGTGGCGCACATCGAAAGAAATAAGGGAGCAATTGCTCCCTATTTTATTTAAGATGCGTTCATCATTTTAGCAATGTCTGAAGCGGTCGGATTATAATATGTATTAATCAGAGTTTTAATATCCCTATGTCCTGTAACTTTAGCCAAGATTTCCACAGGTAATTTGCGTTTATTCACAAATCGAGTAATAGCTTCATGCCGTGTATCATGAAAATGAACTACATTATGCAATTCTGTTTTCCCAATTGCTCTTTGCCAAATTAATCTAAATGAATTTGAATTATGTGGAATTAATTTTACTCTATCCATGTAAGGGATAAGGATTAGAAGATCACGGGCTTCTTTAGATAAGGGAACATCACGAGCATCACCATTTTTTGTGATTGGCAAATGTATGTAGTCAGGATAGATATTGTTACACGTAATCCCTAGAATCTCCCCTTTTCTCATAGCAGTTTCAATCGCAAAAAGAAAAGTCCATGCAACATACTGTCTTGGTGTTTGTGGCCTTGTTCCAATTTTATAATTAAGCGCCTTAAGTATGATTTCAATTTCACTATGACTTATTAGTCGATTACGGGCGGGAGGCTTAGTTGGCTTAGTGACCTGTGCGAATGGATTGTCTTCAATCAAGAAAAGTTCATTTTTGGCGTAATTAAAAACTGATGTGTATAAACACATTTGTCGATGTACTGTCCCAGGTGCGACTTTCTCTAAACGTTTATCTCGCCATTTTTTTACGTCAATAGGTTTAATTTCATAAATTGACTTTTCAGCAAGTTCACCAAAATAATTTTTAAATGTTTCTCTTTTTATTTGTTGCTTTATAAAGGATTTACCTCTTTTCTTATATCCAACTTCATCATAATATTTCTGACAAAGGACAAAGAATGAAAAATATGGTTTTTGCATCTGAGTTTTTTTAGGATCATACTCAGCTTTCATTTCAAGTAAACGAATAGCAGCCCATTGTTCACACTCTCGTGCAGTATCACGTGTGACACTGTCTCTAAGATTTTTATAGCGTACTTGAATACGCCAAGCATTGCCGCGCTTCACTGGTTTTTGCATAAATCCACCTTGGTGTCGTAGCAGCACCAAACACAAAACCCAAGTGTAAACTTGGGGGCGTTTTGGTGCTAAAACGGAAATAATAAGGTGTTTTTGACGCAGATTTTGACGATTTTAAACCATCAAGCTGACCAATTTAGCATTAAAAACTCTTAAATTACCTTAATTTTAGCGACTTAACTACTTGATAATTAAGTATAAAATTTTGGTAGGTATAAGCAGACTCGAACTGCTGACCTCTACGATGTCAACGTAGCGCTCTAACCAACTGAGCTATACACCTAGAATGAAAAGCATGATATGCATTTTTCAGACTGATCACAAGTTTTTTTGAGCCTGTTTGATTGCAATCGCACAGTCTTTAAGCAACTTCTTAAATTGCACAAGATCTTTAGCATTGCCCTGCTCCAAAAATACGATTTTCTGATACAACACAACCACTTGTTCAAAAGCCTCATGATTTTCAAGATCAGCCGATAAACGCTGCATCCAAACTTGAAATGTCTCAGCGGGCATTTTCTGCATATGCTTGGGAACAGTTTTTTGAAATTTTAAAATCATTCGGTGGTATGGTGCTTGCTGTTGATTTCGTTGCCATAATGAGAAAAATATATAAAGAATTAATATTCCTGCTACGCCACAAATCAACATGACAACATAACCATAAGTCGTATCTAATCCTATTTTAGATAACCAGCTTTTCTGTTTATCAACATCATAACCGACAACCTTACTCTGCCATTGATAACCCAGATAATCGCTCCAAATACGGACATTTTTCAAAAATTTAAATTGTTGCACCTGCCAAGCTTTGGTCTGCTGATCTCCCCAAATCCGCTGATCCTGAGTTAAATAATCTTGCATACTGGTGTCTAAACGTTGTGGTGCGATGATTGCCGTTGGGTCTACCCGCTCCCACCGTCCATCCAGATACACCTCACTCCATGCATGTGCATCTAACTGACGAACTTCCCAACTTTTCCCATCAAGAGCACGTTGTCCGCCTTGGTAGCCAGTGACGACTCGCGCAGGAATACCCACATATCGCATCAACATGACAAAACTTGATGCATAATGCTCACAGAAACCTGTTCGACTAGAAAATAAGAATTGGTCGATGCGATTTCCGCTCAATGTACCGGGGGTTAAAGTATAAACAAAGCCATTTTGCCTATACCACGTCAATACTGCTCGAACGTATCGTTCAGGATGACGCTGACTCTGTTCAAACAATTCATTTGCTAATTCTTGCGCCTTTTTATCCAAATCCTCATTAAATCGAGTATTTAACTCAAATTGTTGGGCTGATAAAACGCGACGCTCTGCACTTGTACGACCCAACCATTGCATTTGTATAGGTTGGTTACGTTTGATCAATTTAATTGGGCGAATACTATCATCGTGATAGAGCTGCAAATATCTTTCTTGCGGAATAGAATATTCCAAACCCATAATCCAGTTACTTTGCTCGTCTGCGGGTAAATATTGATATGCCACACGGCGTGAACTGTTAGGTATCCCTCTTATCTGTTGATTAACATAACTACTGGTCCAAGTTACACCATCATATTCATCCAGAACTAAAGCACGCCAATACAATTCTTTTCGTGTTGGAAACTGCTGCATATCTGCAACAACTCGAAAAGCCAACGCCGTGGACTGCGATAAACGGGCAATATCCCCAGGTGACATACGATCACTGATACCTGTTATCGCTTGGTCATTTTGAATCGGAATCGCCCAAAGTGGCGGAAGTCGAGGAAAGAAAATGAATAACAAAATAAAAAATGGTGTGGCAATGCCAATGAATTTAAAAATTTGTTTAGCATCTTGCTTTAACTGATTTGAAGATAATCTATTTTGGTTAAACAAACCCGTTTGAATACGATATAACCCCATCAAACATATGACAAATGTTACGAGGACAATCAAGGCCATCCAAAATGCTTGGCTATGTAACAGCAAGCTTGCAGCTACAAATAAAGCAAAATTAAATACAATCAATAAATCACGTGTTGTTTTCGCTTCCAAACTTTTGGCAAATAAACACGTACTTAATAGAGCAACGCCGGGTTCCACCCCCAGCAAGCTTTTATAATGGAAATAAATTAGACCAAATGAGATGGCAATAAACCCAAGGAGGATAAATTTAGATATCGGTGTTAAATCCTGCTTGTGATAACGCCACAACATTAATAGCCATACAATTCCCCAAAAACCACTCAAGGTGACAGGAATAAAAGCCAGCTGTCCAATCAAGATACAAATCAATGCGGTCAAAACAGAAAAATAATTTTGCTTTGTCATCATGTCATTACGCCTGTGCCAACAAGCGTTTTGCTTGGATCAATTGCGTATTCCCCTGACCTCTATCCAAACGTATATGCGGCAAAATCACGGCATAATCATCACCATACTGCTCACACTGTTCGATCAACCCCATCATAAAGCTCAGCTTTTCTTCATGGTTCTGTGCTGGAATATGCTGATAATCAATTTCTAAATACTGTTGTGTTGCTTGTGCCTCAAACATTTTAATAAAAAATCCTTGCCCTCTAGCCACCTGTTTCCATGCAACATTTTGGTAAGAATCCCCATGCTGAAATGCTCTTAGCTCACGAAATTCATCTAAACGATCATGCGCAGCACTCGGCTGATTTTTATGTTCTTTTTGCCATTCATAAGCTTTGGGCGCAATCCAAACTTTTTCCATTAAATTTAAATATGTCCATGCACGCACCAACCCTAAGGGGTAGGTAGAATAAATTTTAATTGCATCAAACTGATAAATGCCGCGCTGTTGTGGAAAAAATGCCAACTCAATACTCTGCTGAGTTTGATTTAAATAAAGAATCTGTTGCTGTTGTTGCCATTGGATTTGCAGATATCGATTCGTCTTTGCAGGTTGCTTAAAATTTAGTTTCAGTATTAAAACCTGACCGACTTGCCCCACCTCTGCCGTTATTAGCTCAACATGCAGACCATGTAATTGTTTAAAAGTGAGATAAAAACTAATGCATAAAATTGCACTCATTAAAAAACAAAGACCCAAAATCAGGTTATTTGCATAGTTAATGCCTGCAATAAAGGTAATCAGAATAAGAACGATATATAGAAGACCATGAGTATGAATAAATACCAAAACATCCTTTTGCAAGAAGGTTTTACTTTGTTCCACCTGAAATCGCTTTGATACCCACTGTTGTAGTCTGCGCTTTAATCTGTTCTGCATGTGTTCATTCTCGACTACAACACATTAACCGATTGCAAAATCCTTTCTACTTCTGCTTCTGACACCCCTAAACGATGCGTTACCACCGCAACAAATACTGCCTGCACATCGTCTGTACTCACAAAACTACGCCCCTCTACTAATGCATATGCTTGTGATGCAGCTTTCAAAGCCAGTACGCCACGCGTAGACAGCCCATGCGGTTGTTTTCTTGTTTCAGCAGCAAGATCTAAAATATAAGTTAAAACAGCTTCACTAAGATAAACCTGCTGCGCAAGTTCACGTAACTGCAAAATATCGGTTTGATCAAAAACCGCATCTAATTGATGAATCAGCAATTGTCTTGAACTTTGCTGTAATAACAATTTTTCAGCCTGACGAGATGGATAGCCCAAAGATAAACGCATCAGGAAACGATCCAATTGCGATTCAGGCAAAGCATAAGTCCCACTTTGAAACAGTGGATTTTGAGTGGCCAAGACCCAAAAAGGTTGTGGCAATTCATAATTGATACCATCAACCGTGACTGCGCCCTCTTCCATTGCTTCCAACAACGCACTTTGCGTTTTGGGACTACAACGATTGATTTCATCACCCAACAATATCTGGGTAAAAACAGGTCCTTTTTTAAACTCAAAAACGTGTTCTTTTTGATTAAAAATATTAATACCAATCACATCACTGGCTAACATGTCATTGGTAAATTGAATACGTTGAAAATGCAGACCTGCTAGCCGTGCTAAGGCACTCGCCAATGTGGTCTTCCCCAATCCCGGTAAATCTTCAAATAGCACATGACCACCTGCCAATAGGCAAGTCAGTGCCAATTTGGTTTGTTGTGGCTTATCAAGAATCAGTTGATTCACTTCAACTAAAAAACGTTCGATTTTAGTGCCATAGCCCTGAATATCTTGTTTTATTTTTTGATGTTGCTGCATATGATCTTGAGCTGAAACTTTTTCCAGACCCCACATTATTCTATCTCCCCAAAAATAAAACAGTGCATGATTCAACATACACTGTTTTATAATTTTTTCAAAGAAATCAAATAATTTCTAGCAAGGACATTTTTTCATATTTCCCGAACTTGGGTAACGTGCATCGACACAATGACGATAAAACGTTTTTGCATCCATAGGGGTCAGATCTGGATGATGTGTTTTCATGTGCTGTAAATACGTTTCATAGTCAGGCACACCTACCATTAAACGAAAACTTTGCTGCAAACGTTGCCACAACACTGCGATCCGAGACCAATTTCGTGGGGATAACAACAATTGTTTTTGCGACATGATCGTAAATTTAATGATCTTTACAATGATCGAACCGCTTTTACGCGCTATCTTAAACTCCATCATGACCTCCTTTTAGACTATTTGCAGTCATTGGGGTTTCAGTAAATACCGCTGGCGCTTCTTTTGCTGTTGGCGTTGGGCTTGCCAAGGCTCTACGAACTGCACCAATTGATGCAATAATCATAACCACAGCAACAATCATAAAGAAGGCGCATAGTGCAGCATTGATTTGATTCGACAATACAATGGTTTGCATTTCAGCGATCGATTTTGCTGGTGCGAGAACTTCACCACGGGCGATCGCATCTGAAAAACGATTGGCTTGAGCAAGGAAACCAATTTTGGGATTATCGTGAAAAATCTTTTGCCAACCTGCAGTCATTGAGGTGATGACAAGGAAAATCGTTGGAATGATCGTCACCCAAACATATTTTTCCTTTTTCATCTTAAACAAAATCACCGTACCCAAAATCAATGCCATTGAGGCGAGGATTTGGTTGCCGATACCAAATAATGGCCATAAGGAGTTAATCCCACCGAGAGGATCAACCACGCCTTGGTAAACGAAATACCCCCATCCTGCAACAGCAACAAAAGTACCGATCAGATTTCCAACAAATGAACTTGAGTTTTTCACTGCTGGGACAACGATGCCCACTGTATCTTGAACCATGAAACGACAAGCACGAGTTCCAGCATCTACTGCTGTTAAGATGAATAGAGCTTCAAATAAAATCGCGAAGTGATACCAAAATGCCATCATCGAGCGATTATTGAAAATTTCTGAAATAATGTGCGCCATACCAATTGCAAATGTCGGTGCACCACCCGTACGAGATAAAACAGAATTTTCACCCACTTCTTGGGCCAAAACAGTCAACATTTCAGGCGTCACCACAAAGCCTAGATTGCGTACGGCCTCCGCAGCAGATTCGACACTTGTACCCAATACCGCAGCTGGTGCATTGATCGCAAAATAGATACCTGGATCTAAAACTGTGGCGCAAATCATTGCCATGATGCCCACAAAAGACTCCATCAACATACCACCATAACCAATCATGCGAATATTGACTTCGTTATCAACCAGTTTTGGGGTTGTTCCTGAAGAAACCAAAGCATGGAAACCAGAGATCGCACCACAAGCAATGGTAATAAATAAGAAAGGAAATAAACTTCCTGAAAAGACAGGTCCCGTACCATCAATAAAATGTGTTACCGCAGGCATCTTCAGTTCAGGCATTGCAAATAAGATACCAACTGCCAGACCCGCAATCACACCAATTTTAAGAAAGGTCGAGAGATAATCACGTGGCGCCAGTAACAACCAAACGGGCAACACTGAGGCAATAAAACCATAAATAATCAGTCCCCATGTGAGTTGCGTTCCAGTTAAGGTGAAAAACTCACCCCAATAAGGATGTTTTGCAACATCACCACCAAATACAATGGCAGCCATCATCAGGACAAAGCCGATTATTGAAACCTCTGCAATTTTCCCTGGGCGCAGATAACGCATATAAATGCCCATGAACAGAGCAATCGGAATAGTTGCTGCAATACTAAATACGCCCCATGGACTTTCAGCGAGGGCTTTGACCACAACTAAAGCCAGCACTGCAAGAATAATCACCATCACACCTAGCGTACCCAGCATGACGATCACACCTGCAAAGGTACCCAATTCCTGTTTTGCCATTTCACCCAATGAGCGACCATCTCGACGTGTTGAGATAAACAAAACAAGGAAATCTTGTACCGCACCAGCAATCACAACACCAACCAAAAGCCATATCGTTCCTGGTAAGTAACCCATTTGAGCGGCTAAAATTGGACCGACTAAAGGACCAGCTCCAGCAATTGCAGCAAAATGGTGTCCAAACAACACATATTTATTGGTTGGGACATAATCCAAACCATCATTTAAGCGATGCGCTGGGGTCAATCGCTTGGGATTTAATTCAAAAACCTTGTTGGCAATAAATAAACTGTAGAACCGATAAGCAATGCTATACACACAGACTGCAGCGAGCACTAGCCAAACTGCATTGACATGTTCACCTCGACTCACTGCAAGTATCCCAAATGAGATCGCACCTACAATGGCAACCAAACTCCATAAGAGCTTAGAGGGAAGTGATGATTTTGTTTGTGTTGTTTCCATTCAGAACCTCTCAAATACATAACTTTTCGTTAGCTGTTACATGGCTTTCCATACCTATATTTTCTCTTCGGAAATATCTTCGTAAGTTTATCGTTTTTAAAAGTTGATTTATCTAATACTTTGGCATAAAAAAAGGGATGATTTTTATCATCCCTTTCGATCATCGCATATTTAGAATCAATTATGCACGTTCTAAATAATCACCAGTACGAGTGTCTACGCGAACGCTTTCTTCTTGTTGTACGAATAATGGAACACGTACAACTGCACCTGTTTCAAGTTTCGCAGGCTTACCGCCACCGCCTGAAGTATCACCACGTACACCCGGATCAGTTTCAACGATTTTAAGTACTACGAAGTTTGGTGGGCTAACCGTTAAAGGTACACCGTTGAACAACATAATTGTACATTTTTCATTTGAATCATCTTTTAACCATTTCGCAGCATCACCCATCGCTGTTTTATCAGCAGCGATTTGCTCGAAAGTAACTGGATCCATGAAGTTCCACATTTCACCATCGTTGTAAAGGTAATCCATTTCAACTTCTACAATATCAGCAGCTTCTAAAGAATCACCTGATTTAAAAGTTTTTTCTAATACTTTACCAGAGCGAAGGTTACGCAATTTTACGCGGTTAAATGCCTGACCCTTACCTGGTTTTACATATTCATTTTCCATGATTGAACATGGGTTTCCATCAAGCATAACCTTAAGGCCAGCTTTAAAATCATTTGTAGAATAATAGGCCATGAAAGGCGCACTCCAAACTTAAAACTCAAATCTATTAATGCTAGACTAAGCAAACAGCTGCGGCTAACACTATTTTAACGTATGGCATGATAAACTATTTACATCAAGAGCAAAACTGGCAATCACAACTCAGTGACCTAATTACTGATCCTTTAGAGCTGTTAAATCTGCTTAAGTTATCTACCGATCAACTATTATCAGGGGCAATCCTCGCCTCTGAACAGTTTAAATTGCGTGTCCCACGTGCATTCGTCGGAAAAATGAGCATTGGTGATCCACTTGATCCCCTCTTACTACAAGTTCTACCGCATCATCTTGAACTGGAAGAACATCCTGAGTTTGTAACCGACCCTTTAGGCGAAGAAGCAGCCAATCAAATGGCTGGCGTTTTGCATAAATACCGATCCCGGTTTTTACTAACATTAACAGGTGCATGTGCGATTCATTGTCGCTATTGTTTTCGTCGTCATTTCCCCTACCAAGAAAACTTACCGAAAAACGATGATTGGGAAAATATAAAGCACTATATTGAACAAAATCCTCTCATCAATGAGGTAATTTTAAGTGGTGGCGATCCACTGACGCTAAACAATCGAAAAATTTCATTATGGTTAGAACGCCTAGCATCTCTCCCTCAAATTAAGATATTGAGAATTCATTCACGTGTTCCCATTGTTATTCCAAACCGCGTCGATGAAGAGCTGATTTCTATATTAAAAAACAGTAGGCTACGCATTATAGTAGTGGTACACTCAAATCACGCAGCTGAGCTTGATGATTTCACCTGCTCTAAGTTATTACAGTTATCATTACATCACATTACCGTGCTAAATCAGGCGGTTTTGCTCAAAGGTGTGAATGATTCTGCAAAAACTTTGACTGAGTTGAGTAACCGTTTATTTGATGCACGAGTAATGCCTTATTACTTACATGTTTTGGATAAAGTAAAAGGTGCTCAACATTTTGATCTAAGGTCTTCAGAGATAGACCATATATACAGTGATGTATTAGCAAGTTTGCCAGGCTATTTAGTGCCTAAACTTGTGAGGGAAATTGCGGGCGAAAAAAATAAAACACCGCTTTTTGGGGTTCAAACGTTCTGAGATTGATAACACAATGATGAATAATGCTTTTTCGGATATTTTTCAAATTCCAACTGTCTTAAGACGGGACAAACTCAGCTTTTGTGATACCAATACCAAAAGTTTAAATGAGTGGATTTCTAATCTATCGATTATGCAATTGGGTGATACATCAAAAGCCCTATTTGCCGCATTATTAGAACTCAGTGAGTTAGAGTGCTCTGAAACTTTACGTTTTGACTTGGTTCAAGTATTACATCCAACAATTGAAAATGTTCTAGGCAGTTTAGAGAAAAACTTTTTCAATCAAGGTGTGATTAGTTCTGATCGAAATGAACACATAATTGAGCTTGCGATGTTGTTAAGATGCTACTTCGCAGCAGTTTATATCAATATTGTCCGTCGCAGTAATGACCAACTTGATCAGCAAAAATTTTCGATTTTTGCATTGAGTCAAAAGAAGAACTTACAAACTGCGCGTACACTTGCGACCTTCCAAGCATTACAACAGTTGACTCAATTATTGTATCAACAGCATATGCTCTATAGTGAACCTGTTGCAGGACAATGGTTAATCGCTCATCAACTTTACGATGCCGCCGTTACACACAAATACCATCATAGTAATTTGGAGCAAGTTTTAGGCACACCTAATCCCTTGAGTACAATATCTCAGGCTTATGCTCAATTGATTCTGATGGATATTTTCAACACCAATCAAATTCGCCAATCTGAAATACAAGCTTTATTCCAATGTAGCTTTGATTGGGCAAAAATGGTTCAAGTTCTATCTAAAGAAACTGAGTTAACCAAATATGTGATTGATACCAGTAAAGATCACCCACCCATTTATAATAAGAAACAAAGTTCTGGCTTTTTGCCTAATGTTTTTATCAGCACACATTCTTTATTAGATCATGTTACCGCTACACTGCATAAAAACCCTGAATATGTCTCTAAAAACGAGAAAATTTATTTAACACCTGCTTTAAAATTTCATGTGCAAACTATTTTAGGAACCATTGCCGAACGTCGCCATGAACGTTATGAATACAATGCTCAGCTACACATTTGTTTTGGTTTGCTCACCGCACATTTTTATTTATCAAAAGCAAAAAACTTTGCTGAAACTTTATTCTTAGAGCATAGCTATAATTTACAAAATGAATCACGCTTTATGTCTTCTTGGGATAAGAAAAATACAACTGAAAATCAAGAGTCTGCGATTCAACGCTTAAACCGCGAAAGTAAAACCGTTCATCAAGCCGATATACTCGATATTAGTGTCAACGGTTATCGTATTAAATGGTCAGGTGAAGCCCCTAAAAATTTAAGAACAGGAGAATACATCTTAGTTAAAGAAACATCACATGGGCATTGGCGCGGTGGTGTGATTCGTTGGCTGAAACAATCGACCGAGAAAAGCTTGGAACTCGGTTTAGAGGTTTTAGCACAAGAGATTTTCCCTTGTGCTGTTCGTATTCAAGCAGATCGACATATTAGTAATTATCACCCAGCGCTTTTATTAAAAAATCAAAATTTGGATGAAACCAAAACGACTTTAATATTACCAGGTTCACAAATTTTTCGAGAACACCAAGCTGTTCATTTAAGATTGGGGAAAGAGGAAGTAAAAGTGTATCTATTAAACGCACAATTAATCACCCAAAGTTTTGTTCAATTTGACTTTGAACTACTGAATGACGAAGAACAACCGGTTCTTCGCAAATTTATGGCACAAAGAAATATGGACAAAATTGATCAAGATTTATGGGAAGCATTAAAGTGAGAAATTCTTTACTCTCTAAAAAACTAAAACGGACTGAAACACGCTTATTAATTATTGATGATAACCAATTACGTTATAATCAAATTTTAGCTTTATTTTCGGCTCAAGATCATCAAGTCCAAGCGACTTTATTAGATGATCTAAAAACATTTGAAAAGCAGTTAAATTTACCTTGGGATATTGTGATTTTTGGACGTGCTTACGATTTAAAAATTGAACAAACCCTCTCTCTTATTCAAGCTTCGACTCAACCGAGCCTCCCAGTTTTATTACTTGAACCCGAAGATTTCAAAGCAGATCAATATCAGTCCTATATTCATAAAGGAATTTATGACGTATTAAATCTAGAATCATCTGAAAAGTTTTATATCCATATTGTTCGAGCACTTTCTTACAGTCGCTTGGTTCAAGGTGAACATCGCTTACTCAGCGAACTAGAAGCAGCTCAAACACAAGCACAATCACTTGTCGCTGAAAGCCATAAAGCTGTAGCCATGCTTCAAGAAGGCATACATATCAGTGTAAATGCTGAATATGCGAATCTTTTTGGTTTTGAAAGTGCAGATGATCTGGTTGGTCTACCCATTCTTGATGTATTACAACCAGAAGACCTAGCCCAGTTTAAATTACGATTTAAAAAGATTTCACAAGGTCAATTTGATCAAGCACGTTTTGAACTTCGTACTCAAAATCCAACGATTCAAAACAATCCATTACAAGTTGAATTCTTACCTTCAGGCAACGAAGATGAAATACAACTCAATATTGAATGTGGAACTGCTATTCAACCTGCAATCGTTGCCAATACCGCATCGAATAGCACAGAGAAAAGTTCAAACTTATTTAATGCATTACAACAAATTAATCGCCAGATGCTGAATCATCCAGCCAATGACAATGCCTTGGTTTTGTTTAGCTTGAATAGCTTTCCAAATGAGGTGTTTCAAAAAGACTGGCGGGGCGCAAAAGCATATTTTTCTAGCATTCCTAACTTTATTAAAGAGCAGGTCAACGCCCCTGTCTATCAAATAGATACAGGTGTCTATGCGGGCTTATTTCAAGCTGAATCAAAAGCAGTTTTAAACTCATTATTGATCAGTCTGAATAACCTACAAAAACCCCAACTCCTCGCAACTGAACAATCTACATTTCCATTACATCTAAAATTAGGCTATTGCGAACTTAACAAGCAAATTCCTGATGAAGCTCATTTTGAGCAAATTATTTCTAAGGCATTCCTAAAATCACTGCCAGTCATCAATACGCCAAAAATTGATGCCAATATTGGTATAACCACGGAACACATTCCAAAGCAAGTTCAGTTGAGTTTATTACAAGATCTGAAACAAAAACTGGAAGCAGGTGATATCCATTTAAAATATCAGCAAACCTATGATAAACAGGATCAATATACGCACACTTATGAAGTTTCTAGCGGCTTTATACATAATAACCAATGGCAAGAAATCAGTGATCTTTCAGATTTAAAAGATGATCCTGAGTTATCAGTTCAATTGGATCGCTGGATCTTAGTCGAAGCGTGTAAACAGCTGCATAACTTCATTACGCAATATCCAAAAGCAAAATTGATTATTAATCTAAATCATCACATTTTGCTGAATGATAAGAAGTTACCTGAACTGGTTGCAAAGCTACTTACGATCATTGGTAGCAAACAGGCTCATCCTATTATCTTACAATTCTCCGAACAAGCACTCCAACAAAATCTATCTCAAGCACAACCTCAAATCGCATTGTTACGTCAACATGGTGCTGAAGTTGCTATTCGTGGTTTTGGTAATTCTCTTTATAGCGACACGATCCTACAGCAAATCGATACGCAATATATTAGTTTTCATCCCAACCTTTCAAAGATGCTTTCTTCTGAGAAAGATATAGCCAACTTACAAGAGAAAGTTCTACATTTCATTGCACAGAAACCAATTGAAATATTCTTGACCGAATTGAACGATATGAATTTATTTGCCAATGCTTGGAATGTTGAAACACGCTTTCTGCAAGGAAATTACTTCCAGAAAAAACTCGATCGTCTAACAGATGTGCAAGATCAATAAAAAATCCTTCTCTACACAACTTGAAATGTTCCTTATCCTTTATTAAATGGGTGAGGAACTCAGTAGGCATAAAAAAACGGGCATAAAGCCCGTTTTTTGTTTTCTTGATATTAACGTTTGATAGAACGTGACATACCAGAGAAACGTTGTTTGAATTTGTCGATACGACCGCCAGTATCCACATTCTTTTGTTTACCAGTATAGAATGGGTGGCAAGCAGAACATACATCTAGATAAAGTGTTTCTTTACCTAAAGCAGATTTAGTTTCGATAACGTTACCACATGAACAAGTAGCAACTAAAGTTTCGTATTTTGGATGAATATCGGCGCGCATGCTCGATGCTCCTAATAGTAAGAAAGGCTTAAGCTGTTATCGCAATTGATCACTCTCAAAATATG
The DNA here is from genome assembly GCF_000156555.1 of Acinetobacter sp. ATCC 27244. Taxonomy (NCBI): domain Bacteria; kingdom Pseudomonadati; phylum Pseudomonadota; class Gammaproteobacteria; order Moraxellales; family Moraxellaceae; genus Acinetobacter; species Acinetobacter sp. ATCC 27244. The sequence continues at coordinate 23,217 of NZ_GG665958.1, forward strand.
AGGAAGGCAAAGTGTTCTAAACTTGCAGACCAACACGACAACAGACCATTTCTTTTGACCCACCGAGACCCTAAAAGTCAGAGCAAAGCCAACAAGTGGCGAGCATTATACGCCAATAAATCAAATTTAGCGAATTATTCTTGTGTTGATTTTGACCAACGATTTGCAATTACACCACATACCATTAACTGGATCTGATGAAAAATCATGATCGGTAAAACAATCATCCCCAAAGGTTGCCCAATAAATAAAATCTGCGCCATCGGCACACCGCTCGCCAAGGTTTTCTTTGAACTACAAAAGAAAATCGTAACCTGATCAGCTCGATTAAATCCGAACCATTTCGGGACATAAAAAGCCAATAGCATCACAATGGTCAATAACACTGAGCAAGCAATGATAAGGTAAAGTAAAGTTATACCACTGACCTGCTGCCACAAACCTGCAACGACAGCACTACTAAATGCGCCATAGACCACCATTAAGATCGACCCTTGATCAAATGCTTTAACTATACTCGGCACTTTGACCATATATGGAAAAATATACGGACGTAAAATCTGCCCGAGAATAAATGGGACTAATAATAGCAAGGTAATTTGTATAATTGATTTGGTAGGGTCAAAACCATGTTGACTCTGCCCTAGAATAAAAAAACTAACCAAAATCGGGGTAATAAACATCCCGATAATATTAGAAAAAGATGCACTACACACCGCACCAGCAACATTACCTTTAGCCATTGAAGTAAAGGCGATCGAAGACTGTACTGTTGATGGCAAGAAGCACATAAACAAAAAGCCCCAATACAATTGTTGCCCCAATAATGGTTCTAAAACAGGTTTAGCCATCAAACCAAGTACAGGGAAAATTAAGAAGGTAAAGGCAAAGACCAAGGCATGCATTTTCCAATGTAGCATCCCTTCCATCACAGCTTCGCGTGATAATTTTGCGCCATGTAAAAAGAAAGTATTGCGATAGCGACTGTGGTTAGGATATTGAAATAAGATGCTATTTGACCTGAAACGGGTAAAAATGTTGCAAGTACAACCATCGCCACCAAGAGAAGAGTAAAGCGATCCAATGCCAAAATTTTGAACATAACTTATTCCTATTCACCCATTAATTATGATAAAGCCCAATATGATATTGTTGACCATTTGATCGACACATCATACTGGGCTATATAAATAATACTAGCGCTTTTAAATGAGAAATCTTCAGCTTAAGATGAATTCAAATTAGTTATTACGAGCATTTTGATCCTGTTGAATGAGTTCAATTTTATAACCATCAGGGTCTTCAACAAAAGCGATAACCGTTACACCGCCCTTCATTGGTCCAGCTTCACGCACAACTTTACCACCACGTGCCTTGATCTCTTCACATGCTTTGTAAGCATCTTCTACACCAATCGCAATATGACCGTAGCCATTGCCTAAATCATAACTGCTGGTATCCCAGTTATGGGTTAACTCAAGTACGGTATTATTTTCTTCATCACCATAGCCAACAAAAGCAAGGGTAAAACGCCCCTCTTCATAATCACGTTGACGTAGCAATTTCATACCAAGTACCTCAGTGTAGAACTTTAAAGATTGTTCTAAATTACCTACTCGTAACATCGTATGTAACATGCGCATCGTTATTCACCTGTCTGCTGTTGTGTTGTTTGATTTTCATGATCACGTAATAATTTCGCGACCCAAACCACTAAAATTAAAATCGGAATACCAATTAAAGTCGTCATTAAAAAGAAATTCGGATAGCCCATATTGCTCACCATCGTACCCGAATAACCACCTAATAATTTGGGGGTTAAAGTCATTAATGAGCTAAAAATAGCATATTGAACCGCTGTAAAAGAGACACTGGTTAAACTCGATAAAAATGCAATGAATGCAGCACCAGCCAAACCTGCCGCAAGATTATCCACGATGATCGCGAAATATAGCCATAGCGAGCTGTATTGCTTGATCACTTTACCTGATAGCTCTGTATTACCTTGCGAATCTGGACTAATTGGTGCAATTGGCTGAATATCAACATCTAAAGTTGTCGCAACAGGAGTTGCTGACTCAACATAATACTGTCGCGTTGCGACGAAACTTTGTTCGCCAGAATTTTTCAAATTTGCGATTGCAGTGATCGTTTTGCTGGTTGACGATTGTAGTATTTGTCCACTAATCACACCACTAAATAGGCCATGCTGATCAACTTTAGCGATGAACTCTTGACCATCTAACTTCAATACAACAGGTCGTTCAACATCTAACTGATCAGCATCAATACCTGCCAACTGTCCTTTAATCACCAAACTCTGCTTTAATTCATTGATGTTAAGATGATCGTCATGACTAATCGGTAGCAATTGAATTTGAGGCTGTTGTGTTGCGATTAAATATGGCAATTCTAGTTGAATTTTAGACTCAACTTGGTTTTTGAATTGTGCAGCTACTTGCACCGAATCCGCCTGTACGAGTGCCTGTGTAGGCACATGGACTTTCCAATAACCGACTTCATCTGTTTCCGCTTGATAAGAATGTTGCCCAACCTGAATCTGAACCTGATCCAATGGCTTTCCAGATTTTACTAAACCAATAAAAATTAGATTTGTCGAACTTGCAAGTACCGCACCGATAAACATTAATTTCATAATGTTCATCCGTTGTGCAAGCAAGCCGCCTAAAAAGCCACCCAGTAAACTAAATAGTACGCCATATACTTTCACGGCTTCCGCTATTTGCTCTTTACTGAAATTCAGATCCTGATAGAACACATTAGAAATCACACCAGCAATAATATCGGATACGCGGAAGAAGCCGATCAACAGCAATAAAACTAATGCGAGTTTTACACCATAACGCTTAAAGAAATCAAGAATAGGCGCGACCCATGTTTCTTTTGCCATTTCTTGATTTACAACACCCATTTTAACAAGACTAAAGCCAATAAAAATAGCGGTTGCTGTCGCTGTCAAAAACCGCAGTGCTTCTAAACCAAAAAGTGCGGCAGTATCTTTAATCGCGGTTGCTTCAATCAATGCTTGTGTTAAATGACCAGAGTAAATATACGTCACTACAAAAGTTGTGACTGCTAGAAAAAATACCAATACCAAGCGGTAGTAATCAGTCTTCTTATAATCTTTATAGACACGATCAACTTTCGGTTCACGAACAACCAGTGTGGTAATAATTCCGACGACCATAACAGCCGCCATGGTCAAATAAGTATATTTCCATGCTTCGTATATATAATTACCTTTTGCTGTACCCAAATAGGCAGCTAAGAATAAAGCTCCAGCACCCGCGACAATCATCCCAATGCGATAACCTGCATTATAAGTTGACGCTAAAATGGTTTGCATCTCAGTTTCTGCTAGTTCAATACGATAAGCATCAATAACGATATCTTGGGTCGCAGCAGAAAAGCCCAATAAAACTGCACCAGCAGCCATTTGTACTAAATAACTTCGACCCAATGAAGGATCTGAAAATGCCATTATACAAATCGCACAGATAATCAAACACTGAGCAATTAACAACCATGCTCGACGGCGCCCAAGCGTTCTGGTTAGAAATGGTACAGGTAGCTCATCGATCAACGGCGCCCATACAAATTTAAAAGAATAACCTAATGCCGCCCAACTAAAAAAAGTGACTGCTGTTTTATCGATTCCAGCCTCACCTAGCCATAAAGATAAGCTTGAAAAAATCAATAAAATTGGTATCCCTGCGGAGAAACCAAGAAATAACATAATCAGAGCGCGGCGGTCTAAAAATGCTTTAAATGCAGATGCCCACCCAGAGGCTTGTGTCGTCATTGCTTATTATTTTCCATGAACATGCGAGAATCTGCCTATTCAATCGTTTCTTGTCCTTGCTTGCAAGTTGCTTTATGCAACCATTGTTTTGTTTTGTCGATAAAAAACACAAGTTCGCTTGATCTTTGAGGTTAAACCCGTATAACGTTAATGACTTACATTTCGTTTTATTTGTTGGATAGCAACAGTGACCCAAAAACTTGATCAAATGACTGCAACAACTTTATCTTTAACACCAACAAACACGATTACAGCAAATATCACTGCAATTCCAAGTGCTTTTGAACAAGCCGATATACAAGCAACACTCACAAAAACAGCACTAAAAGCAAATCAGCTTACACATATTCCCGACTTGGCTAAAATCCCAAGCTCGACTAAACGGATCAAACCGCTCAATAATTTTTTAGGGCAAGATCGCGCTCGAGCGTCAGTAGAGGCAGGTATCTCATTGCCTTATTCGGGCTATAATATATTTGCAGTAGGAACGGCTGGTCTAGGCAAACGCACGATGATTAAGCGTCTATTGCAACAGCATGCCAAAACCATGCAAACACCTGATGATTGGGTATATGTCAATAATTTCAAAAATCCAAGACAACCGATCGCCTTGCGTTTTCCAGCAGGACAAGGTTCAAAATTTCAAAATGCATTACAACAGACATGGCAAATTATCTTAAAACAGCTAGAACGTCGATTTAGTGCAGAAAGCTATCACAATCGCATCGAACGCATACGCCAAGCCACAGGTGAAGTACAACAACAAGCTTTAGCAGAACTAACCAAAGAAGGTGAAGGGCTCGACTTAAAATTAGTTTCTAGAAATGATAAGCATGTCTTTATTCCGATGTTACTTAAAGATGATGAGTATCATGAATTAACCCAACAAGACCTCAGTACGCTGAGTAGTAAAGAAAGATCTGACATTTCTTCCAATATTCGTTATATGGAGAAAAAACTTGAACGCTTAGGTCTTCATCTTGGTGATTTAGAAGATGATGCACGCGACCAAGTCTCCAGTTTAAATCGCGATATTGCCTCTCAGGTCGTAATGCCTCGTATTGAATCTATTCTAAATAAAAATAAAGAGGTCAAAGGTCTCGAATTATATTTAAAGCATTATGCTGAAGACATCATCGAAAATGTTGAATTAATTTTAGAACAAGAAGAGGATGACTTTACCCCTGCTTTGTTTAATCGCGTACCAGCTCGTTATCAAGCCAATGTCATCATTGCAAACAAACCAAATAGCGGCGCACCTGTCATTTTTGAAGACTTTCCAACCCACTACAATCTACTTGGACATGTTGAGCAACTCACGCACAACGGAACGATTACGACTGATTTCACCCTAATTCGTCCAGGTTCCTTACATCGTGCGAATGGTGGTTTTTTGATGCTCGAAGCAGAGCAACTACTTGAACAACCATATGCATGGCAAGGCTTAAAGCGCGCATTAAAGTCAGGTCATCTAAAACTATCATCTTTAGAACATATGCTAACGTTGACGGGTAGTATTTCGATTGAACCTGCATCAGTACCATTAGAAATCAAAGTAGTCTTATTAGCTGAACCTGAGATTTATTATGAAATTTTAGAGGTAGAACCAGAGCTAGGCAGTGTCTTCAAAATACGTGCTGATTTCACTGATACATTACAACGTAATGACAGTAATGAACAAGCATATATGCAACTGATTGCTGACTACGTACAAGCAGATAAACTGTTACCATTTGATCGTTCAGCACTTGCTGCATTGCTAACAGACTCAAGTCGTCAAGCCGAGGACCAAAGCTCCTTATCCTTACATGCCTCTACGTTGGGTGATTTAATTCGCGAAGCACATCATCATGCATTTAAAGCAGACGACAAAATTGTTACGCATGATCATGTTAATCAAGCATTACACCATCGCCAATATCGTTTAGGCTATTTACGCGAATTGTATTGGCAAGATTTATCTCGCGGTACACAACTGATCGAAACTTCTGGACATCGTCTAGGACAAATCAATGCGCTTTCAGTGATTCATTATGCTGATGTAGAGTTTGGTTTACCTTCTCGTCTAACAGCGTCTGTCTACCAAGGTGGCGGCGATATTCTCGATATCGAGCGAAGTGTAGAACTTGGTGGTTCTTTACATGCCAAGGGTGTGTTATTGATGTCGAGCTTCCTTAAAGCACACTTTGGCCGAGAGCAAATCCTGCACTTCTCTGCTGCTTTAGCCTTTGAGCAAAGCTACGGACAGGTGGATGGTGACAGTGCCACCGTTGCTGAGTTATCTGCATTAATTTCTGCAATCTGCCAAATCCCAATCGACCAATCATGGGCAATTACAGGTTCAATGAATCAATTGGGTCAAGTCCAACCAATTGGAGGCGTCAATGCTAAAATTGAAGGCTTCTATGATGCTTGTAAACTTCAAGGATTAACAGGCAAGCAAGGTGTGATTATTCCACGTCAGAATATGCAACACCTCATGTTACGCCAAGATGTGATTGAAGCTGTAGAAGCTGGACAGTTCCATGTGCATGCGATTGATACAATTGATCAAGCATTAGAAATTCTGATGGCTCGACCAGTGGGAACACTCGATAAAAAAGGTCGATATAGTAAAAACTCCATCTATGCCGCAGTTATGGAGCAACTGGAATATTGGCAAGCAATTGAAGATGGCGAAGCTGTCGAAGATGATGAGCCTAAGAAAAAGAAAAAGCGTAAAAAAACCAAGAAAGACCAAACCGAGTCTAAATCTGTGGATGAAACAGTTGAAGTAAAATCACTTAAGTCTCATGCTAAAGTAAAAGCTAGACGCAAATAAGTAAGAAAGCCATGTTTCCAAGGAAACATGGCTTTTAAAATTTAGAGCGACATCTCACTGATGACTAAGCAACTCCTTGTAAGGAACGTCCTCCTGGAAGTTGCGCAAAATATTGCTTCAGTGCATCAATGCAACGATGGACTTTGACTGGGTATTGTTCACGCTTTGAAGTTAATGCTTGTAATGTATACGTCGGTAATTGCCAATCAGGTAGAACTTCAACCAAAGAACCGCTCACTAATTCTTTTTGCACATCCATATACAGAATACGTGCGATCCCTAAGCCTTGCTGACATAATGATTTAGCGACAAAAACATTATTTGTTCCTAAACGGGTTTGCATTTCCACATTCACATTTTCCCCACTCAAACCATGGCGAAAAGTGAAATGCTGAAAGTTCTGCATTAAAGTGACAGGCAGTAATTCATGGTGAATCAAATCTTCTGGTCGCGTAATCGGAGGCGATTGATTTAAATAGCTTGGGGAGGCAACCAAAATCTGATCTACACGTGCCAATGGAACGACCGTCAATTGTGGATCATCTACTTTAAGACTCATCCGAATCGCAATATCAATTCTTTCTGATATTAAATCAATATAGCGATGATCCGCTTCAAAATGAACCGCTAAACCTTTATGAGCGGACATCCAATGAGACAGCGCGGGAACCACATGCAATGCACCCAATTCTGGTGTTGTCGCAATACGTAAATCCCCAACAAGATCATCACGCAGCTCATTAATTCTAATTTTTCCACGCTCTGCTGCTGCCAACATTTCCTGACAACTTAAAAAAAATGCTTGTCCTGCCTCTGTTAAGCTCAACTTTCTAGTGGAACGATGAAGTAAGGTAACATCCATTTCTTGCTCTAATGAGCGAATTTGCTGGCTCACTGCGCTTGTTGTTATTCCTAAGTCTCTAGCTGCCCCGCTAAATGAACTTTTTTCTACAACGCAAGCAAAAACCCCCATTGCACGCAATTGATCTAACATACACATCCCTCTCAATTTATTAATATGCTTATTGTTCTAATAAAAGCAAACACATTGAGTATACAGAGAAGTCTATTGATAGACTAGTGATTATTAACAATTTGTTGAAAGTTTGTTAGGGCCTTTTAAAAGGCCCTAACAATAAAATTAGTTTGGTACAACCGTTGTTGGATTGATTGGTTTACCATCTAAACGGACTTGAAACTCTAGCATGACACGTGAAGCTCCAGATGACCCCATTTCGGCAATTTTTTGCCCTGCAGTCACATTATCACCACTCTTGACCAACATTTTACTGTTATGTGCATAGGCAGTGATGTAACCATCAACATGCTTCACCAAGACCAAATTACCGTATTCTTTTAAGCCGTCAGCAGCATAAACCACTTGTCCATTTGCAGCAGCAAACACAGGATCACCAACGTTGCCTCCATAGCGCGTACCTTTCACGTTACTCGCCAGATTAAATCCTTGAATCACTGGACCATTTGATGGTTTTACCCAACGCAGACCACTTGCCAATGTTGATGGTGGTGTTACTGGAACAACAGGGCGTTGTTGTGTTGGGGTAACAGGTCTAACTGGTGGTGGCGCAACTTGCTGTTGTGTCGGAATATTAATACTTTGACGCTGAATAGGTGCTGCCTGATTCATTGCTTGTGTTGATGTGGTGCGTTGAGCGGCTGAACCTTTTAAACGTAAGGATTGATTAACATAAATTCGATATGGCGGTGCGATATCATTTAGTGCTGCGATATCGAGATAGTTCATACCATAACGATTTGCAATCCCACTCAAAGTATCACCAGAACGAACTGTGTAATAGTTTGGAGCATTCACATGGCTTGCCCCACCACCACTTACTTGAGGTTTAGATGCACAACCGCTGACAATAGCCGCCGTAACAACAGCCACAGACAATACGATTGTTTTGACCATTTTTTTTGACTGAAAAATCGAGACGTGGTTTAAGTGCATCTTCGCCCTCATCGAAAAATCCTTAATCTATTTTCGCCTTAGAGTACCAAAAAAGTGAGAAAAAACGAGTATTCACGCACGATATTCACAAAGTTATAACATTCACATGACTAACCATTCACGTGATTATGCAAATTATCTAACACCTCATAGTTGGTTGCATCCATTTGAATCGGAGTAATACTGACATAGCCATTTGAAACAGCAAAAAAGTCAGATTGAATATGGCTGCTCGATGCAGGATGTCGCTCCAGTACAGCTTCCCCTGCCAAACCGATCCAAAATACTTGACGTCCACGAGGATCCACATGACTACTAATCGGCTTGGATTGTCCTCGGCGTCCTTGATAAGTTACTTTGGTGCCCTTAATTTGTTCAACATCAGGAATGTTGATATTAAAAATATGACGAGGCGGTAAAATCGGTAAGCCTTGGGCAATAAAATCATGTACCCATTGTGCAGCTCTAGCGTAATCTTGCGGCTGCTCATAAGAGCGTACATTTGAACCAGCAAGTGAGACAGCAATTGCAGGATGCTTCATTAAACGGCCTTCAAATGCAGCCCCTACTGTTCCAGAATACAATACATCATCACCCAAATTTGCACCGCTATTGATACCACTCACGACGAGATCAAATTCGAAATCAAATAAACCATTCATGGATAAATAAACACAATCTGCTGGTGTCCCATTTACTGCCCATACGTCTTTGGAAATCTGAACAGGTCGCAAAGGACGGTCGAGTGTTAAGGCACTTGAATAACCACTTCGCTCACTTTCAGGTGCAACTACAACAACACGGCCTAATGGTTTTAATGCATGAGCCAACGCTTGAAGCCCTGGGGCAAAAACACCATCATCATTTGCAATCAAAATATTCACTACGTTCTCATCTCTTCAATTTTGGGCGATTGCTACTTCAAACCTATCGGTAGAATATGTCAATAGCCCTTTTACTACTCAGTTTTCATAATTGAATTATTCCTTCAATTATATATATTTACCACTTCATAGTATTAGAAATTTATGCAGCCATGAGACATTTATCTAAATTTATTCGTATTATTGGGGTTAGCTTCTCACTTTTTACAGCTCAAGCAATTTTTGCAGAAGCAATTTCGGTTCAAGAAGCGGATGCGCTGATTAAAGATGATATCGCGAACGCTCAAGTTTTGATCGAGATGTGCCCAAAACTGATTGGGAAAAATGCTAAATTTGATCAAAACATCAATCAGATCATTGCATCGTATTTAGAAGGATATTCAAATAAATCAGCATCATTGCAAAGCCTTCAAACGGATAATGATTTTAAAATATCATTAAAAGAAGCACGAGCGGCAGCGAAAGAAGTTGATCAAGCTGAACAGAAGTCTGTTTGTGAAGATGTACTTAATTTTGAAGGTTAATTAACCTTGAATGTGGTAGCTTAGTTTAGCAATCTAAAACCAAGCTACCAATTTATATAAATAGAAAATCATATTTAAAATGCTTGATTATTTTTGATTCAGAATATTGAATCCAAGCCTTATTTATTCATCTCTTCAATTACCAAGCATTAGGTTCTCGAACCATGTGAATAATATTGGCTGGACTGCTAATCCATCCTCCTTTAAATCCTTCTGGCAAAGGTTCAATTTCATCACAGCGCACAACGCCAGCATCATTAAGATATTTTGCAGCCTCTGAAAAATTATCAGTAAATAGTTCTAGCCAAAGCTCTGCCTGACTTATTTTAGCTACCGTATCGATCCATAATTTTACTGGACCAAACTCAAAACCAATCTCTGATCCTTTATCCGTAATTGGTTTAAGACCAAGCACATCACGATAAAAAGCAACTGTTGCTTCAAATTGATGTGGTGGAAGCTTCAGTGCAATATCAACACCACCACAAAATTTAGTTGTCATTATACTGCTCCTCATTAAGGTTTTTTTCTTGTTTTTACTAGGATTTGTCAATATCAAACGCCAAGATTGGATTTAAAATCACATTTCCTCCATTGTTCCTACAGCAAGTATACAATTTTATTTTTCGGCTATGCTAAGTTATGCAAACTATGTAAACCCTGATTTGAGTTTAGCTTGTTATGAAGAAAAATGTTTTTAAAACGCTAAGTTTGTCTTTGCTGATTGCTTCAAGTGCATTCGCATCAACTACTTTTGCAGCCAATGCAAAACAAGAGTCAGAAAATATTGATGTCACTTCAACGGTACAAAGTACAACGCAAGAAGAACTTGCAGCAATCTATGTACTTTCTGAAATTTGTCCAAAATTGATTGATGAAGATAAAAAATTTAGCCAAGGTTATGAACGCTTAGTTAAAGAATATTTACCTAAAGAATCTAAAGCTGTGGATGTATTAAATACACGAGCCAAAGCTAAAGATTTCCAAAAATTCCTCGTTGAAGCACGCAAAGATGCAAGTGCCGCAACTCAAGCGCAAAATCGTCAAATTTGCGAAGATGTTCAAAACTATAAATGAAATATTGATAACACCTTATCTGGAATCAGCGCTCCATAAGTCTTAGTTACAATACTGTATGAAAAAGCCGACTTCCCCCATAGAAGTCGGCTTTGCTTTGCCCTAAAATGCTAGGCTCATCTGCACCATATAAGATATTGGAACTACCTAGAATGACTCGAAAAAGCGCTCTTGCTGCATTATTACTTTTGCCAAGCTTTTCATATGCAGCGACTGTCCTATCTGCTCCACCAGAATTAAATAATAAATCCTATGTATTAATGGATTATGAAACTGGACAGATTCTCGCTGCAAAAAATGAAGATGAAAAACTTGCACCCGCATCTATGACAAAGATGATGACGAGCTTCATCATTGAACAAAAATTATTACAAGGCAAATTAACAGAAGACGAACATGTACGCATGAATGAATCAGCATGGTGCCGTGGCAGCAGCGCTGAATCTTGTATGTATGTTCCGTTGAATGGCACTGCGACTGTATTGGAAATGCTACGCGGCATTATCGTTCAATCTGGTAATGATGCATCAAAAGCAATGGCTGAACACATTGCGGGCAATGAAGGTACATTTGCTCACATGATGAACCAAGAAGCCAAACGTCTTGGCATGACCAATACCAACTTCGTGAACTCAACGGGTATGCCTGCGGAAGGTCATTATTCGACTGCTAAAGATATGGCGATCTTGGCTCAGCATATTATTAAAGATAGTTCGAAATATTACCCAATTTATTCTGAAAAAGAATTTACCTTTAATGGGATCAAACAAGGTAACCGTAACGCTTTGCTCTATACAGACCCAAGTGTTGATGGTTTAAAAACAGGTCACACCAGTGAAGCTGGCTTCTGCTTAACAACCTCAAGCAAACGTGGTCCGATGCGTTTGATCTCGGTGATCTTTGGTACACCAAGCATGAACGAACGTGCAAATCAAACACGTGCGTTGTTAGCTTGGGGCTTTGCGAACTTTGAAACTGCAAATGTCCAACCTGCCAACCAAGCAATCGCTAAAGCAAAAGTCTGGTTTGGTAAGGAAGATGAAGTACAGATTGGGCTAGCTGAAAACTTCAATGTGACGATGCCGAAAGGTCAAGCCGATAAAATCAAAACACAACTTGTGATTCAACCTCAGCTCAATGCGCCTTTAGCACAAGGTCAAGTGATCGGGAAATTGGTTGCAAGTCTTGATGGCAAAGTCATCGCTGAAAAACCTTTGGTTGCACTAAAACCTGTTGAAGAAGCTGGCTTCTTTGCACGCATGATTGATCGTATCAAGCTATTCTTTAGCAGCTTTTTCTAAGCCCTGACTTTTGAATAGTTAATTTAAGCATTCAGGCTGTTTAGTCTGAATGCTTTTTTACTTTATAATTCCACTATCGTTTATCTTGGTTGATCCTATGACTAAAAACATTCGCTCTTATTTAAACCAAACACCAGATATTGATGCAAGCTGCTATATTGACGATATGTCTGTCGTGATTGGTGATGTCAAATTAGCTGAGAATGTTTCGGTTTGGCCTTTTGCGGTCATTCGTGGCGATGTGAACTCGATTCAGATTGGCAAAAACAGTAATGTGCAAGATCACTGTATGTTACATGTCAGCCATAAAAACCAATCTAAACCAAACGGTTCACCGCTAGTGATTGGTGAAGATGTGACTGTTGGACATCATGTGACTTTACATGGTTGTACCATTGGTAATCGTGTCCTGATCGGCATTAATACCGTGGTTCTAGATGACGTGATTATTGAGGATGATGTGATGATCGGTGCAGGTAGTTTAGTTCCTCCCCGTAAAGTCTTAAAAAGTGGTTATTTGTATGTGGGTAGTCCAGTACAGCAAGTCCGCCCTCTCACAGATAAAGAAAAAGCATTTTTACCTTATTCAGCTCAGAATTATGTAAAAGTGAAGAATGATTATCTCTCAATAAAATAATTTTAGGCTAAATTAATGAATATTGGCAAAGAAGATTTTTATTTTTCTATTTTAGAGCAAAAAATTGAAAATAAATTCCTGTTTCCTATTAAAATTAATATTAATGGACTTTGTTTTGGCACCTTTGATTCACCTACATATATGCCGAGTTTTATTGCATCCTTAAAATCTTTAATTGAAAATAAATATTTATTAAACAATGAATTAAATAAAATCAACTTTTTAGATAAAATTTTTATAAACAATGATTTTATCGATAATTACTATTTTACTTTAGAAGAAACATTTGATGACTTCTCAAAAAGAGCAGCAAGAAATGACAGGTTTGTTTTCTTTCTATTTCAACTACATGAAGATCCTTTTTTTACATACCCTAACTTAGACGTTGGTAGAGTCTATGCCGAAAGTGTTCCAATCGATTCCGTTAAGTTTGCAGTTAAAGAGTTAATCAAATATAGAAATCAATATTTTTAGTTTTAATGCGCTAGTAGATTGAAAAGTTAATCAATACCATCCCATAGCCAAAAACTCACAAATTTTGTAGAATACGTTTTTTAAAATCATGGTGCTTTCTATGACCGCTTGGACACCTCATGTCACAGTCGCCACTGTAGTCGAAAAAGACGGACGTTTTTTGTTTGTCGAAGAACACAGTGAGGGCTATGTACATACTGTGTTTAACCAACCTGCTGGTCATGTTGAATGTGATGAAACCATTATCCAGGCAGCAATTCGTGAGACCTTAGAAGAAACAGGTCATCATGTTGAAGTTGATCACTTACTCGGTATTTATACCTATACGCCACCGATGTTTCCTGATCGTACCTATTACCGTTTTTGCTTTTTAGCACATGTCACTTCAGTTGAAGACAATGCGCAACTGGATACAGGTATTGTCAGTGCAGTATGGATGAACTTGGATGAGCTACAAGAAACAGCTCGTGCACGTAGCCCATTGGTTTTAAAAGCTGTTCAAGATGCCCTCGCTGGCAAGAAATATCCTTTATCGCTTATTTATGAGCACCCTTTTTCTCCCTCATTCACTTCTCATTTGGATGCTTAATTAGATGCAACAACGTGTCATCGTCGGTATGTCTGGTGGTGTAGACTCCTCTGTTTCTGCCGCGCTTTTACTTCAACAAGGATATCAAGTTGAAGGTCTTTTCATGAAAAACTGGGAAGAAGATGATGGTACGGAATACTGCACAGCACTTGAAGACTTGGCGGATGCGCAAGCCGTAGCAGATAAAATCGGGATCAAACTGCATACAGCAAATTTTGCAATGGAATACTGGGATCGTGTATTCGAGCATTTCTTAGCAGAATATGCCGCTGGTCGCACGCCTAACCCTGATATTCTCTGTAATAAAGAAATCAAATTCCGCGCATTCCTTGATCATGCGATGACATTAGGTGCTGACTTCATTGCAACTGGTCATTACGCACGTCGTGGTGCCAGCATGCAAAATTCGCGTGGTGAAACTTACGCGCCATTACTACGCGGCGTTGATAATAATAAAGATCAAACTTATTTCTTACATGCGGTGCATGGCCGTGAAATCAGCAAGACGCTATTCCCTGTTGGTGAAATTGAAAAACCTCAAGTTCGAAAAATCGCTGAAGAACTAGATCTCGCTACAGCCAAGAAAAAAGATTCAACAGGGATCTGTTTTATTGGTGAGCGTCGTTTTAGTGATTTCTTAAAACAATACCTCCCAGCTCAAGCTGGAAAAATTGTCTTAGACAACGGCAAAGAAGTTGGTGAACATCACGGCTTAATGTACTATACGCTGGGTCAGCGAGGCGGTATCGGGATTGGTGGTATGAAAGGTGCACAAGAAGGTGCATGGTTCGTATTACACAAAGATGTTGCTAATAACCGATTAGTGATTGGACAAGGCCACGAACATCCATTGATGCAAAGTACGCAGCTTTGGAGTGAGTCGATTGACTGGGTTGCTGGTGAACAGGAAATTCCAACATCAGGTTTCCGATGCACTGCCAAAACGCGTTATCGACAACCTGATCAAGCGTGTACAATTTACCGTGATGATCACAACGAAAATGGTATTCGTGTTGAATTTGACGAACCACAAAGAGCCGTTACTCCTGGGCAAAGTGTGGTGTTTTACTCAGGAGAGGTCTGCTTAGGCGGTGGCGTAATTCACCACACCAATGCGCCTCAACCCGATTTTATCTAAGGATATTGGAAGCGTAGCATGGCGGAGTTCCCATTTCAGCCCAACCAAGCGTTGAATGTTCAACAAAACCGTGCTTTGGCATTGGCTGCAGTTTTTCAGGCAACCCAGTTGACACATATGACAGCCATGTCTGGTCAACAAAGTATTGGGGAAAGTGGTAACTTCTATTTTGAACTCCTCGTCAAAGCCAGCCTAAATATCCGTCCAACAAATAATAATGCAAAACAGACCTTAGATTTTTTTAACCAGCTTGCCGATATTTCCTTAGGATTAAAAACATTAGAAGGCTGTATTACCCAGCCTTTTAATACTGCACCAAAATCTCGAATTCCTAAACTTAGTAATACTAAACTGCCAATGTCTTATGCGATGGCATTGTTGCAGTTGGAAAAAAAGGTCTATAGCAATCCCGAATACGTTAAAATTATTGAAAAATCTCAACAAAAAATCCTCAAACAGTTGTCTTTTTTCGATAACAACTATTTGCATCCAAGTGTCATTGCCAGTTTGGCACAAACGTATGTTGAAACTGCTGGGCAAATCAATCCACGTATTCTCGTTCGTGGTAATGCTGAAGCATTTAAAGATATTAATCATACCAATCGAATCCGAGCATGTTTGTTTACGGGCATACAATTGGCGCATTTATGGCGACAACTCGGTGGTAGTTCATGGACGATGGTTTTCAGAAAACGTAAGTTGTTGAACGATATTCAAGCTCTCGCTCGTTTGCAGTATCAGGTGGTTTAAACCGATGCTTCAACGAATTTATTTTTATGTTTATTCCAAGATTAAGGAATCTGTATGAATGCTTTAACCGCACTCTCACCACTTGATGGACGTTATGCAAGCAAATGCGATGCACTACGCCCTTTTTTGTCTGAGTTTGGTTTAATCCACGCTCGTGTCACTGTTGAAGTGCGTTGGTTACAAGCACTTGCAAATCGTGCAGAAATTATCGAAGTACCAGCTTTCTCTGCTGAAACCAATGCCGCTTTAGATGCGATTGTTGCTGATTTCTCTGAAGAAGATGCCAATCGTATTAAAGAGATCGAACGTACAACTAATCACGATGTGAAAGCAGTTGAATATTTCCTTAAGGAAAAAATTGCCAACATCGACGAATTAAAAAATGCAGGTGAATTTATTCATTTCGCATGTACTTCTGAAGACATCAACAACTTGTCTCATGCATTGATGCTTAAAAATGGTCGTGAAGTTTTAGTTGCAAGCATGAAGCAAATTCTGAATGCAATCTCTACTTTGGCAACCACACATGCTGAACAACCAATGTTGTCTCGTACACATGGTCAAACTGCTAGCCCAACAACTTTGGGTAAAGAAATGGCAAACGTTGCATATCGTTTAGCGCGCCAAATCAAGCAATTTGAAAATGTTGAATTATTGGGCAAAATCAATGGTGCTGTAGGTAACTACAACGCTCACCTTTCTGCTTATCCAGAAATTGATTGGGCTGCACATGCGCAAGCATTTGTTGAGTCTTTAGGTTTAAGCTTCAACCCATACACCACACAAATTGAGCCACATGATTACATGGCTGAATTGTTTGATGCATTGCGTCGTTATAACACGATCTTGATCGACTTTAACCGTGATGTTTGGGGTTATATTTCGCTTGGTTACTTCAAGCAAAAATTAAAAGATGGTGAAGTTGGTTCTTCAACCATGCCTCATAAAGTAAACCCAATTGACTTCGAAAACTCAGAAGGTAACTTAGGTATCGCAAATGCGGTATTGGGTCACTTAGGTGAAAAACTTCCAGTTTCTCGTTGGCAGCGTGACCTAACCGATTCAACTGTGCTTCGTAACATGGGTGTTGGTTTTGCGCAAAGCTTGATTGCTTTTGATGCTTGCTTAAAGGGTATTGGTAAACTTGAACTCAATGCGAACCGTTTAAATGAAGATTTAGACCAAGCACAAGAAGTTCTTGCTGAGCCGATCCAAACGGTTATGCGTCGTTATAACGTTGAAAAACCTTACGAAAAACTAAAAGCGCTTACTCGTGGTCAAGCCATGACACGTGACATGATGGTGAACTTCGTAAATGGTGATGAGCTTCTTCAAGTTCCAGCTGATGAACGTGCTCGTTTAGCAGAGCTTACACCTGCAACATATACAGGTAATGCTGCTGAACAAGCAAAACAAATCAATGATTTGATCAGCAAAATCTAAGCTGACAACTCATTCATAAAAAAGCAAAGCCTCGGCTTTGCTTTTTTATTTTTCTATACTTAGGAAGTTTAAAAACTAAAACCAATATTTAAGTTGATACGATAAAGCCATTTATCACTGTTTGGAGAAACAGTTGAGGTAAAGCCCGTGGCATTGGTTGCACCACCGATAATATTGGCGTTTTTACCCCATGTATAATCCGCCCACACCATGAAAGGTGAGGCAATAAACATCATGCCAGTGGTATTCATTTGAGAATCTGACCAATCCTCACGTTTTTTATCGAAATAACTATAATCATTGTAGAAACGGATCGCTTTTAGTTTCCCCATGTCTTGTACAGGTAATGTATAAGCGAGGTTTAAACTCGCAATGGTTCCTTCGGAAGCAATGAAGTAAGCTGGCGTTAAACCATTCGCTCCCATTAAAGTCATATCGTTGTTTACACCATCAGGATTTTTTGCATCATATTGATAATGAATCACTGAGCTTTGTAAATTAAAACGCTTGTAATTATTATCTGTATGCAGTCCAACAGCATAGTACTTACCATTTTTATCAGTAATCTTGTTGTGTAGCTGTGCAATAGCACCTGATACACCAAACTCTTGCTTGCCAAATTCGGTTTCTAACTTACGAACAATCCTTGTATTCACTTGGTGACGTTTTTCATTTTGATAGCCTTGTTGTGTTGGGAATGCATTTTCAGCCAAATCATCATAGGTCGCACTTTCAGGAGAATAACGAAGATTGGTTGCGAGCATTTCAGGATAATAGCCTAGCTTCATGTCCCATTCTTTATTCTGAAAATTCCAATTCAAGCCTGGAGCAATGTTATTACCGTAACCCAAGAAAAATGGAATGTGATAAGTCCAACCATTTTGTGGATAAGGATAAATTGCAAAGGGTTTATAAACAAAACCAGCTTCTATGCTGTTATGTTCATCCAAATGATAACCCACATAGGCTTTTTCTATCGAACGTTTACCTTGATCTTGAAAGAGGTAACTGGCATTAAAATAGGCATCATCAAACTTACCTTTCAGATCAACTCGGAAAATATCAAAATAGAGTTTTCCAAAACCACCATTTGGCCCCTCCCAGTTTTCGTAACGTTGATTAAAACGCACTACACCACCGAGTTTGACAGCATCCGTCCCATCTTCACTTTTCCACTCTAGTGCCGAACTTTGTGCAAATGCATGAGATGCTGTACCCAAATAACATGCAGCAAGCATCGCGACCATCATTGTCTTTTTCATATCATGTTCCTTCGCTTTGATACCAACCATCCTGTTGGCTCTGTTTTTTGTTTTACCTGTAAAACATAGTTTTTATCGATTTGTAGACAAAAATTTTTGCCTCCAAATCGTTCTTCAGCAGTGCTAATACCTAGCAATGCTGAAATGGATTAATACAATTTCTTCTGTGGAGGACCTGCAAAGTTGAGTGGTCCAATTGAGTTCATATCCAGTTCAATGACGCTTGGTCCTTGGAATTCAACTGCCTGCTGAATGACTGTTCTAAACTCTTCTGCACTGCCGACTTTCCAGCTTTTCACGCCCATCGCCTCACCCAATGCTCGGTAATCAGGTGTGTGTAATTCGTTAAAATACTGACGGCCACCGAAGTAATTATTTTGAATACCGCGCATAACCCCATAACCACCATCATTCATGATCATCAGCACCATATTGGTATTTTCTTGCGCCATCGTCGCAATCTCACCAATCCCGAGCATCAAACCACCATCACCGACTAAACCAATCACTTTTTTGTCAGGATTGGCAATTGAGGCACCAATTGCTGTTGCCAGACCAAGACCAATCGCCCCTGCTAAAGAGTGAATATTTTGGTTTGGTACTTGTACTGGGAATAAACGACTGCCCCAGGTACTGCCTGACATGGTGATATCACGAACAAAGATGCCATCTTGTGGTAAAGCTGTACGAAGGTGATCACAGATCAAAGCATATTGATCAAGCTGTGTACGTAAAGCATTGATTGCTGCCTGTTTCGCATCAACAACTGCTGCATCATAATCAGCATCTATTTTAGATACATCTGCTAAACCTGTGAGAACACGTTGCAACACATCTTTGGCATCGCCACAAATGAAGTTACGTATTTTGTAATTACGTTGTTGTGCAACAGGATTGGCATCGACCTGAATAATATTTTCAGGGAATTGCACTGAATAGGTTTTAGTTTCATTACTACGCAAACGAGAACCAACAACAACCAATAAATCGGCATCTTTTAAAAGTTGTTCAACGCCTGCGGAGTTATGGAATGCACCTAGGCTACGCGGATGATCATCTGCCAATACACCACGCGCATGGGTTGAAGACACTACTGGAATACCCAAGTCAGCTATTGCTTTGACTTCATCCACACTATTGAGCGTACCACCGCCGATCCAAAAAATTGGACGTTTGGCTTTTTTGATTTCATCAATGATCAAATCAACTTCAACTTGATCTGCCTGAGGCAATTCGAGTGCTTTGACTGGACCTAGATTCAGGGGTAGGTCAATTTCTGCTGCTTGCACATCAATCGGTAGCTCAACACTAACAGGCCCCATTGGGACAGTCGTTGCGACACGAATTGCTTCACGAATCACGCCTACTGCATTGTCAGGGCTGGTAATACGAAAAGCAGCTTTGCTCGATGCACGTAAGAAAGTCAGTTGATCTTTGGTTTCATGAATAAAACTTGCATCACGATCTAAATATTCACGTTCAACTTGACCTGTTAAATGCAATACTGGACTGCCTGCATTCATTGCTTCAATCAATGAACCCACTGCATTCCCTGCACCCGCACCCGTACTGGTAAGCGCGACACCAAGTCCTTTAAAACGGGAGTGACCATCTGCCATCGTCACTGCGCCTGCTTCACCACGTGCCGCCACAAAACGGATTTTTTCACGACGACCCACTGCATCAGCAATTGGTAAATTATGAATTGAAATAACACCGTAGATACTATCAACTTGGTGCGCCTCTAAAACCCGAGCGATTGCTTCGCCTACATTTACACGTTCTGTCATTGTCTTATTCCTCAAAAACTTTTTCTTTCCATGAATTTATTAATCGCACCAAGGATTTGGCTGTTCGCTTAATCCCATATAAATGCTTTTCTGTTGCATATACGCCAAGATGCCTAAACGACCTTTTTCACGTCCAATTCCACTTTCTTTGAAACCACCAAAAGGTGCAGAAATCGAGAATTTTTTGTAGGTATTGATCCAGACTGTTCCTACTTCCAAAGCACGTGCAAGTTGCCAAGCTTTACGGTAGTTTTCAGTCCAAATCCCTGCGGCTAAACCAAAACAACTGTCATTGGCTTGTGCAATTAAATCTGCTTCATCGTCATATCTCATCACCACTAATACAGGACCAAAGATTTCTTCCTGACAGGTTTGAGCTGAGTTATCGAGGCCTGTGATAATGGTCGGTAAATAGAAACTACCTTTTGCCAATTCACCATCCGTCAATGCCTGACCACCAACTAGAACTTGTCCACCTTCTTTTTTGGCCAATTGAACATAAGCATCCACAGAAGCTAAATGCTTAGGATTGATCAAAGACCCTAAATGCACGCCTGCGGTTTCAGGATGTCCAACGCGCAAGCCTTTAGTAATTTCAACCAGACGCGTTAAGAATTGATCATAAATACTGCGATGTACAAATAAACGTGATCCTGCAATACATGCCTGTCCTGCAGAACTGAAAATGCCATAAGCCACACCTTTAGCGGCAAGCTCAATATCAGCATCTTGCATGACGATCGTTGGTGATTTTCCGCCAAGTTCTAAAGATGTGGTGATCAACTTGTCAGCAGCAATATGCGCTAGATGACGCCCTGTACTTGTTCCACCTGTAAATGAAATTTTGCGTACTAATGGATGCTTTACGATTGCATCACCAATCACCGAACCACGTCCAACCAGTACACTCAATAAACCTTTAGGTAAACCGGCTTCTTCAAAGATTTTTGCTAATTCAAGCGCGATCAAAGAAGTCACTTCCGCTGGTTTTAGAATGACTGCATTACCACCTGCTATTGCAGGTGCTAACTTCTGCACTTCACTGGCTATCGGTGAATTCCATGGTGTAATCGCTGCCACAACCCCAACAGGTTCATGCACACTCATGGTCATATAATCTGGCGCACGTTGTGTGGTTAACTCATCATTTAAGGTTTCACACGCCGCTGCGACATAACGTGCTGTTGCAGCCGCACTCAAGGTTAAAGCACGCGTCTCAGCCAGTGGTTTACCGTTGTCTCTGGTTTGTAGCTTGGATAGCTCATCCACACGTGCTTCAATAATGTCAGCCACTTTATACAAAATGCGCGCACGCTCGTGTGGCATGCTGTTGCGCCAATCCGCCTGACGCCATGCCAAATCCGCCTTTTCAATCGCTTCATTGACATCATCCAAACTCGCCGTTGAAATCTCAGCATTCACAGATTGATCTGCTGGAAACAAACTTTGAATCGTGTCACCTCGACCTAATCGCCATTCACCAGCGATATAAATTTCCTTTACCATGATCAAATCCTTTAAATCTGAATTGCTTGAACACTATTGCGACAGGCACGAATCACACTGAGTGCAGCCAATGTCGAAGTTTTCGGGTTACTCGCCAAAGGCACACCGACCAACTCAATCGTCATTTCACCGAACACACCTTCCGCCACAATCGTGTGCTTGTTTTTATTGATGTTTGGGTCAACCGTCAGTTCCACCATGGTTTCATCCATTCCCAAACCTGCAAGCGCAATCGTCGCCGCAACATTGGCATTGGCTGGAAACTTCAATGCAGCTTCACGGGCTGTACCACGGAAAAAAACGGTTGCTTCACTCACCTGATCTAAATCAACCAATTGCTCTGCATAACTGCCACGCCAACTTCTTGGACTCTTGCATCCTTTGTATGTGACCTTTTCCAAGCCACCTTCTTTCGCCGCTGATATCCCATCAATTCCGGCAATCGCACCTGCCAAAAGATGTAAATGGGCATCATGCTGTTCAGCGGTATTTTTTAACTGGATCAGAAACTCGTTATCCGCCAAAGTTCCAACTGAGATGAGCCCAATAGTCCAACCCTTTTCCAAAACCTTTTGCGCATGCTCTTTCACCGCAGCCTGACCAGCGACTTCAATAACGTAATCAGGTGTGCCCCGACATTGATCAATCGAGCTAATCACTTGCACATCAGGAGCAACTTGCGCTTGAACTTTTTCAACACTCCGTGCTGGTACCACAATCCATTTAAGTTGTAAGTCTTGCGGCATATGGGCATACACTTCTGCTGCCATCGCGCCAAAACCAATCATCATCAACTGTTTCATGTGCACACCTTATAAATGCTTATTGAATCCGCCAGAGACATCGAGAGTTGAACCTGTGGTATAGGATGCTAAAGGCGATGCGAGAAATACCAAGGCCCGTGCAGGTTCTTCAGGCTTACCTAAACGTTGCATCGGGATACCACGATTTTTAGCAATATTGCCGGTCCACTGTTCCCACGTTGCATTTGGATCAGAACGCGTTTCAAAACGGCGTTTCCACTGTGCTGACTCCACCATACCCAGTAAAATGGAGTTCACACGGACACCATATTGAGTAAATTCATGTGCCAGTGAATGAGTAAGATTCAGCAATGCCGCACGTGCAGATGAGGTTGCAATCATGTGCGGTTCAGGTTGCAACGCTAACAATGAGTTCACATTGGTGATTGAGCCACATGCAGACTGTTTTAAATCATCTAAAAATGCACGAACGGGATGTAATACACTGAAATACTTCAGCTCAATCTCTTTCATCCAATCTTCATCTTGGGTATTTTCAAAATTTGACACACGACCTTGACCCGCGTTATTGATCAACATGTCAACATTGCCTAAGTTTTGCTTCACATCTTGTGCAAATCGTTTGACATCTTCTTTGTCCAAAACATTGCAGATACTGGTGTAAATATTGGCATGAGGATATTTCTCTAAAATATAAAGTTTTGATACCGCTAGACGCGCTTCATCTCGACCACACCACGCGACCTTTGCACCTTCTGCAACTAAAATTTCCACAGCAGCCAAACCAATGCCTGACGAGCCACCTGTTACAACTGCTACTTTTCCTTCAACTTGGAAGCTCATATCCATATCTCTCGTTTAATTAATTTGCCGATAAAACAATGTCGTTAAACTGATCAGGTTGATCGACATAACTCAGATGACCTGCATCTGTAATGAGATGACATCGGCTCAATTGCATTTCCATCGCCAATTCCATGATGGCTTGAGCAGGCGTTATTTCATCCTTGTCACCAGCAATCACCACACATGGAACTTTGATATCTGTTAAATAATTTCTAATCTCGTCATACGCCAACAAATACGATGCTCGCGTAAAACCGTCTAAAGTGAGCTGCCCCATCACTTCACCAACCAATGCCAGTGCTTGAGGGTCTTGTTTATAAATTAAATGTGGACCACGGCTTGCCGCCATCCCCGCATTGCCCAAGCTTTTCAATAGATTTGGGCGTTTCTGATAAACCTGTGCTTTGGTGTCTTCATCCGATCGTTGATAACCCTGCGCTGCATTGGCAATGATTAAGGTTTCAACACGTTCAGGATATAGATGGGCAAAAGCACTTGCCTGTAATGCACCTAATGAATGACCGACTATGATGGCTTTAGAAATCGCCAATGCATCCATGATCGCCAGCACACGCTGAGCATAATTGGTTGCATTTGGCTGTTCCGTATCTAAGTTCTCAGATAAGCCATAACCTGGCGCATCCCAAGCAAGGACATGAAAATGATGACTAAGCACATCAAGCTGATTGACCCATGATGCAGAACCAGAGCTGATACCATGTAAAAGAATCAGTGCTTGTCCTTGCCCAGCTTCGCGATAGGCTTGTACCCGACCATTGATCTCAATGGTTTTCACTGGGTATTTGGCTAATGTGTCAATCAAAGTCATCATTTCATTCCTTTTTACAATTAATCGCGTTGATTAACGTTTGATTTGAGACAATGGATGCTCAGGTGGGTAGTTTGGAATGGTTGGTTTTCCAGCGCCCAACATCACACACATCAAGGCATCTTCCTGACCAGGATTAAACAAACCACGATAAATACCCGGTGGAATTGAAATCAGATCGCGCTCTTTCAATTTGGTTTGAAATTTTTCGCCGTTATGTTCAATAAACAGGTCAATCTCGCCACGTAACATGAAGAACACTTCTTCCACATCGTGGTGGATATGCAATGGACCTTCGCATTGCGCAGGTAATACCATGGTTGAGAAAGTAAAGTTTTCAGCTGGAACTGTATTACCATCATTAACCACACCTGTTGCCCCTGTTCCCATATAACGCATTTGAGCACGACGATATTTCGGGTCATAATCCGCTTGGAATTTCAACGCATCGAAATCATATTTACGTGTTTCGAAACGCGCGATACGTGTGTTTAACCAATCTTCCAAACTAGCGCCTTCAGGCTGTTTCCATGATTCAAATTGTTGAGTAGACATGTTTAACTCCTAGATTTTTGATGAATAGTTTGATTAATAACGTTTCAATAAAGGAAGCAAGAAGAACGACCCAATCACGGCGATTGCTGCTAAGAAGGTAATTCCTAAATTAAAACTGTTTGTTTGCATCACGATGTAACCAATCAGAACAGGTGCAATTGCACTGGCAAAATTGCCCATTCCATTGAAAATCCCTCCCGCTGTTGCACCGACATCCGCCGTCGTAACTCGAGCAAGTAAGGCAAATACTGCTGCCACACCAAATCCCCAAGCCATTGCACTTAAAGACATCGCAGCAATGACCAAAAATGGATTGGTCATAATCACCATGACGTACATGAAAATACCTGCCACCAATAAGCCACCAAAAACTTGGATCGCACGGCGTCCGGTCTTGTCAGATAAGAATGCGCCGATGATTTCACCAATAAGCATCGCAATGAATGGAAAACTTGAATAAATACCAAACTCTTTAAGATTGAAGCCTTTGTCTTGGATTAGATACGATGGAACCCAACTGTTTAATCCCCACAAATACGTCATCAAAGCGATATTAAAAATACATACCAACCAGAATGAACGGTTTTGTAATAAGACTTTGGTATTCAGAATATGACCTTTGAAATTGACGCGTTTGCTGGTCGATTCCAATTCAATGGTTTTCTTCAGCTGCAAATCACGCAAACCAATGACTATCGCAACCAAAGCAACAAGTGTTAGCGCAGCCATAACAAAGAATGTGGTATGCCAATCATATTTTGCTAATACAGCAGCTGTAATCGGGAAGCCTAGAAAAGCACCAATCGGCGTGCCTAATAAAAACATCGTTGACGCACGTGCTTGCTGACGATCGGTATAGGTCTGTTTAACAATGGTATATGCGAGTGCAAACAATGGACCTTCAGCCAAACCCAGTAAAACGCGTAAAAACAACATTCCTGCATAACTGGTGGTAAAGCCCATGCACAGCATCAGCACCCCCCAAGATGCAACACTCCAAAACAGCATTTTCTTTGGGTCGAAAATATCACCTAGGAAACTGAGAAATACAGATGAAAAACCGTAAGCCAGCAAGAAACTGGTCATCAACCATCCTAGCTTCGCTTTGTTCTCCGCAATCTCCATTGCACCTTGGAAATGTGGATCAGCAAATAAAACCGCAATACTAATCTTGTCAAAAAATGCGAGTACAACACACACCATCAGGACAAAAGCAGGCACCCAATGCTTAAATCCACTTTTTTCTTCATTACTCATACTTCATTCCTTCGATTGAGTCATGAACCAGAATTTAATGTTTATGGTTTTAATTTCATGACATTAAATTCAGGGTCTGCTAATAGTTTTGGGTCTAATACGGTATTGGACTGCATCCAACGTTTTGCCAATTTGACCAATTTTGAGTCATTGATTGCGATCATATTGATTAAACAATTTTGATCATCCAGATACAGATAACTACATTGATCATCCGTACTTCTACGTACCACTGTCTGCTTGGTTCTTTCTGGTTGATAAGTCCCTAATATCTGAATATTGAAGTGATATTGATCCGACCATAACCATGGAATATCGGTATATTCAGTTTCAATACCCAGCATCGATTTAGCGGCTGCAATTGCTTGGTTCTGCGCATTTGCCCATGACTGAATGCAATAACCTAAACTAGGATGGATCGCCACATCACCTGCAGCATAAATATCTTGATCAGAGGTTTGACCAAAACAATTCACTACGATACCGTCTTTGACATCCAAGCCGGCATTGACACCCAGCTCTTTTGCAATATCAGCACCTGCACCAACCACCACACAATCAAATAGTTCACTCGTATTAGGATGATTTACCACTTCAACTTTGTGATGACCTGCTTCAATCAAATGTAAGTTTTTACTATTCAAATGAATTTGCGTACCTTGTTGCTGATGCATCGCTTTCAAAAAATCAGATACATCGGGACTGACACTTCGAGCACAAAGACGATCACCATATTCAAAAATATGAACCTCTTTGCCCTGTTTACGAGCAGTTGCTGCAATTTCTAAACCGATCCAACCACCACCAACAACTGCCAACTTTTGAGCATGTTGTAAAATTTCTGCAAGGCGTTCACAGTCTTGTACATTGCGTAGTGTCACGACATTTGGAATAAACTGCCATGTGTTAACTGGCACACGAGCACGACTTCCCGTTGCAATCAATAACTTGTCATAAGGCAATATTTGGCCACTTTCTAAAACCACTTGCTTCTGCTGACGGTCGACTTGGGCTGCCACAGCAGGCTTATGCCATTGAATATTAAATTCTTGCATCTGCTCTGTTGAAAACAAATTTAAGCTTTCATAACTCGCCTCTTTCGAAAGTACTTGTTTTGAAAGTGGTGGACGTTCGTAAAACACCTGATCCTCATTGGAAACCACATGGATTTCACCTAAGAAACCATTTTGACGCAGCGTACTAACAGCCCAACCTGCGGCTTGTCCCGCCCCAACGATCACGATTCTTTCCATAGCATTTCTCCCTGCTTCATCACGCTTTATGCAGGTTTAACCTGACGGCGGGTATGGTCATCTAAACCACCCTCGATCGCCCATTCAGTGAATAGTTCCAAGCGATGCTCTTCAACACGCGGCTGCCATTCTTCAGTCAAATAATCATCATTGGTGTAATACTCAAATGCACCACCCAATGGTGAATTGACATACCAGAAATAAGCCGAAGAAATTGGATGCCGACCAGGACCTATAAAAGTTGACCACTCAGAACGGTTCATATTCAAACCGCCACCAATCACTTCGTGAATATCACGTACCACAAAAGCAACATGGTTTAGACCAGCAGGTTTATTTGGGATCGACAATAAAAACAGGTCATGATGAAAACCCTTGCCACGACAGCGTAAGAATGCACCACGATTACGATAGGCATCAGATAGATAGAAACCTAGTTTTTCAATATAGAATTTCTCAGTTTTTTCTAAATCTGGAGTAAAGAACACTACATGACCAATCGCCACAGGTTGACCTTTCTCGTATACAGGACTAGCAGCATTAATACGATTTACACTGCCATATTGATTGATCCCTTCAGTTCTTAGTGCAGGTAACTCATGCGTGAAACTTTGTTGAAAACGAATCGTCATTCCATTTGGATCTATACATTGCACCAGATCAGTGGTGGCTTGGTATCCATCCACATCAGCCAAACGATCTGCTAAATCTGCTAAATCTTGTTCGGCGTCATCAAGCCCCCACGTCACTTCACGCAAGGTAGAGCCTGATTCAATGGCCTGAGGTAGACGTGTATCATCACAATCAAACAAATAAATCTTGCTACCATTTTGGGTTTGATAAAGATCAGTACCTTCAATATCTGAACTTCTCTGAGTTAATCCAAAGTCTGCCAAAAACTTATTGGAAGCAGCCCTGTCCTCAACACCAAACTTTAAAATCTCAATCCCTGTAATCATGAGATAAACTCCTTAATTAAAGACAAAACCGCCATTCACTGGAATATTTTGACCTGTCACAAATGAAGACAAATCCGACAGTAAATACAGCGCTGTTCCGTTTAAATCCTGTGGTAGTTGCTGACGCTGAATCGCACGACCATTCACATATAAATCATGACGTTCTTGCGGTACATATTCAGTCGCCTCTACCAGTGTTAAACCCGGTGAAAGCGTATTGACACAAATATTGAATTGCCCAAGCTCTCTCGCCATCGAGCGTGTCATGGCAACCAATGCACCTTTACTCGCAACATAAGCCATCAGATTTGGTGCACCCCACAACGCTGTATCAGAGGCGACATTAATCACTTTTCCAGCATTCGCCTGTTTGAGATATGGAACACATGCCTTAGTGACCAACCAGGTACCTTTGACATTAATGTTCATGACCCGATCCCAAAGATCAGCGTCATAGTCCATCAAACTTTTACCACCCACATTGGTTGCAAGTGCAGCACAATTGACTAAACCGTCTACTCCACCTAAATATTCAACAGCCTGTTCTACAGCCTGCTGAATTGAAACAGCATCAGACAAATCAATTTTTACAGCCTCAACTTTTAAACCTCGTTGTTGAAGTTCAATCGCTTCTTTCTGAACAAGTTCATCTAAAATATCCGCCATGACGACTTGAGCACCGGCCTCAGCAATTGCTTGTGCAAAGTCACGTCCCAAGCCTCTTGCCGCGCCTGTGACAAGGACTCTTTTGCCTTGTAACAATGCAACATTAGCCATGCGCTTCTTCCTGCATTTCAATACGGTTTGAGGTATTCAAAGCTGCAATTTTCTTTAACTGCTTTTCTGCTTCTTTTTTCATTAAACGGCGTAAACGAGACAAACCGACATCATGTTGATAGAGGAATTCTTGTTGACGAGCATTCGGTGCAAGGTTTTCTAAAATAATGCGATCTTGTTCCAATACATCCCAATGCAATTTTTCTAAATGATTGCGGTAAAGGAAGCGCCACACATTACGTTGCCAACCACTAACTTTACGGCAACGCCAGAAGAATACACGGGTATTGTTAGCATCAATTGGTGTTGCATAGCCCACGATCCAGAACTCACCACCCGGCCCAAAATCTTTGCGATAAGGAATCGAGAGACGTAACCAGCTTGCACCTGTATTGGCATATTCAACCCAGTCAAAATTGACACCAATTTGACCTTCTTTCTCAAAAACAAAACCATGTTCAGTTGAACGGTGCTTCATTTCTGCGGTACGATCACCTTCAGCCATTGAGTGCGAAGTACAATGCAAATAGCTACCATGCATTGGGTCCATGACATTATCAATCGCATATTGATGATTCACTTTCCAATCTGCTTGGCAAAGAAATGCACTCCAATCTTCACTCGCAAGTTGTTCAGGAAAATCGAGTGCTTTCGGTTCTTCATTTGGGTCGATCCCAAACCAAAGGAAAATTGCACCATGTGCTTCGATCACTGGATAGCTTTTAATACATTTTGTGCCTTTCATTGGACATTCATGTACCGCTGGTACATCTTCAACCACACCGTCATGGCGAACCTCAACACCGTGATACCAACAAGCCACACGATTTCCAAGATTCCAACCTAAAGAAAGACGTGCACCACGATGCGGACAACGATCTTCTAAAGCATGAACTTGACCTTGGTCATCACGCCAAACCACAATATTCTCACCCAAACGAGTGATACCCACTGGATTTGCGGCGACTTCCCAGCTTGCAAGCACTGGATGCCATTGATCACGTAAACCTAAATCTAAATATTCTTCGACACTCGGCGTAGCTGATACTGCTGCGTTCATAATCGTTCTTCCTTGAATCAATAACCTAAACGTTGCATTTCTTCTGAAAAACTTTCAGAAGTCCAAAGCTCACCAGACTCACAACGGAAACCTTGCTGATTTAAAGTCTGTACGAGATCATTCAGCTCAGTTACACCCGCTGAAAATGCTTTGATTAAATGTTGTACAAAGTCTTGCTCATAAACCGTTGGTTCTTTATAACGAGTTTGCCAAATCAATAATTCTGGCTGTCCTGGAACTTGGATATTGTTAATTCCTGCTTCGGTTGCTGGCACTGCATGGATCCAGTTAGCTAGCTTCTCATTAAATGTTTTCACGCGATTCCTTCCTTCTCATTAAGACCTAGAGTTGAATTTGAACTTCTTCCCCTTCAACACGTACAGGATAAGTGCATAGATCACGACATCCTGGTCCACTCTTTAGCTCACCTGTTTGAATATCAAAAATCGCCTCATGCAAAGGACATTCAACGGTCTGATCTTCAATAAAGCCTTCTGTTAATAATGCGTAGGCATGTGGGCAAACATTCTCGATAGCAAAATATTTTTCATCGATGAAAAATACGCCAATTTTCTTACCGTCAACTTCTATGGCTTTTGGCTCGTCTTCGGTTACGTCATCTTGCTGACAAACTGAGATCCAACTCATCCTTGCATCCTCATTTGTTTTATATATAAAACATTATTTGATATAACAAACTTTAATTAAGAATACTCCTATGCTTATTTTTTTGTCAAACTATATAAATCATTAAATTTCAGCAACTTGATTTTATTACACATTATTTTACGTTTTACTTAAAAAATTAAGTTTTATATATAAAACTATCATCTACATCTGTTTTGCAGTTACAATAGGCTTATTAAGAAAATGAAATTTAGTAATTAGCGTTTTATAGGAAAATTAAGTCGATGAATTCTAGTGTTGAAACAGACTCTCAAGAATCTGAACTCATAAAAAATGACGACCGTTATTTAGTACCCGGTTTGGTACGTGGCTTGGCAATTTTGCAAGCTTTTAATCAGCAAACCCAAGAAATGACCATCACGGAAATCGCCGAAATTTTAGATGTAAACCGTTCTAGTGCTTTCCGTCTGATTTACACATTAGAATCATGTGGCTTCCTGAGAAAAGCTTCTCAAAAAACCTATGCGCTTGATTCAAAAGTGATGGAGCTTGGCTTTAATAGCTTGTCGAAACAATCTTTATTAGATCTCGCCACTCCTTTGATGAAAGAACTGCGTGATCAAACCAAACTTGCGGTACATTTATCCATTTTAGAAGGTACGCATATCGTCTTTATCAACAATGTGCAATCCAATGGAACATTCACCAGTAACATTGGTTTAGGAACGCGCTGGCCTGCACACGCCACAGTGATTGGGCAAATGATGCTCGCTGACTTAAGTGAAAGTGAAATTCGTGAGCGATACAAACACTTTAATCAATGGGATACTTTTTCCGAATTAACACCGAAAAATATGAAAGAACTGCTTCAAAGACTAGGCTTTGTAAAAACACAACGATCAATGGTCAGTTGGGGACATTTCAATCATGATATGGCTGCTTGTGCTGCGCCTATTTTTAAACAATCGACTGGAAAAATGACCGCTGTTTTATCTGTCAGTTGTCCATTAGGCACCTATGACGAACATTACTTTAAAAATGAAATCGCAGATCTAGTCATTCAGACGGCAGATAAAATTTCTAAGTTTATTTATTAACACAATATAGAGTTAAAGCAGTTGTGATTTTTCTACAACATCAAAAAAATCTCTCAACCATCGATAAGATAGTTGAGAGATTGAATGGAAAAGCTACTATAAAATCAACTGCCCAATGTTGCTCCACCATCAATGACCAAATCGTGCATTGTAATATGCGATGATTGTTCACCAATAAAAAACAGAACTGCATTGGCAATATCACTCACTTTCGCAATTTTCTTTAACGGTATCCCCACCTTAAACTGCGAAAGATTACCCAGAATTGTATTCTGTTCACCCTGAGCATTTTCCCATAATTGATATTGCATAGCCGTCGCTGTTGAACCTGGGGAAATAATATTAACGCGTACACCATACTGAGCGAGCTCAAGTGCCACTGTTTTGGTGAAATATGTGAGTGCCGATTTTGATGCGCCATATGCGGACATATTCATGCGGGGTACTTTTGTTGAGTTAGAGGAGATGATGACTACATTTCCCATTTTTTTCTTTTTAAAATATGGGCTTAAATGGCGAAAAAAATGAAATGGTGAAAACAGATTGACCTCAAATGTTTCTCTCCATTGTGCAAACGAAATTTCATCATGTTCACCTAAATGTAAAACCCCAGCGACATGAATAAAATAGTCTGGAGGACTCTCTAACAATAAGGTACGACAGAGTTTAGCGATTTGCTGTTCATCACGTATATCACAAACATGTATCATTTCCTTAAAATGCTCAGGGACTTGATCTTTTGCTTTATCTATACCGACCACCTGTATATTTTCAGCATATAAACGCTGCATGACTTCTAGTCCAATTCCTTGGTTTACTCCAACAACCCATGCAATCTTTTTCTCAGTCATATTCACAATCAAATTCTCATTATAAATTTTACACCCAGCGTGTACTGATCAGGACTCATCATCAAACAGTACTGTTTGCATTAAAAATATTTAACATCGTTTGCATTTTTGCTTCGGTTTCAAACCATTCTTCTTCAGCATCAGATCCCTTAACAATTCCTGCACCTGCATACACGCGCATTTTATTTTCACTGAGCAAACCACAACGAATAGTGACAACCCACTCTCCGTTACCATCTGCATCCATCCATCCCACCAAACCGGTGTAATAATGCCGATCATAACCTTCATGATCTAAGATAAATTGCTTAGCCACATCTGTTGGCGAACCGCATACTGCGGGTGTCGGATGCAACTCTAATGCAAGATTGAGTGCATTGGGTGCTTGTCTTTTGAGAACACCTTGAAACTCAGATGATAAATGCAACATGGTTGAGGTTTCTAAGATATCGGGAAATTCAGAAACTTTAAGCTCAACACAGTAACTCACTAGATTTTTAAGTATGTTTTCGACCACGATTCGATGCTCATTCTGATCTTTTTCCGAATGATGTAATTCTTGTTTACTACACAAATTTTTTTCTGAAATATTGGATTTAGGTCTGGATCCTGCCAGAGGGTTACTACTTACAATGCGATCCTGTTTCGATAAAAGTAATTCTGGGCTGGCACCTAAAATATAATGATTATGCTCTACGGGAATCACAAAATTATAGGCATTTGGATTTTGTTTTAATAGCGCACTTAACAAATTTTCAGGTTTTTGCTGATGATCAAATTCATACTCAACAGCTTGAGAAAGAACTACTTTCTCAACCTTTTTTGCCTCAAAAGCATTTAAAGCGAGCTGCACTGCTCCTTCAAACTTTTGACGTTGAATTAATAGTGATTTATTTACAACTTCAACTTGATCACGATCTCGCAACGGATGAAAATCCGATGTTTTCTGTGGCTTTTTTTGATAATCAGCGTAAAAATTCAGGCTACTTTTCTTTGTAATATCAAAAGGGATTGCGCCGATCAGAATCGGATTGCGACTACCCTGTTTTTTCATCTCATCAAAACACTTGGCAATTTCATCATTAAACAATGTGATATTTGCAGCAGGTGTATTGATTGTCTTAACAAAGTCTTTCACCGTTAAATGATAATTTTTCGTAGAAAAACATGAAAATTTATGTTGATCATTATGCTCTAAGTTTTGCTCTGCGGATGTTGTAGTTTGCATCATGTTTAAGTTGCCTCTCGCATTGATATTTTCAAGCGGATTTAGTGTTGCTTCTTCTAAATATAGGAAATGTATTAGTGCTTAAACACATTAATACAAATGATTATCATTATCAATAATGTGTGATGTTTTAAATGCAAGAAATTGTAATTATCTCGTTATCTGTATCGAAAAAATGAACTTTGGTAACTATGGTATTCTTTAGTGAGGAACCGAGATGAATACGAAACCAGATAAAATCATCTACTATCCCATCAAAACAAATTGATTTAAAATCAATTATTTGCTTATATTTAATATAAAAGGCTTTGATCACACTTTCTTTTGCAGAAAATACGAGCAAATATAAATCAGGTTTTTTAAAGCCTGTATTTGCAAGTGCTGCTTGCTCATCTTCACTTAGAAAAACATGGTAAATTTCATCATTCTGTTGAAAAAATGTTTGGCACTTTTTCGATTCTATGTCGATTCCAAATGTCTTATCAGCACAATTATGATTTTGAGCATATGCAATAGCACAACATAAACGCTGATGACTGACATGACTAATACTTCCAATAACAGCGTCAGGCCATATTGGTTCACCTTGGTGACCTTGATGAATAATATAATCCTGCAAATTCAAATCATGTAAGGCATATTTCGCAGCCAGACGTCCCGTAAAAAACTCTAACTGTCGAATTAACCCTGCATTCTTTATATTAAGAGGAAAAAAGATATTAAAATGCTGATAAAGATCATCAAGCTGAGCTAGCGTTGTTAATGGCTCAACTTGAATATTATGTATTTCTAATCCGAAGCACGTTATTTTTTCATGTTGAATATTGAAATGATCCAAGGATTGTATGGACTGTGTATTCCAATCTGTTATGTCAGGAATTGCGTGCATATCAAGCAACATTCAACGTCAGTTTTTCTACTGTTTGTGAAATTTTTTTAAGCATTTTTATTCGTGTCTCGGGATCTAAAAAATAAAAATGATCTCCGTCCAACTCAACACTACCTAACCAATTGTCTGTGTGTTGCTGCCATGCATCCATCATTATTTTGTTTGGAATATCAGGATCATCTTTACCATAAAATGCGATGACAGGAACCTTCGTTTTACTCAGTTTTTCACCCAACAATTGACTACTTAGATAAAAATCATTACGAATAATTCTGAGGAAAAAAGTCAATGCCTCAGGATTATTTAGGATTTCATCGGGGAAATTATTATATCGCTTCAATTCATTTATAATTTCTTTATCCGTCAACGCATGCTTATAACGCATATGTTGGATATAACTATGTTCTGGACGACTACTGATTGCAATCAATTTCAACTGATCAATTACTGGTTTTTCATTCAGATAATTGAGTACTTTCCAGATCAAACCGCCTCCCACACTATGTCCAAATAAAATAAACGCTTTTTCGGGGTAAGCTTGTATTTCATTGGCAATTTGCATCGCCAATAGATCAGGATCATCCATCAAGGGTTCATTTATTTTTAGTCCATGACCCGAATATTCAATAGGAATAATACGAATATTGTCAGATATCTGCTTCTTCCATGGATAATAAATACTCGCACTACTCCCTGCAGGCGGTAAGCAGAACATATTATATTGATCTTTATTCATTTTAATGATCCTACAGCCCCTAAGCGCTGCACAAGACTCAGGGGTTGAACATTAATTAAGTCAGGTCGGTTAAAGTTAGGGTTTCGGTTGGTTGCCAAATCGTTGCATCACGATGGGTAACGAAAATAACGGTAGAAGACAGACTACGAATTTCGGCAACAATTGCTTGCTCAGTCTTTTCATCTAAAGCAGAGGTCGCTTCATCTAGTATTAAAATTGGCGCATCTTTGAGTAATGCGCGGGCAATCGCGACACGTTGACGCTCTCCTCCTGACAATGCTGCACCTTGTTGTCCAACTGATTGATTGATCCCTTCTGAACTACGATCAATAACCGTTCCCAATTCCACCCTTCTCGCCACAGTTTCCACTTCTTCTGGGCTGGCGTCAGGTTTTCCCAGCCTAATATTTTCCGCGAGGCTTCCCGTGAATAGAATCGGCTCTTGCGTGACATAAGCAATGTTTGCGACCAAATCCTCATCATTCATTTGATCTAAAGCTATTCCACCAAATGTAATTTTTCCTTTTTGTGGATCATCGAACCGCATCAACAATTCTAATAATGAACTTTTACCACTCCCACTTGGCCCTGTTACCCATACTCTACTCCCGAATGGAATATCAAAAGTAATATGTTTAAGTGCAGGCGCATAACTGATGCTTTTTATCGAAATATCAAAACCAACAGGAGTTTGAGCTTGCAATGGCTTAGGTAACTCGGGTGGATGTGTGATCTGATTAAAATTTCGTAAGGACGAAAGCAAATCGTTGATATGCAATCCTGCCACGGTGAGTTCAGCTAAAGGGGCTGACGCACGTCCGATCAATATCAACAGTGCCAGCACTAGCGCAGCATTAAGACTACCTGTCAGTACGAGAAAGATTGCCATCCCAGCAATAGGTAAAACACTTGCAAAGGTTGCAACAAAATTTGCAAATGCTGCAGCACGATTAATACGAAATAACGTCTCTTCTTGTTCTTGCCAACGATGCTCAATTCGTTGAACCGCACCGACTGGACCTGCTGCTGTTCGCAATAACTCAATATGATCCACCAACTCTAAAGTTGCTTGCGAAGCAGCTAAATCAACACGATTACGTTTTTCATCGGTACGCATCAGTGAACGTTGCGCAAGGAATTGTGCCAATAACGAGAGCAAAACCAAAACCAAAGCAACCAGCGCAGTTCGTAACCCCGCAAGTAATGCGATTCCAACCAATAAGAACAACGGCATAAATGGCGCATGTAAAAATGTTTGCAGTTGATGTGCAGGAACGCTCATAAATCCAGGTATTCCCTGACCTGCCATCGCCGCAACTTGAGTTCGCTGTTTATTGCTAAACCAAGAAAGTTTGGCACGAGCTAAAGATCGACCCAATTCTTCAAATAAATCTCCAGCCAAACGAACACCAGTAAGAAAACCTGCACGAGTAACCATCACTGTCACCAAAATAGCGACAATTGCACTAATTACAACGCCTATAGGAGACCAGTGATACACCATAGCAAATGCAAGTACGGTATAAGCAATTGCTTCAATTGCTGCAACAAAAACCCATCCCATTCCAACAGCAATTAATTTATGTCTGGCAGCAGGTGGGAGCTTTGAAAAAATCTGTTCATGGTTTAATTTAGCTACAGTATTCATAGAGTTCTCCCTGCATCATTGATTGCATCAAGCACTAACCTACTGTCTACACCAGCAGCCAAAGCTAAATCATGTGTGACAATGACAATCGTTTTATTTTGTTTTTTGGCGAGATCATTTAATTCAAGCATTAACCTCTCAGTATTGGCATCATCCAGTGCACTTGTTGGTTCATCTAACAAAATAACCGATGCTGATGATAAAAATGCACGAGCAATGCCAACACGCTGTTTTTCACCACCTGAAAGTAAACTTGCATCTGCATCCAGATCGACTTTTAATTGAGCCTTGAACAACGCCTGTTCAAGCTGTTCATCAATTGCATCAACTGCAGATAAGACCAAGTTTTGTCTGACTGTAGTTGCTAATACATCGCCACCTTGAGGGATAAATAAAATCTTTTGATGTCGCAACGTTTCATGTAATTCAGATAAATCCGTTTCTGCAACTCGGACAACACCTTTTTCTAATACCGCTAAACCAGCAAGTGCTCTCAGAAGTGTTGTTTTTCCAACACCACTAGGTCCTGTAATTGCCGTGATTGATTGAGGTGGGAATGAATAACTCATTTGCTCAAACACTGATTGACCATCAATAACAAAGCTTGCCTCTACAATTTCAAGAGGGGCATTGTCTTTAAGCTGTTGAATATGTCCCGATGGGAGCATTGGTTCCTTTAGAAATAGAGCTAACCGAGTAGCCGCTGCTCGTCCAGCAGCCACATAATCCAGTCCATGCCCTAAGCGCAATGATGGTGTCACGATCGCTAGACTAAAAAAAAGCGTTGCAGCCAATGTCATGCTGTCATATTGATAAGCTACAAGATATGCAATTGCAAAAGTTGCAACGGCCTGTAATAAGGCAATTGCGACAGCAGCAAGTGTTGCCACTTTGCTTACCCAAGAAACCATATTCTGAGTAAAATGTTGTGCAGACTGAGTATAGGCGGTTAAGGCACCAGACTGTTGACCATAGATTCGATTATCCCGTATACCACGCGCATAATCATCAGCAGCGACGATAATATCGAGCATAACTTGCATCCGCGCAGCACCATCTCGTTTCGATACATGGGGTACCACGATCAAATAATACAGGGACGCTATAGCACCGGGTAACAACACCCAAAGTGCCATTGGACCAACCAATAGCAACAGCAAAACAATTGAAGCCACAGGAATCACAACAAAAATTGCAATCTCTGAAGGTAAATGTGCCACCATATGATGTAAGGTCGCAATATCATCTGAAACTAAACGCTTTAATTTTTGATCACCTTGCTTAGCAAGTGTCGTTGCAGGCAAACGAGTAAGATGATGAACCACTTGACGGCGTAAACGAGCTGAAAATCCAGCTTCAGCATCGTGTACTAGCCAAGAAGAAAGTCCTGCGAATACTGCACCAACACCCCAAAACGTAACAGAAAAAATGACCCAATAAGCAGACAAATTACCAATGAGTTGCACCATTCCCCATAGTGCAGTTAGCATCGCTAAACCTGAAAGCACAGCAATTAAAGTTCCGATCAATAGTTTAGGAAATGCAGGTTTTAGTGCAGGGGCTAAAGATGGCTCTGTCATCACCTGAGATAATTTTAAATCACACATATTCAGCTCGCTTGGTACTGAATAAAATAACCGCATTCTGAATGAGCTTGTCGTTGCCTCCATCCTTATGCATTCCTATTTTCATCCTGAATAATAAAGATATTAAAACGTCATTGAATAACTGTTTTTTTAGAAGATTTAATTGCATAAATTATTTCCTAGCGGTGCTATCCGCGTATTATTAGATGATTGGCTCTAGCTAAAAATAAAGATTGATTCGATCAGAACATATTCGTAGAGACGATTAAAAACCAACAGTACGTTTCGATGCGCCTTGAAGATCAAAAATGACGTCGTCAATTAAGCGATCAATCTGTCGAGTATCACGATGGTGTGCTGTGGTAATTAAATGAGCTACATTTCCAGAAGTGGCCAGATAATGCTTCTTCCATACGCGCTCTGAAGGACATGGAAAAACCACAGTGATTGAATTGGGATTTCGCCAAGCTTGGATGCCCACAGCTCGGAAGCGATCAACTGCATACTGTGCCATTTTCAAGCAATGTTGAACTCTTTGCCGTCTCTGTAAAAATGTTTGGCTTCGGATTGCAGCCCACATAAGTAAAACCGTGTGTCCATTACGCGAACCACTAATCGTTTGATCACGAGTGGAGATATAGTCGACATCTACTGCAATACGTCCTACATTTTGACGTTTTGCCACGACAATGCCGCAAGGGATAGGTGAACCAATCATTTTATGACCAGAAACACAAATCGAGTCGACTCCATCAGCAAAAGAAAACGCCTGAGGATGATCAACAAAAGGTAAAATCATGCCACTAAGTGCAGCATCAGCATGGATATAATAATCTTGCCGCAAAAATCCAATTTGCTCTAATCGCGTTTGAATCAGCCCAATATCATCGATAGCACCTGTCATGGTTGTTCCAATATTGGCAAAAATAATGGGGTGCTTTTCTTTTGAGGTTTGGATTTTGTTGATCAAATCATCATAATTCATTTCACCATTATCTAATGACTCGATCACACAAGATTTCATTTGCAATAATTTAGCAATTTTCAAAACTGAATAATGCGTATCTTTTGAATAGTACAATGTGGCATCTGGGAATAACTCTCGTGCCAGATAGCACCCAAACATATTGCCCTCAGTCCCCCCATTGGTTACATATCCCCAGCTTTCTTCAAATGGAATTTGAAAAAACTCAGCAAAATAGCGCATAACATCCTTTTCAAAATCAAAGGAATTTAGGGCATAGTTACTGTCATCTTTCCAATCACCACAATTATTGATAGAGAATTTGAAAAACCGAAATAATGAGGAATAATCGAAATCTGCAGACTCAGGATAGCCAATATTAAAATATTGATGCTTCAAACAATAATTCCAAAAGTTTTCGATTCGGTCTTGATCAGCAGGCGATAAAATCATTTTTTGCTCCGTTGCTATGACGATTACAAGTCGTCTAAGGAGTCGCTATCAAAGATGTAAATTTTGTATATAAATTTAGCGACTAGGATTTGCCTCGTACCACATAAATCCAATCATTTATCCCGCAATCCTTTGCCTTGCATCAACCAATGACCACCAATTTGATAAGGTGGGTGTGCGTCCTAATTCTTCAAAACTAATATTGATTCCCTGTGCTTTGAGTTCCGAAGAAAACTGCATAATTCGTAATGAGTCCAATCCATAAAGAATCAGATTTTCTTCTGGATCTAATTCATCTTCTTCAATGAGCTGCTGGACTTTTTGCTCTAACCAAGGTCGTGTAATACCTGTTGCCACATGCCCCACTACAGATTCGGTATCCATGACTTGACCACAACGTGAAGATACATATTGCAATGCCAAACGGTGTTCTTCTTCTGAAAAATCGGCAACTGCATCTCCGACTAAAAATGGTTGTATATCACTCATGAAAGCTTCAACAGCTGTGATCATGCAACCAATATGTGCATACACACCACCAATAATGAGCTGATCACGGTTCCAATGTTGCATTCGCTCAAGCAAGTCTGAGCGTTTAAAAGCACTGTAACGCCACTTGGTTAAGACAATGTCTTGTTGATCTGGAGAGAGTTGATCAATAATTTTCTGCTGATCAATTGTCGAGGCTGGCAAACCAGGTCCCCACATTGCATTCAGTAATGCGCGATCTTCAGCTGGTTGCTCATAAGGCTGTGCGGTGTAAACAACTGGAATATTGTGCTGATGTGCCCAATTTTTTAATTGAACCAGATTATCAATCACTGTTTTAATCAACTCACTTTCAGCATCATAAAAATTCAAAAAGTAACGTTGCATGTCATGAATTAATAAAACCGCTCTAGCTGGATCTAATTGCCAATCTGTTTTGTTGTTTGGATAACTCTCTGGTTGAGGCATGAGATAGGTCGAAATTTTTGAAATAGCCATATGCTGCTCAATATTGATTTAAGATGTTATAGATGTATTTAAAATAGTGCGAAGTTGTTTTTTATCCACCTTACCTACGGCGGTAAGTGGCAAACTTTCAATGAATTGGATCTGGTCTGGAAGCTTATATTGTGCAATACCCAGCTCCATGAGATGACGCCTAAGCATGACGGCTTTGAGTTCAGGAGCACGAGAAACGATGAATGCACAGCTCTTTTCACCAAATTTCTCATCGCTGATTGCGACCAGTGCTGCATGAACAACATCGGGATGTAAAAGCATCAATTCTTCTACTTCTTCTGATGCAATCTTTTCACCACCGCGATTGATCTGGTCTTTAATCCGCCCTACTACACGCAAATTACCATCAGGAGTACGTTGAACAAGATCACCTGAATAGTAATATCCGTCTTGATCGAACACCTGCCGATTGTGCTCAGGACTTTGATAATAACCACAAAAAGTATAAGGTCCACGAGTTGCAAGCATGCCAACCTCTCCCTCTGGAACCTCCCTATACTGATCATCAACAATTTTGATTTCATCATCAGGACTGATTGGACGTCCTTGCGTGGTGAAAACTTGTTCATCTGTATCATCTAATCGGGTGTAATTAACCAAGCCCTCTGCCATTCCGAAGACTTGTTGTAATTGACAGCCCAAAACCTTAGGCACTTGACGTGCTAAAGATTCTGGAAAACTTGCACCACCAACCTGAAGCAAAGCCAAAGATTGGATTTGAGCCTGATACTGAGGTGCTTTTTCCAACCACATAATGACAGCACTAGGGACTAAAGATGCCATATTGACTTGATGTTGTTGGATCAGTGCAAAGCAATTTAACGGTTCAGGATTAGGTGCCATCACAACACATCCTCCTGCATGTAAAACACCCAATGCACCAGGTGAACTCAACATAAAATTATGAGGTGCAGGCAGTGCACACAGTAACCGAGTAGCTGAGCTTAAACTACATATCTCAGCACTGGCTCTCACACTATAATCATAGTCATTATGTGTACGTGGAATCAGTTTCGGTGTTCCTGTGCTTCCACCTGATAGTTGAAAAAATGCAACCTCATCCGCAGGCGTAGGCGTAGGCGTAGGCGCAATATCTACAACGCTTGTCGCTGCGGTTTCAATCCATTCAATCAAGCTGCAATCAGTCGGCTGATGATTAAGCATGAGAACGATCTCAGGCGCTAAACAATGCTCATGAAGTGCATCAATAAAATGATTATTACGAAAAACTTCGTGCTGCCGTGAACCAATTAAAAGCTTGGGTTGAATTTGCCTAACAAATGCATTCAGCTCATATTGCCGATGACTATATAATGCATTTAGTGGTACAACACCAACCTTGAGCAATGCAAAAAAGACAATATAAAATTCAGCCACATTAGGAAGCTGTACCAAAGCGGTATCACCTTTACCCAAGCCCTTTTCAGCCAATCGCGAAGCCAAATTGCTTGATAGTTGATCTAACTCAGCATAACTAAACTGTCGTTCACCACAAATCACCGCAGGTGAATGTGGATGCAACTTAGCACCTACCGTCAAAATTCGCGTTAAATGTTGGTCGATCCAGTAACCTTTGTTTCGATAACGCTGCGCCCTCTCCTTGGACCAGTAAACAAAGTCAATCATCTGATTTTTCATATCATTCTAAATATTCAAAAACTGGTTTAATGGTTATCAAGCTATTGATTTTGTATACATTTCAATTTTTCTTAATTACTAAAATATAGTTCTAATCTATATCGCAGTAAAAGAAATACATTGAGACAAAACAAACGATCTGTTTTCTGCATCTAATTAAAAATGACTATCAAATGCAACTGGTAATCATTTTCATTTGTTTGTATGATGCTAAAACAAGATTAATTTGTCAACCGAGTTATCGTTCAATGTGTGAATTAACTTCGATGCAAGCTGCCTGCTGGTTTGGGCGGTCTACTAGTACAGATTTAGGTGGGGTTTCAGCCCATCTTTATGCTGAATTTGATGGTCAAATCATCGATCTACAAAAATTAAATTTAGCCATTCAAAGGCTTTATCAAGAACACGACCTGCTACGGTTAAATTTAAGTGTCGATGGCATCCCAAACATTATGTCTGAGACTCCCCATCCGATATTAGAAGTCGAAGATTTTTCGATGCTAAGCGAAAATAAACTTGAGCAAGCGCTGTTGCAAAAACGTGAGCAATGGACACATCAAAAACTAGATTTAAGTAATGGTCAAACCGCAAGGTTTTCTATCAGTGTATTGAAGAATGGGCATTTTCGTTTTCATATTGATACCGATATGATCGCAATTGATCCATCAAGTTTTCGTCGGCTGATGGAGGATCTATCGTTATTCTATGAAGATCCAGACATATCATACGTTCCACCCCCGAACTTTTTTGAATGGCATCACCAAACACGTACAGATCCCGATCTTAAAAAATTAAATCAACGAGATCGGTTATG
This sequence comes from Acinetobacter sp. ATCC 27244, assembly GCF_000156555.1. Taxonomy (NCBI): domain Bacteria; kingdom Pseudomonadati; phylum Pseudomonadota; class Gammaproteobacteria; order Moraxellales; family Moraxellaceae; genus Acinetobacter; species Acinetobacter sp. ATCC 27244. The sequence goes on from NZ_GG665958.1 coordinate 67,047, forward strand.
GTGGAAACAGCGTTTACCTAATATTACTCCTGCGCCATCACTACCTATCACTCATGAAAAATTAGAAACAGCAAAAAGTTATCGTTTAAGTACATGGTTACAGCCTGAGATCCGCAAAGCGTTACAACAACTGGCACAAAAACAGCACATTACGATCTCTAATCTAATATTAGGGTTATTTGCATATACGCTTGGCAATGCGACCCAAGATCAAGCGTTTAGATTAAACATTCCAACCTTCTGGCGTGAGCCTATTTTAAAAAATATCGAGCGGAGTATTGGTGATTTTGCTAATTTGGTAATCCTTGATGTTCACATGGAGCAAGCAGATAGTTTAGCAACACTGTGTAAGCAAATAGCAAATCAAATGCTCGATTTACTCGAACACTCGCATTATCCAGGTGTCAACATCCTACGTGATTTATCACGTTATCATGGACGTGCTGAACTTGCGCCAGTGGTATTTACAGCAGCACTCGATTTAGCAAATGGTGATTTACTTTCTGAACGTGTACATCGGGTTTTCGGTGAAATGAATTGGGTCATTTCACAAGGTCCTCAAGTTGCACTTGATGCTCAAGTTGTCAATCTCAATGGCGGTATTTTAGTCAACTGGGATATCCGTTTGGATCATTTGCCCAAAACATGGATTAGCAGTTTATTTGAATCTTTCAGTGATTTACTTAGAAAGCTTGCAGCTGATCCTGAACAGCTTCATATCCCAATCACCGCATCAGAACAGCACCCAAAATCACATATAACATCGGTAAAACCACTAAATGCCTTACAACAAGCGTATTTATTAGGTCGTACTCAAACACTTCCGCTAGGGGGTGTCGCTATGCAAGAGTTTCGTCAATATCATGGCAGCATGGATATTGTTTTATTAAGACAACGTTTAATCGAAATGGTACGGCGACATGAAAGCCTACGCACGTATATTGATAAAAATAAATTAACTCAATTTCTAAGTGACCAAATTACAGTTAATCTAAAAGAAATAGATCTGCGGGCGTTATCGCTAGAACTCGCTTTTGATCAAATAGAATCTTATAAACATCAATATACACATGATCTCTTCGACTTAAACCAATCACCATGGAATATCACGGTATTTTTATTAGAAAATAATCTATTAACGATTTTTGTTCGCTTTGATGCATTGATTTTAGATGGTCGATCTATTGCGACACTGATGTTAGAACTATTTGATGGTCAACAATATGATATTGAAACACAAACGCTAGAACATGAAATAGTCCATAACTCGTCTAAACAGCAATCTGATTTAAGATATTGGGAAGAAAAATTTTCCAGATTGACTGATATCCCACAACTTCCGTGGACGACCCCATTACAACAATTGATGACATCGCGTTACCAACGTAAAAAGCTAATCATTGCAAAAGATCAATTTAAAAAATTGTCCAAAATTGGAGCCAAACATTCACTGTTTAAAAACTCAGTCATTATGTCTGTCATTTTACAAGTGTTGTCTCATTGGAGTACTAATCGGGCATTATGCGTTGCTATTCCTACCTTACCTTTATATACGGGGCCATTTGTAAATAGCTCCACATTTATTGCTGTGGAATGGAAATATACAGCGCAATTTGTTCAACAAGCCAATCAATTACAAACAGAAATATTAGCGGGTTTACAGCATCTCTCATTTTCTGGTGTTGATCTCGCCCGACTCCTATTTGAAAAAACAGGTAAAGTCCCTGTATTACCTATCGTCATTACCAATGGTTTATCTTGGTCGGTACTGCCAGAGTCACATGCTATTCAACTACAGGACGGGCTTACTCAAACACCCCAAGTTGCAATCGATATCCGTTTTAGCACAGGAAATGATGAGGCTTTGGTCTTCGATATTGATTATGCCGAAGATGCGCTTTCAGCAGAGATGATTGATGACTTTTTACATATGCTTCAATCCGCTATCTACCAAATCATCGACTCAAACATTTTTACATTTGATTTGACTGAGTTAGTTACTGCGCTTCAAAGCAACAGGCAATATTTCAAGAACAATGTCGCTCAATATCAATATAGATCACTTCAGAATAGTACGGTAAAGACAACTAAACAACGTCATCAACTATTGCAAATCTATTTAGAGGCATTGGGTCAATCTAATAATGACATAACCGATGATTCGATAAATTTCACTCATTTAGGACTTCGTCCACAGCATCTAAAGATCATTTCAAAGCGCATTCGTGAAACTTACGCGATTCAGCTTTCACCTGCTCAACTTATTCATTGTCGAAAGATTTCAGATGTAGAAAAACTTCTCGTATCCCATTCACCCGTATTTTGAACATTAAACTTAGTGGAATTATATAAAGTATACTCATGAAAAATATAGATATTGCTGGAATTGGTATTGGACCATTCAATTTAGGATTAGCGGCTCTACTTTCACACCATCCTGAGATAAAAAGTATATTTTTGGAGCGTAAGCCAGAGTTCCGTTGGCATGAAGGATTACTTTTACAAGGTACCACCTTACAGGTTCCTTTTTTTGCTGATCTGGTCACCATGGCTAACCCTTGCCATCCATTAGGTTATATTAATTACTTACATCAACATGATCGTTTACATCAGTTTTATTATTACGACAGTTTTTTAATTCCTCGACGTGAATATGATCATTATTGTCGTTGGGCTTCAAAACAATTACCAGCTTGTCGATTTGGAGAAAACGTCACTGATGTTGAATATGACTCAAAGCTCGATAAATTTATTATAGAAAGTGAACCAGCCTCAGGCGAAAAACAAAAATATATCAGTCAAGATTTAGCGATTGGTATTGGGACTAAGCCTCGAATTCCTCAATGGCTGGAAAAATGTAAACACCCATTGGTAAAACATTCCGCGGAGTTTGCACAAATTCAGGAACAGCTTAAACAGTGCAAGCAAGTCACAATCATAGGTTCTGGCCAAAGTGCGGCAGAATGTGTACTTGCGCTGTTTAATGCACTGACTCCAGAACAGGTCGAGGCAGGTGCATCTATTCGATGGGTGACACGCTCAGCAGGTTTTCATCCGATGGAGTATTCCAAACTTGGACAAGAGTGTTTTACACCAGCATATATGCAATATTTCCAAAGCCTGCCTAGAGCAAAACGGCGTGACATAGCAGCCAGTCAGGGACTTATCTATAAGGGAATTAGTTTCTCGACCATCGGAGAGATCTATGACCTTCTCTATGAACGTTCCGTCGGCGGGAAAAAATCTGGACTAAGCTTATATTCAAGCTGTGAAGTTGAGTCAATCGAACAACTTGAATCAGGTTCTCTTCGTTTAACCTGTCTACATACTCAACTGAATCAACAGTGTAGTTTTGAAACTGATGCACTGGTTGCAGCGACAGGCTATGTCCATGATTGGCCTGAATGGTTTGAAAATATGAAAGGTTCTGTTTTAGCTGTTGATGAACAACATGATTGTATTGTTCAAGAAGACTTCACAGCTTCACGCTGTGATCAGGGACAAGGGCGAATTTTCATTCAAAATGCTGAGATTTTTCAACAAGGTGTTGGCTCACCTGATCTAGGGATCGGTGCAACACGAAATTCAGTGATTATTAATCAGTTGTTAGGACGTAGTGCTTATCGAATTCCTAAACAGTCTTCTTTCCAGCACTATGGTTTACCGAGATAAATTGATGAACCACCAAAAAACCCGTATCTTGAAAGATTACGGGTTTTTTGTTCATTCAATCAATAGCAAATCAGAAGTCATAGGATACCGATAACATATATGTTCTTGGTGCTCCTAGCGCTAAATTCGAGAGTTTAGGCATTCCCCAATAAGCTTTATTGGTCAAGTTATTGATGTCTGCTCTAAAAGTAATAGGATGATTTGAGATTGAAGTTTTATATCGTGTACCAACATCAATCAACGTGCGACCTGGAATATGCAATGTGTTTTCTTGATTGATATACTGTTTTGAAACAGCTGTTGCATTGCTAGATAAAGTTAAAACGCCTTGTGCAACTTCGCTATCCCATTCAACGCCCAATTTCCCTTGTGTTTTAGGAACACCTATGGCCATATTTCCTTCATTGCTTTGGATTGCTGTTTTAGTCACTTCAGGTTCGATATAAGATGCCCCCCCCATCAAACGTACATTTTCAATTGGAGAGCCAAAGAAGCTCCATTCAACTCCTCGATTACGCTGCTCTCCTCCAGATGTATATATATTAGTCACTAAATCAGTATAAGCACTTGGTTTTTTGATTTCAAACAATGACAAAGTATGTGCAAAAGTACCTTGATCAATCTTCACACCAAGTTCTGTTTGCTTCGTTTTGTAAGGTGCAAATATCGTTGGATAGTTTGCCGCAGTAAGGGGGGCTGCATCACCTTTGGTTAAGCCCTCAATATAGTTTGCATAAATCGAAACTTTATCTGTCGCTTTAAATAGAATTGCGGCTCCTGGTGTCGTTGCATTCTTTTTATATTTAGTCAAAGTCGATGTCGGTACAAACAAACTACTACTTTCCACCTCTTGATAACGTACCCCTAAAGTTAACTGTAAGCGATCTTCAATAAAAGATAAGGTATCCGCCAAACCATAACTATTTAATTGCAATTCAGAGTTAGATATTAGAGGCGCGTTAAAAGGAACAGCTTTCCCCCAAATTGGATCATAAAGATTAGTCGTCCATTCAGCACCTGCCACATTTCTTACCCCATAATCATCTTGATTATGTTTGTAATATGTCGCATTCACCACCCATTCATGTCCTACAGCACCTGTATTAAATTTTCCTTTCAACCCCACATCGGCAGACTTTTTATCAACATCAAATGCCAGTTGACCAATATTTGTTTGGAATGTTCCAGTGTTATCTAAAACAGTTGCAGACATCGCACCATTATATTTATATTCTGTTTTACTTTGCCCATAGCTTACATACCCCATCACGTTGTTGGTTAGATCATATTCACCGCGTATCATCGCGCCCTTGTCTTTAATGTCAACAAAAGACCAATCTGGATTGAGTAAAGTCTCAGGTTTAGGTGGTTTTGGAATCGCAATATCTTTTCCAAGATTAATACCTCGTGTTACGCCATCAACTCGATCTTTGGATGTATAAATATCTGTCGAAACTCGCGCACGATCACCACGCCAATCCATTCCTAATGAAAATAACTCTGTTTTCAAATCCTGCTTTTCTACTGGTCCAGAGCCATCTCGATATACCGCATTTGCTCGCACACCGAATTCTTTGTCCGCACCAAATCGTCGTCCAACATCTAAATGCCCACCAATCTGAGAATCAGACATATATGTCGTAGTCAAACGGGTTAATGGTTCATCCGTGGCACGTTTGGTCGTGAGATCAACTGTCCCACCTATAGAACCTGTTGGTGGCATGCCATTAAGTAGTGCAGATGGGCCTTTAAGTACATTTACTTTTTCAAACATTTCAGGTGAAGTTCGATAATATGGGCTTATACCAAACAATCCATTCATAGACATATCACTCGGGCTCGACTCAAAGCCACGGATATAATAGTTTTCACTCCAGCCACCACTTGCCCCATTTGTGAACACAGATGGATCCGTTTTCGCAATCACACTTGTTATATCTTTTGCCTGTTTATCTGCGATATATGTATCCGTATATGCAATGGTATTAAATGGATTTTCCGTAAAGGTTTTATCACCTAAAAAACCCAATGAGCTTTTCGATGAAACCTGCCCACCTGCGTAACGATCTTCTTGTTCGGCTTTTACAGTAATGATCGGTAACGATGCGACATTCGACTGAGCATTTTGTTGTTGGTCAATCCCCTTTGTCGAGACATTTGCCACATCAGCATGCGCATTTGATGCGCAGATCATAAAGACTGTGCCCAATGCATAACCAAATCGTAACGCCATCCTTGCAGAGGCAATACCATTTAATGCAAATGAATGTTTTTTAAATATTTTACGATGTTCAGTTTCTAAGTTACGGTTATATATAACATTATTCATTTGAAGGCCTTTAATGTTGTGATTCATTGTTCTATGTACCATCTACTTGAAATATCAAGTAAAATAGTGAAAACTTATGCTTTTAAAATCTTATTCAGCTATTCTTGATGCAGCTTATTGGTAGCCTTTTTTCACGTCATTCATCACTATTTTGAGTGAGGTTGGGCTTGCAGCGGTGGTGTACCACGCATCCGCATCGACAAAAATAACGCGACCATTTTTCCAAGCCTTGGTTTGACGTAATAATGGATTCTCTACAGTTGCAGCATTAATTGTTGAGCGACGTTCCATCACGGCAGTTCGATCGACAATGTAAAGAATGTCTGGATCTGCTTGTTTAATAAATTCGCTCGAAATCGGCTGTCCATGCAAACTTGTATCTTTAGCCTTACTCGCTGGCTTTACCCCGAATGCATTAAAAACAAAACCATATCTAGACTGAATACCAAAGTTGCTAAAAGCACCATTATTATGTAAAACGACCAGTGCCTTTTCAGGACGGTTGGCAGTCACTGACTGTACTTGCTTCACTTCCGCATCAAGTTCCAATGCTTTCTCACGAGCCAAATCTTCTTTATTGAATA